>NZ_CP150304.1:102500-435000 GCF_037992945.1 Peribacillus sp. FSL E2-0218 | reverse complement strand
CTTTCGTCCATTGCGGAAGATTCCCTACTGCTGCCTCCCGTAGGAGTCTGGGCCGTGTCTCAGTCCCAGTGTGGCCGATCACCCTCTCAGGTCGGCTACGCATCGTCGCCTTGGTGAGCCATTACCTCACCAACTAGCTAATGCGCCGCGGGCCCATCTATAAGTGACAGCGTAAACCGTCTTTCCATCTTCCTTCATGCGAAGGAAGAACGTATCCGGTATTAGCTCCGGTTTCCCGAAGTTATCCCAGTCTTATAGGCAGGTTGCCCACGTGTTACTCACCCGTCCGCCGCTAATCTCAGGGAGCAAGCTCCCGTCGATTCGCTCGACTTGCATGTATTAGGCACGCCGCCAGCGTTCGTCCTGAGCCAGGATCAAACTCTCCGAAGAAATGTTTGACTTGCTCATTTGCTTTTTTAATAGTGTGTGCTCACTTAAAATTTAACGTTGGCGCTTTGTTTTGTTCAGTTTTCAAAGAGCAATTTTTCACAACGTCGCTTTAGCAACTTTATGATTATAGCACCTTCCTCTGCGACATGTCAACAGCAAGTTTCAAAATAATCTTGTCTGCCTTTGATGTCGTAAGCGGTGTATTTAATATATTATCACTTGGCCTAAGACAAGTCAATTTAATCTTTGGATATTTTTCATTTTTTTCACGAACCTGCCGTCTTCTTCTATTATAATATATCCTTCCTGCCGAATAAGGCCCATACCAAGCATAAAGGAATGAAAATAGAGGGCAGCCATGACAGCTGCCCTCCTTGTCTACAATTATTATTTGATGGAAATGACGTCCGCTTCTTCCCTGTCTACAGTACCAGCCTTTTCAATCTTCACGCTTTCCCCCTCGGAAAGGTTCGTAAAGACGATTGGCGTGATGATGGAGGCGGCATTGTTTTTAACATATTCTAAATCGACTTTAAGCAACGGCTGCCCGCTTGTTACCTTATCACCTTGAGCGACAAGTGCTTCAAAGCCTTTGCCTTCCAGCTTAACCGTATCGATCCCGACATGAATCAAGATTTCACGTCCAGCATCGGAGACAATACCAATTGCATGTTTTGTAGGGAAGAGATTAACGATCGTGCCATCCACTGGAGAAACGACCAGTCCTTCATGCGGTAAGATGGCAAACCCATCACCCATCATTTTTCCGGCAAAGACTGCATCCGGCACTTCAGTAATCGGCTTCAATTCCCCTTTGATAGGTGAAACAAAGTGATGGGTTGCCCCTTCTGTCCGTAAAGGTTGCGGAATGATATCCTCGATTTGGTTTTCGACGCCTTTTTCCGGAGACGCCTCAACCTTACGAGGCCTTTTCCCATCCATGATATCTTTCATTTGTCCTTTGATCGTTTCCGAACGAGGTCCGAAGATAGCTTGGATATTATTGCCCACTTCCAGCACTCCAGCAGCCCCGAGTTTCTTCAACCTATTTTTATCAACGTTGCCGATATCATTCACGGATACACGAAGACGGGTGATACAAGCGTCTAAATGAGAGATATTCTCTTTTCCGCCCATGGCTTCAAGGATATCTCCAGGCAGGGTACCCGCTGTACTTGCAGATCCAGCAGATTCAGCGTCTTCATCCTCTTCCACTTCACGACCAGGAGTTTTCAGGTTGAATTTCCGGATGGCAAACCTGAAACCGAAGTAATAGATAAGCGCAAAGACTAAACCAACTGGAATGACAATCCAAGCATTCGTTTGCGGATTAATCAAACCGAACAGGACGTAGTCAATCAATCCACCCGAGAATGTCATCCCGATCTTAACATTAAGCAAATGCATCGTCATGAAAGAAAGACCGGCAAACACACAGTGGATACCAAAAAGTACCGGTGCAACAAATAAGAATGCAAATTCAAGCGGTTCCGTAATACCTGTCAAGAACGATGTCAGAGCTGCAGAAGCCATCAAGCCACCGACAATTTTCTTGCGTTCCGGTCTAGCTTCATGATAAATGGCCAAAGCTGCAGCTGGTAAACCGAACATCATGAATGGGTACTTACCAGTCATGAAGGTACCAGCAGTTAAATTCTGAACACCATCTTTAATTTGTTCCATGAAAATACGTTGGTCACCTTTAACCTCTACCCCAGCCGAATTGACATAGCTGCCAAATTCATACCAAAATGGAGAGTAGAAGATATGATGCAAACCAAACGGGATTAAAGCACGTTCCACTACCCCGAATATAAATGCTCCAAGTGTTAAGTTGGCACCTAACATGTTTTCGGAAAACGAATTTAGACCAGACTGTATCGTCGGCCAAACCAAGATCATCAACAGCCCAAGAATAACTGCACTTACAGCTGTCGCAATCGGTACGAACCGTTTACCCGCAAAGAATCCTAAATATGGAGGAAGTTCAATTTCATAAAATTTATTATACATAAAAGCAGCCATGACACCGACAATGATACCGCCAAAAACACCTGTTCCCAATGTCGGGATTCCAAGAACATTAGTATACATCGCACCATTGTTCTTAATATCGACAGCATCAATTCCAAGAACTGTTCCCATCGTTACATTCATTATTAAAAATCCTATAATTGCAGCAAGTCCGGCAACGCCATCCCCGCCTGCTAACCCAATCGCGACCCCAACAGCAAATAGCAAGGGAAGATTGCCAAAGATAATATTTCCGGCATTCTCCATGACGGATGCGACCATTTCAACTCCGCCACTCGCCAAGAACGGGGCGATATCCAACAAAGTCTCATTTTGCAATGCATTACCAAACGCAAGCAAGATTCCGGCAGCCGGTAATATGGCTACAGGAAGCATCAAAGCTTTACCGATTTTTTGCAACACACCAAACAACTTTTTAAACATGTATTTTCCTCCTCTTTAATAATTTCCAGACTAATAAAACGGTTACATATGGTGATATAATGCATTTTCCCACGCAGCATTTCCCCAATACAAAAAGGCATAAGCAAAGATAGGATCGAAATGAAATCAGGTATATATTACCCTCTTTCATAACAATCATTCTCCTCACTTATGCCTGATCGAATCAGTAACACGTAAGATAATGTATTTTTATTTTATTTTCTTTTGTAATCGTTGAATATGCATCGTTAAATAGACAGCTTCCGCATCACAAACCGGCTTGCCTAATTTCCTTTGCATAATTTTTATTAGCTTCCATGAGATATTGTAGCACAAAGGATATTCTTCTTTCAATAGCAAAGCGATTTTTTCTGGCTCATCCACTTTTTCCCCTGCGAGGACCCTATCTACCATGAATCTTAGATGACGGACCAGGCGGGAATAGTCGATGCTCTCTTTGTTTATCCGTACCCCGAGCTGCTCTTCCACCACTTGTATGAGATGATAGATTAATTGCGAATGCTGATTGACTTCCGATAAGTCCTTGTTGGCTATTGCACTATGGATATGAAGCGTTATGAATCCGATTTCTCCTTGCGGCAGGCCGATTCCTGTCTTGTCTTGAATTAAATCGATGACATCGACGGCGATATCGTGCTCAAAAGGATAGAGGGTTATCGTTTCTTTCAAAAATGGGTTTTTGATAGTCATTCCTTGTGAAACACGCTGAAGGGCGAACAATAAATGATCAGTTAATCCGACATGTATATGTTCATTGAGCTTTCCCGACACTCGATCATTAATAAGATGAATGGATTCTATAATGGCAGCTTGGAGATTCTGGTCGATCTGCGGCAAAAGTTTTTTGTAACTTTCCTGCTCCTTAACATCTTTTAGAACAAATGTCTTATCAAAAAGTTGCGGACTTAACTCCTCGCCTTTCTTTCTGTTGAAGCCTATGCCTTTCCCGATCGAAACCACTTCGCCATACGACGGATGCGTGGCAATCACCACGTTATTGTTCAATACCTTTTCAACGATAAAACCGCTCATTTTTCTCCCTCATTTTTTCGCAAAGTCATCCTTATGCGCACAGGATAAAGTACTCAGTACTTAGTCCCTTTACTATACACGATTTGTCCTTTCTCTTACAACAGAAAGAAGAGCCCCCAAAAAAGGGCTCTTCTGATCAATGCGTATCATTACTTCAAGAAAATAAAATATAAAAGGAAGACGACTCCTAGCCCCCACATGATGGGATGAACTTCCTTGGCTCTTCCCTTCATCGACATCGTGATCGGATAGAAGATGAATCCGCAAGCTATCCCCGTGGCGATCGAATAAGTCATCGGCATCATGATGACGGTAAAGAACGCTGGAACGGCCACTTCGAACTTGTGCCAATCAATATTCTTAAGTGAAGATGCCATCAGTACTCCGACTATGACCAATGCCGGAGCGGTCACCGCCGATGTTACGACGGAAAGAAGCGGGAAGAAGAAAAGCGATAGGATGAACAGCAAACCTGTCACCACGGCCGCAAATCCGCTTCGTGCACCGGCTGCCACGCCCGATGTTGACTCAACATACGATGTAGTTGTGGATGTACCCAGGATTGCACCTGAAACGATGGATAAAGAATCTGCAAGCAACCCTTTTCCCACTCTAGGAAGGACATTATCTTTCATTAAGCCTGCTTGCTGCGCTACAGCCACCAACGTACCAGCCGTATCGAAGAAAGCCACGAACAAGAAGGTCAATATAACGATTAACATTTGTCCCGTGAAGAGATCTCCCGGATTTCCGAAAGCATCGAATGCAACCCCAAATGTAGGGGCAATGCTTGGAACCGCTCCGATGATTTTCTCAGGAACAGGCACTTGGCCAAAAATCATTCCGGCGATGGCCGTAATGACCATACCGATGAACACGCCGCTTTTGACGCCCCTCGTCATTAAAATGACGGTTACGACAATTCCGAAGACTGCCAATAACGTATTTCCCGAGGTTAAATCGCCCAAGCCGACAAGGACACTGTCATCATTCGTAATGATTCCGGAGTTTTGGAACCCTACAAACGTAATGAATAAACCGATACCCGCTCCAACTGCGTATTTCAGCTCGACCGGTATTGCATTGATAATTTTCTCACGTATTCCAGATAAGGAGAGTAAAACGAAAATGACCCCTGATATCAAAACGCCAGTTAAAGCGGTCTGCCAAGGTATTCCGAAACCAAGAACAACGGTAAAGGCGAAAAATGCATTCAGTCCCATACCAGGGGCGAGTGAAATCGGATACCTTGCTATGAGCCCCATCAATATCGAGCCAATTGCGGCAGCTAGGGCTGTAGCCGCGAAAACCGCTCCGTAATCCATTCTCAATTCATCTGGATAGTCATCGATGCTTTGCAATGTCAGCATCACAGGGTTAACAACCAGGATATATGCCATAGAAAGGAACGTTGTTAGACCGCCAAGTATCTCACGGCGATAATTCGTTCCCAATTCATTAAAACGAAAATAATTCTTCATTATGAGTCTCCCCTATCATAAGATCGTAAGCCAAAAGACAAAAAGCCCGATTCGCTTCCGAACGGGACTTGACTACTATTATGTAAAGAAGTGGCCACTTGGCCTCTGTTCACATCGTAGTCAAGCCGTTAACGGCAGCTTGGTAGAAACTTTTGGGCCATATCCCCAATATTATACGACAATTATGTTTTTTTATTAATATAGGTATAGTGTATCAGTCGCCAAAATAATCGTCAATATGTCTCACGAATATTTTTTATGTAATTTCAGGAAACGTTCGCGTTTCGCTTTATATTCCTGTCTAATTATGGGTATACGTTCACCAACATACGTGAAACAAAACCACATCACATACTCTTTCGTTAATCCCACAAAAAAAATCAGTGAAGGTCTCCCTTCACTGATCAGCTGCTAGTTGCTTCTATTCCCACTCGATCGTTGCAGGCGGCTTGGACGTAATGTCATACACGACGCGGTTTACGTGGTTCACTTCATTCACGATTCTCGTCGAGATGATCTCAAGTACATCCCACGGAATACGTGCCCAATCCGAAGTCATCCCATCAATGGATGTAACCGCACGGATGCCGATGGTGTAATCGTACGTCCGGGCATCGCCCATGACCCCGACACTGCGGATGTTAGGCAGCACCGTGAAATACTGCCAGATTTCGCGCTCTAAGCCATTCTTTTTAATTTCTTCACGCAAGATATGGTCAGATTCACGAACGATTTCAAGTTTTTCATCAGAGATTTCGCCCAATACACGAATACCTAAACCTGGACCCGGGAATGGTTGACGCCATACGATTTCATCCGGAATGCCCATTTCACTTCCAAGTGCACGCACTTCATCCTTGAATAGCGTATTCAATGGCTCAATCAATTTAAATTGCATATCTTCCGGCAGGCCGCCGACATTGTGATGCGATTTGATTGTTTGTGCAGTGGCCGTGCCACTTTCAATAATATCCGTGTAAAGCGTACCTTGCGCAAGGAAATCGATGCCTTCAAGCTTCGTTGCTTCGTCATCGAATACGTAGATGAACTCGTTACCGATGATTTTCCGTTTTTGCTCGGGATCGGATACGCCAGCTAGCTTCGATAGGAAACGCTCGGATGCATCGACCTTGATTACGTTCATATTGAAGCCTTCGCTGAATGTTTCCATTACTCCTTCAGCTTCGCCTTTACGAAGCAATCCATGATCAACGAAGATACATGTCAGCTGATCGCCAATCGCTTTATGGATCAATACGGCAACAACGGAGGAATCGACACCGCCGCTTAAGGCGCATAATACCTTTTTATCTCCGACCGTTTGGCGGATTTTCTCCATCTCGATTTCAATGAAGTTCTCCATGGACCAATCGCCCTTGCAGCCGCAAACTCCGAATACGAAGTTTTTCAGAATGTCATTACCGTAAACCGAATGGCGGACCTCCGGATGGAATTGTACCGCGTATAATTTACGTGACTCGTCACTCATAGCCGAAATCGGGCATGATGGGTTCGTCCCATCAACGGTGAAGCCTTCAGGAGTCTCAACCACTAAGTCACCATGGCTCATCCAGACGATTTGCTCTTGCGGCAGGTCACTGAATAGCTTGGATTCATTTTGGATGGCTAATGTAGCTTTTCCGTATTCACGGTTTTTCGCCGGCTCCACTTTTCCGCCAAAATGCTTGGTCATCAACTGCATGCCATAACAAATACCGAAGATCGGCAGACCCATTTCGAAAATGCGTTCATCACAGCCAAACGCCGCTGCATCATAAACACTGTTCGGGCCCCCTGAAAAAATGATTCCGGTAGGATTCATTTTCTCGATTTCTTCTACCGTGATTGTATGAGGATGAAGCTCACTGTACACACCGAATTCACGGATACGACGAGTGATCAATTGGTTATATTGGCTTCCGAAATCTAGTACTACGATCATTTCCTGGTTTTTTTGCAATTCTGTTTTCCCCGGCACAAACGTCACCTCTATCAATGTAATTCACCCGTATAATCGGGTGATACTTTCTTATAAAAAATATTATCATAAAAAAAGAAAAACTAAAAATCCACCCTCAAAAATACACAAAAAGTACAGACGAAGGCAGATTTTCAGCTTTCCTGTTAAAATCCGCCTTCATAGTCAAATCATTTACGGTGATTCGGTAGAAACTTTCGATCCATATTATCGAGGATATATGAAGGATATATTAGTTTAAGTTAGTTTTTGTTATTGTATCAATATAATAAAAACCTGGTCAAGAGCTAGTTTTTTTCATCAAGCGTTCCCAGACGCTTTGAAAGTGCTCCCATTCGCCATCTTCCACGTCTCCACGATACAACATTATTTCGTATCCAGCCGTCAATTCGCTCATCTCATTTGTACCGTACACTGCATCGACATAAGCTGCGTACTCCCTTAACGTTTGCCCAGCTGGTCGAATTAGCCCAGCCCGGTTTAATTGCTTCAATAAAATGGCATACGCAGACGTGAAATGCTGGCCGGATTTCCGCCTATACATAAGGACGTGCAGATGCGGAATCCATTTCCTTCTCGAGATATAGCTTATTGCCAGGAGAATCAGGACAACCATAAGAGCGGAGGCCATCCATTTCCTTTGCCCGTCCAGTCTCCGTTCATCCTTTTCCTTCATGGATTCAGCATCGTTATCGGGTTTATCCAGGCGTTCCCTCTCCTCTACCTTTGGTTGCTCTGCATTAGCTGGGGCATCCTCCCGGTTCTTGATTTCTTGCTGTTTCAATTCCGAGTCATAAAATTCGACTTCCCCGTTGAAACTCTTTGTTGGTTCGAAGGGCACCCAGCCTATCCCCGAAAAATAAACCTCGACCCAGGAATGTGCATTATTGTTGGTGACTTTATAAACGGATTCTCCACGATTAACCGTTTTCTCCCCTTCCGTGTAGCCCTTTACCCATCTGGCAGGTATATTGGCGGCACGGAGTAATACGACCATTGCCGTCGAATAATTATCGCAGTACCCTATCTTTGTCTCGAATAAAAATTGATCGGCATAATCCTGATTCGTATCTGGATATGGAATTTCATCTTTTGAATAAATGAATTCAGGGCGATCGAAATAATTCTCAATGACTTTTGCCTTATCGTACCAATTCGTTTCATTTCTCGTAAGCTGCGTAACCAAATCATAGACCCGGTTAGGCAATCCCTCAGGAAGCTGTGTATTTTTTTCCATTAACACAGCCATCGATTCATCGGGTTCCGTTACCTTCCTTAGCTCAGCTATATCAAAACTAGGCATGTCATAGGTCAACTCATATTCTTTCATTAATTGAGGGTCGCCATTTTTCCATTCGGTAATGATTTTGTCCATGCCTAGATAATATATAAAATTCATTTCGGTGTTGCTGTTATCCTCAATCTTTTTTAAATACCCGGATTGAGGATGCAGGATATGCGGATACATTTCTTCCATGGACACTTCAGTTGTCATTTCCTTCGTTTTCATCACTTCAGGAACTTGGTAAATATCCAATGGGCCCATATCCTGACCAATGGAAAAAGAGGCAACGTCCGGTTCCTCTATGGAAACCCAGCCCTTCCCTGTATAAACATCTTTGTTTTCCACTTTCCAATAATGCCCCTCAGTTGCATTATTATAAAAAACGACGGAGCTATCAGGCTCTATCGAACCGCCAAGACTTGAATCATCTTCATCGTAACCGACGCTTTTGTCCTTAGAACCATCGCCTTCCTGCATCGTTTTATTTGAATAAGAAGTGATATAAGGAACTGGGTCGGGCCACTGAGGAGAGAGCTTTGGACCGATGAAGCCAGCGACGGCACTTAACACGATCACGCCAATCAGCACCATGGCCCATTTTTTGATGGCTGCCGGCGGAAATGCAATCTGCTCCTGTATCATGAGACGCAGCAGGGAAAGCAGGCCGAGCATCAGAAAACCAGTGATGATGATCCTTATCATTGACATGTCCCCCGCGTAGGGAGTGAATGTATCAAGTACAGATACGAAAAACACCGTTAAAAGGAAAAAGAAAAAAATGCTTTGCCTTACCATCACCCAGTAATGGATCAAATACGTTACAAGCCATAGAAGCACAAAAAATAACAACGTTCGAAATGGGTTTGTGATCGACTCCCAATTCGCATCGTATATAAACCTTAGGTTAGCTGTAAAATCGACTAGAAACCCACTCATCCATGATATACCATTTATTGAGTGAAGGAGCTGTAAGGAAAACATGATATACACGGAAATGAGGATAAAGCGGATGGGCCAATGTATTTGGAAGTAATGCAGCAGCAGGGAAAAGATTAAAAACAGGACAAAAATAAAAATATTGCCTGTATCCGTCAGTTGATCGACCGGCCTTAGCCACTCAGTGGTCAAGATCAGACCAAAAACATATAGGATGATATGCATGTACCTTTGCAGCTTTTCACCAGTGACAGTCATTTTGCCATCACCCCCGTTCTATCGAACCGCAGCTGCTCATGTTCAATAAAGCTAACCTTGATTCCTTTTGTCATAGCAGTAGTCATTACCCTTTTTTCCTCATCCAGTAGATTTTCCGGATTCTTCATGCATAACATCGTTAACCCTCGATTAGTGCGGAAAGCATTTAATAGTTCCATCTTTTCCCTGGTCAAATCGGATACGATGAAAATCACGGCTGCGTTTGCCGGCAAATTTCCCTTCCTTCCTTTATCAGCTAATGCATTTGTTTCATCCGTTCTTTCTTTAGCAAGTCTGGTAAAAATCTTCCTTCTCTGGTTCCTGCCCGCCCCGGCAGGCAGGATTAGACTCGAAGACGTACTCGCATAACCAACCTGGATGCCCTTTTTTAACAGGCTGTGGACAAAGGAAGCCGCCGCAATAATGGATTCTTCAAATGATATCGATGGCTGGTTATCAAGGATGATCCATACATCCCGATTTTTTTGCACTTCGAATTCCTTCGTCATGATCTCACTCGTTCGAGCCGTCGCTTTCCAGTTGATCCATGAAAGCTGATCACCTGGCTGATACTCCCTCACCCCGGATACCACCGAATGTTCCCGATGTGTTTTCTTTGTCGGGCCTGCTTGTCCCTGATTGAACAATTGATCGAGATATAGGGAGTCAAGCTCATGATACGTAGGGAAAACGGTTATATTCATAGGAGAATCGAATATCGCCTCCTTTTCAACGAGTCCAAAAAAGTCCCCTATCAAAAAACGGATCGATTGGAACCTATGCTCACCACGTGGCAGGCCCTCCAAAGCATACGACAAGCTGATGGTACGCTTGAACCCAGGGAAGATCAGCGCCTTTCTATAAATCCCACTATCTTCACTATCTTCACTATCTTCCATATCTCCTGGCAATTCCTCCTCTATCACCAGAAATAAGAGCGGGAGCCGGTTCTTACGGGTGAACGTCAGGTTCATTTCAACGGTTTCACCTGCCTGGCATTCTCTTTTGCTGACGTTTCTTTCAACCGTAATGGAGTGAAGGGGATAAAACAGCAGAATCATGGCATACGCGGCAAAGGGCAAAAACGAATAAAAAATGAACCAACTGACAAATCCGCCTTGAAACATCGCAAAGCAAAAGGAAGTGGCCATAAGAAATACCAACCCGGCCGCATTCATGTTTTTCTTTAGAAAATGATTGAAGCTACGCATTATGACAAGGCCCGTTTCACAGGCACATGAGTCTTCGCGACAATTTCGGTGATCACCATTTCAGCATCGAAGCCATCATAATTCGCTTCAGGTTTTAAAATCAGGCGGTGGGAGAAAACGAACGGAGCTAAATATTGAACATCATCCGGCAGGACATAATCCCTGCCCTGTATTAGTGCATAAGCTTGGGCTGCCTTCATCAAAGCAATCGATCCACGCGGACTGACCCCAAGATAGACAGCCTGATGGCTCCTCGTTTCATTGGCCAGTTCAACAATATATCCTTTTATTGTGTCATCCACGATCACCATCTTAGCCTCTGCCTGCAGGGCCTTCAATTCTTCCAAGGTGATGACTGATTCCAGCTCTTCAAGCGGAGCCATGTATTGAGCTCTTTGCAGGACCTCGATTTCTTCCGCAACACTCGGGTAGCCCATCTTCATTTTTAACAGGAATCGATCCAATTGCGCTTCCGGAAGCGGATATGTGCCCTCGTACTCAATCGGGTTCTGCGTCGCCATGACAAAAAAGGGCTGCTCCAATCCCCTGGTGACGCCATCGATCGTCACACTTGCCTCCTCCATCGCTTCAAGCAGGGCAGACTGCGTTTTCGGAGAGGTCCGGTTAATTTCATCTGCCAAAATAATATGTCCCATTATCGGTCCTGGCCGAAAAATGAACGCTTGTTCCTTTGGGTTGAAAATCGAAACGCCGGTTACATCGGAAGGGAGTAAATCAGGCGTGAATTGTATTCGCTTAAAGCTCGCACTTATCGATTTGGCAAGCGCCCGGACCATGACTGTCTTGCCTACTCCCGGAACATCCTCCAATAAAACATGCCCACCGGAAAGCAGTGCGACGATGCTCAGTTCTGCAATATCCCGCTTTCCGATAATCACTTTTTCAATATTTCCTAGAACCTTTTCCAGTTTTTGATTTGCCTGCTTATAAATCATTCGCTACCTCCTGGGAAATCTATCACGATTATCTCATTTCCAATCTATCTCCGACTTCTCTTTACAGTAACAGCCAATTAATCCTTACATTGTAAGTTTACTAGATATTCCGTAAACCATAAACGAAATTCTCTAAAAATATTAGTGCAGCTTAAGGAAAAAGGTATGGTAAACTTATCCTAAGTGAATATGAACCTTGCAGAAAAGGGTGCTGCCTTGTCAGCTTAATAGGGAATTCGGTTCAAAACCGAAGCTGTTTCCGCAACTGTAAGTGCTAATGAAATAAGATGCATACCACTATTTGATGGTGGATTGGACATTTGTGCTATCCATCATCAAATGGGAAGGTTCTTAGAGTAAAATGACGCACAAGCCAGGAGACCTGCCTTTTTTTATCGTATCATGCTCTTCGGAAGATAGGAGATTGTACGGCAGCCTTCCATCTTTTTTTCTACTAGGAATACATGGATGCTCGATGCCGACCAAAACTCTTGGTCGGCTTTTTGTTTTGATGCGAAAAGCGATACGGCAGTCATTCACCAAACTACGTAAAGGAGGAAGAGTTATGGCAAAGAAAGACCTTCGTTTTTTATGCTATCCATACATGCGCGAATCCGCTTCCACAGTCGATTTTGAAATACGAACAGACTCCTTGACGACGCGAATCGGCATGGCCGCATCCCTGACGAAGGATGTTCCTGACGTTCACCGGGATTTAATGGTTTTGCTGCCCATGGCCTATCATCTAAATGGTTCAGTCCGTGGAAAACTAGCCATCAGCGACCATGACCTGGACCATTTAAGTTCGATTTATGACCGGTATGTCGCAGAAGTTAAAGAACAGATCCAGACATTTGTGCTCCCCCAAGGGTCAACGGCGGCATGTGCCCTGCATGCCTGCCGCAGCGAAGCCAAAAAGTCCGTCCGCGCTTTGCACAAAGTCAGTCTGGAAAGGGAAGTTCCGGACATCCTTTTCGATTACGCCCACTTGCTTGCAAACGTTTTATTCGTAATGGCAGTCTACGTTAATAAGCGACAAGGCTTTGAAGAAATACCTTTTATTAGCAAATCTTATCCTACTAAACCGATGAAAAAACAGATGGAGGAATAAATAATGAAATGTACCCAAAGATTCAGCTGGATTTCCATGCTTATGCTCGCCCTTTTCCTTACAGGATGTGGCGTAACGGATCAATCTGCAAAAGATGATAAAAAAGCGAACGAGGCGAAGAGCTATACCGTTACAGATGATACTGGAAAGAAAATAAAATTCTATAAGGCACCAGAAAAAGTCGTTTCACTGCAGCCTAGCAATACCGAAATTCTATTTGCCTTAGGACAGGGGAAGAAAGTGGTTGGCGTGACGGACTTCGATAATTATCCCGAGGAAGCGAAGAAAATCGAACATGTTTCAGATTCCGTGAATATCAATGCAGAAAAGATCATAGCCCTGAAGCCAGATGCGATCATCGCTTATACCGTTGGCGATGAAGCGACGCTGAAGCCACTCGAAGATGCCGGCATCCCTATATTCATCATTAAATCGGCAGCCAATTTCGATGACGTATACGGAGATATTGAGCAGATTGCCAAAGTGATGGGAGTTACCAAGAAAGGCGATGCATTGGTGAAGGATATCAAATCCCAAATAGCAAGTGTCGAGGAAAAAGTGGGAACCTTGGATGAACAGGAGCAAACATATTTTGAAATCAGTCCGGCTCCGGAAATCTATACAACAGGTGACGAAACCTTCCAACAAGAAATCCTGGAAACCGCTGGCATTAAAAACGTCTTTGCCGACCAAAAGGGCTGGGTTAAAATATCCGGGGAAGAAGTCGTCAAGCGCAACCCGGAAACGATCCTTACCACTGCAACCTATGTAAAAGATGCCGTTGATGAAATAAAATCACGTAAAGGTTGGGAAGAAATCGCTGCCGTGAAAAACGATGACGTCCACCTGCTTGATGAAAGTGTCATGTCCCGTCCCGGACCAAGGATCGGTGAAGCGGTAGAACTTGCTGCTAAAACCGTTTACCCGGACTTATTTAAATAATATTGAACAAGGATGCTCCGATATATCGGGGCATCCTTCCATTCATATCATTCGCTACATTAAGTGATGGCAATGGACTCTGCTTTTCTTCCTTTGTTTATGCTAAAATGAAGGCAATCCAAACCTATGATATCCGAGGTATCGATCATGTATAAAAGATTCTTCATTTGGGTCTTGGCAATCGCCCTTGTTTTAGGGCTTCTTAGAGCCATCATGGACCTTTAGCAAAAAAAGATAGGCAACTACAAGGAGATGCTGTCTGCCTTTTTATTTTTCAGGCGGCATCTTTTTTTCGTAACTGTCGGTAATCAGTATTGCACCTTCATTTTCACGCCAAGTGGAATGAAACGGAATAAGTACACCACCACACTGCAGGCATCTTGATCTTAGTGCGGAGTGGAAGAGACGAAATATTACAAACAAAAATACCCTACAGGATAGACATTTTTCATAGTGTCTTCCTGTAGGGTATTTTTTAGCTAAAGCCCTTTTTCATGTTCGTTTAGTAGCTCCATTCAGCTTTCCCATTTTCGGGATGATGATAAAAAACAAACACACGACCGCAAGCGCTAGAATGATAACAAGCAAAATCGTCAGGTCAAAATGAAGCGAGGGCTCCGCTTCTTCTTCGCTTGTCATTCGCTTGCCGTCCTCTTTGAATAATCCAAGCTGTTCGGCCTTTGAAGCGATGGTATTATTATTCTCCGTTACTGGGGAAAGAAACAGTGAATCCGTCACCGAATCGACGGCATCATATTTCCCCCTTTCAAAGGAAAGGTCCTTTTGTTCCTCAGGCAGTCTCTGCTTTTGCTCCAGCAACCCCTCCTCATGGAAATACTCCGTTTGAATATCAATATCCTTTTCCTGATATTCGTTGGGCTCGACCATCGGCTCCTCGGCGTGGCCATGCGGATGATCGATAAAGAACAAAATGAACAAGATATACCATACATATTTATTCCGCTTCATGGGCCATTTCTCTTCTTTCTGTAAAGCGCTTCACTATATAGGGAATGACCGATCCGATGAGCGTCAGTATCATCAAAATGATGATGGCCGGAATGAATGCCGACTGATCACCGAATTGGATGGACATGTATACGTCTGCAACCGGATGATCGACGTTGAAATTAGGCATGATCAAATCCAATAATGGAATCATGAAGAAACTAATCAAACCAATCACCAGCATCGCCCCGACAAACGGCCCGATGGAGAAGGCAAGCCGGGTGCATGCAGAACAGAAGAATAACAGCAGGACGGTGAAAACGGTCCATTTAATCTCCTGCATATCCCCCAAAGGATATATTTTCAAGCCATAGATGCTGATGATCAAACCTACAATTAAATTCAATAAAGCGTTCAGTGCTGCATGGACCATCATTGGAAGGGATCCATAATGATGCAGGAAAAAACCGATCAATAAGCCGGAAATGAGGATGATCACCAACATGACGATCGGCGGGATATTGACCTTTTCCTGCTGAAGGACTTCTCCGCTGATTTGAACGGGATTCGCTAAATACTCATACACATACCCATTCTGCTGATCATCGACTAGCGTGTTATTCAAGACACTGTATACGTCCGTCTTGATTTGAACGGTCGAATCCACGTTTTTTGACCAATTATCATTAAGCTGATCGGCCCTTTCCTGTACGGAGCCCACTTTCACTTGCAGGTCGGCGGTATCCTTCGTAACCGTTTCTTGACGCTCGGCCACCGAATTGACAAGCTCGGAGATGAAGCCGACAGTTGTCGCTGTATTATCTTGAAGCGTTACAAACATTTCACCATCAAGGTTCAACGGCGGTTCCGTTTCTATTTCAGGTGGCTCCATATGATCCGACATTTGGGCAGATACTTCTTGAGCACGTACGGTAATTGCCGCCAACTCAGCTAACGTTGCTTCCTGCCCCGCTTTTACGTTTGCATCATATTCCTTCATAAAACCTAAGATGGAGTCGGAGAACACTCCGAAATTATCATCGACTCCTGCTAAACTTGTTTTGACGAGTTTCGCTCCCTCATCCACGTTTGGGGAAACCCCATTTTTCAGGTTTTCCAATTCCTTTATATTGGCTGCAAATATTTTATCGACTTTCGCTGCCGTGACTCGTTCAGCCAATTCACTGTAAGATGACAGCGAGCCATAATAGGATAGGAGCTCATTTGCATTACGGTTGGTGATGGAATCATTAAAGACCTGCACCAGCACCGCGCGCCTTTCTCCCCCCACTTTTTCAAGGAGGCTCTGCTCGGAACTCCTGATCTTCGCGATGGCCTCGTCGATGGTCATATTTTGGATGTTCTGCAGCTCCTCTATATCCTCCTGTGACTTTTTCCATTCATCGCCAAGATCCTTGTAATCGGAGCCAAGTTCATGATAATCAGCTTGTAGCTGCTTATGCTGTTCCAGCAGTTGATTATATGAATCTACCAGTGCATTGAACTCCGTTATCACTTGATTATAATTCCCGGTTCTGCCGTTCACCGTTCCGCTGAGGTTATTGATTTCTGCTTGGAGTTCTGCTGTAAGAATATTGAGTTGCTCAGCAGCTCCTTCACTCCCCTCAGCCGGCACCAAACCTGCAAGGGCCGATTGGATGCCATTGATTTGGTCCAGTAATGCCTGCAGCGAGAGCTCATCGATTGGATCCTTCTTTGTAGGGGCATCTGCCGCCTCCCCCATACCCGTTTCAGTCTCGATATCCTCTATCTTTGCACCGTTCCCTCCAGTGGCATCCGTCCCATCGCCAGAGCCGCTTGCAAGGTTTCCTCTTTGCGCAAGCATGGCAGCCTGAAGCTTATCAAGGTCTAACTCTTCCGTTTGTTTGAATTGTTCAATCGAGCTTTGTTGTTCTTGAGAGATTTTCGAAATTTGATCGACTTGCTTTCCTTTCAGGTTTGTTGTGAAGGTTTCCAACTCAGCATTGCTGGAGTCCAGCCTCTCCTTCATGATCCCGACGTTTTCACTAAAGTCTTTGTCATTTAGGCTGTACTTGGCACTCATTCCTTGCTGAATCTCAGGAATCTGTTGGCTCCCCTCATCCAACACCTTGCCATAAGCTTGCACACTGTCCTTGACTAGCTGCTGATTTTGGCTCGAAGCGTCCATGAAAAGTTTGCTTTGATTTTTTTGATATTCCTCGAACGAGGCGACATCTTTTACGAAGGAAGCCATTTGGGCTTTTGTATGACCCATTTCATCCATGGTTTCATTACTCGTCTTCCCGGCATCCTTCGTTTCGGCGAATACCCCTTCAAGCATATCCTTATGCTGCTTTATACTCCCGGCAAGGCTTTCCGAGCTAGGTGTATAGAATTCATACATCGTATTTTGAAAGGCGATTTCCTTTGCAAGGACATTATCGAATTTCTTGCGGATGTCCTCGACTGATTGGGAAACATAACTCCAATACTGTGTTGAAATATGCTTGTTCATTTTGCTTTTTGTCTTTTCTAATTCCTTTTGTACCTTTTCCATATTCTCTGCATTTAAACTTGTTTGTACCTTATACTTTATCCCCGCCTTGATTGGCCGTTCATCATTGAACGTATAAATATTCTTTGAAAAATCGGACGGGAAGTAGATAACGGCATCATACTTTTCATTGGCAAGCCCGCTTTCAGCCGTGCTTCGGTTAACTACGATCCACTCATATTCAGAATCCTTGTCCAATGTCGTAACAAGTTCCGAACCGACGTAAATCGGCTTTTCATTGAATTCAGTGCCATTATCTTCGTTGACGATCGCGATTTCACGGGATGCCGTTTCCAGTTTCTTCATTGGATTTTGACCAATATAAGAAAAAAACAAAATTGGCAGCGCTAAAATCACGAGTATTTTAGCGATTAACAGCACCGGTTTAATTTTTTCAGACACTCTCGTGCACTCTCCTTCTTTCTTCACTTAATGGAATTTGAATTTTACATTCCCGGCCATTTTGGACAAAGTATCCGTAGCCCGGCTGAATTTCTTCTTCTTTTCTCGAATAAGAGAGTGTATACAGGCTTTGGTCCGATTTTTTCAGGAGCAAGACTGCCTGCCTGACTTGCTTCAATTCCGTTGTCAATGAATCATACCCCTTGGTGAAGTCATTGGCATTTCCAGCGACGATCAGTCTGAAACCAAGATGACTATACTGCTTCATCATCCCGCTGATTCGATCCTGGATCCTGCCATCGATCGTTTGCTGAAACCGGGAAATGCTATCAATTACAAAAATGATGGCTTTGTATTCCTCTTGCTCCATCGGTTTCAACTCCAACGCTGCTAGGTACTCCCTTTCACGCTCTTCAAAGATTTCCGTAATATGATCGAGCCACTCCGTTATCTGATCTTTTGTTTCCACATAACGTACCTTTTCAATCGGAGCGTATGAGGATAAACCACGGTCGATTCCGTCAAATAAGCCTATTTCGCCAATCGATTGTGTCAGCAAGGACTCCATGAGCACTCTTAGCACATTCGTTTTTCCTTTCCTAGACTGACCGAGGACAAGCAAGAATGGATCGACATTCAGCTCCACACAAACAGGTGTAACGCTCTCCTCCGAAAGACCGATCGGGATGGCCTCTTTCTTGATGGCTTGTGTCCAGTATTCCTTGAAAGAGCCGGTATCAAGGTGCGTCGGCAACATCGCAATGGCCGGCGGCTTAGGGTATTCCCGGTACTTCCCTTTATGTTCAGCGACAGCCTGTTTCATTTCTGCCAGAACGGCTATATCATCGGCTCCATCGGCTGGTAAATAGACCTGCACGAGATAAGTTTGATCTTTTTTCACCAAAGCTCGTCCCGGGACCGGTTCATTTTCATAAGGGGTTCTGCCCAGGACTGAATATTGTTCCGAACTGTCCATTAAATAATGAACCACTTTCGTCTTAAGGTTATTCATCAATGGCTGGCGAATGGCATTGATTCTAGTCGCCGTCAAAATCATGAAAATCCCCAGTGATTGTCCGTCACGTGCAAACTGGATCAATTGCGCCTCCTGATCTTGCATCTCATCCTTCACTAAATCGAAATTGTCGACCGTGATATAAATAATCGGCAATTTCTCCTCCGCTAACGCGTTATAAAGCTTGATGTTACTAAGCTCCTTTTGCGAAAAAAGCTGCTTGCGCCTTTCGATTTCCGCTTTCATGAATAGCATGAATTTTTCAATTTTCCTAAGCTCATCGAATCGGAAGTAATCCCCTGTATGGGGCAGCTGGCGCAATGGCAGTAACGCGCTATTGCCAAAATCGAACAAATAATAATGTAGTTCTTCAGGAGAGAATTGATCGGCAAAGCTAAAGAGCAGGGTCAAAGCCGTAGTTGATTTACCGTATCCGGAAGAACCGAATATCCCGATATTTCCATCCTCCAACCAGTTATAGATATAATTTGTCTGGCTTTGCAATTCCGGTTCATCCTTCATTCCGAGATGGATTTGATTGCTCGTCAGGCTGCTTTCACCGCTTCTCGATAGGCGAGCTTGAAGGGGCGGAAGCCATGGGCTTGCCAGCTTCTCGATCTTCATTTCTGCCTGTGTCGCCACGATATGATCGGCAACGGCTTCGATTTCACTGATTTTTTCTTTCCTTCGACTAGCAGCCTGTTCCGAAACACTCGAGATTTGAACTAGGCCAAGGTCGGTGACCAGTGCCACCTCGTCCTCCGATCCCGCCGTATCCTCCAAATAAGGGGCACCGCTCCATGCTGACTGAAACAGTTCGTACACCTCGTTATTGCCTACCTGCAAATATCCCCGCCCCGTGACCGTGATATTTGCGGCATCGCCATTTTTAAGGATTTCCTTGCTATCATTGGCATCCTGCACCTTTAGGGAAATCTTGAAGCGGGCATTACTCCATATCTGGTTATCTATGACACCGCCGGGCTTTTGCGTGGCAAGAATCAAATGAACACCCAAGCTTCGACCAATTCTGGCAGTGCTGACTAATTCACGGATGAAATCCGGCTCCTCATTCTTAAGCTCGGCAAACTCATCTGATATTAAAAATAAATGCGGCAACGGTTCTTCCGCTTTTCCTTCTTTGTACAAATCCGTGTAGTCGTTGATGTGATTGACTTCATATCGATCGAATAGGCGCTGGCGTTTTTTCAATTCGCTATTGATGGAGGCAAGGGCCCTTGCGCTGAAGTTCTTGCTTCCCTCAATATTCGTAATCACTCCAAGCAGATGGGGAATCTGCCTGAATGGCTGCGCCATTCCCCCGCCTTTATAATCGATGAGCAAAAAGGCTACTTCATGTGGATGATAATGAACGGCTAACGATAGGATGTAGGTTTGCAGCAGTTCACTTTTCCCCGAACCCGTCGTCCCAGCCACCAATCCATGAGGTCCATGCGCCTTTTCATGCAGATTCAATTCAACTCTATCCGTTCTTCCTTTCAGACCAATCGGTACGGCCAAGGATTTGGAGGATTGGTTGGTAAGCCAGTTCTTGCCGATCGGCAGGTCCTCCACTTCTCGTGCCCTCAACAGTTCCAAAAAGGACACCGTTTCTGGGATTGAATTGTTCATGCCCTTTTGATGATCTAGTGAGCGCAGCGTCCGTGCAAAACGCTCATTACCTTCTCTAGCATGGACATCAAGTGTAAAGGGAGTATGGACAGCCTTCGATTGCTGGATGAGAATATCACCTTGGCGATCGTTTATATACTTCACGAGTGTATGAACATTTTCCGTCAAACTTTCTTTTGCATCGGCAGCAAAAATTGTCGAGATGCCCAAATCATCCGCTCTGCCTTCCAAGTATTCCAATATGACATGCTCAGCAATTAACTGGCGATCCGTAACGATGAAGACAATATGAGGAGTGAACCTCGCTTTTCCTTTGTTTTCATCCAAATCCCGCTCCCTCAAAAGCTGATAAATCGAAGTCAATAGCTGATCGCGTGATTGTTCATTGTATATGAATCCTCTTGCATAGGCGTGAGGCAGTTGAAAATGGGGAAGCCATTTCATCCATTCCCATTCCTGGTAGTCGGTTTCCGGAAAGATGGCCACAAACCGGACATCATGATAACTATGGAAAAATGCCAGCTGCCCAATCAATTGTTGCAACTCCCGTTTAACGATCGACTCCTTTCCGACAAGCCCCATCGATCCATGAGATAAATCGATTGATAACGGAAGAGCCTCCAGGTTTTTGTATACATCGACAAGTTCCTGTGACCGCTCGAGTAATTCATCAATTTCTCGATTGGACATATCGTTACTGTTGACCGAGACCTCATAGCTTGACGATATCGTCGCCGTCCCGATCTTAAAGTGGAGTGCGTCTTCACTTTCCAAGGTTCGCTCCCATATACGGTCACTGATACTTTCGGTTAGCTGCTTCATCCTTTCGAAGGATGGATAATGATAGAAAAGCACATTCCTTTGCTTTTCAGAAAGTTCTTGCAGTTCCTCCCGTTTTTGATCTAGATATCTTGTGTAGACACGTTGGCGTTTTTCTTCCCTGAATTTTTGTTTCTTTTTATCTTTAAAGTATTGTGCCGTCGAGGTTACCAAAGTCGTGGTGAACATCACAATCGATATGATGATGAATATCCCCCGCGGCTGAACGATCGTAATGACACCCATGACAATCAACATCATCAGCGGCGGCATCAGGATGAGCCATAACCCTCTATTATTATCTTCCGATTCCTGGCTCGGAAATGAGATTGTCACTTTCTCGTCAGGCAAATCATAGATCATCCTTGGAGTCCGGCGAAATTGGGGATAGCTTTTCTTCATTTCCGAGATCGGCTTCTTCATTTCAGGTAAGGATGTTGCATAGGTTTCGGCACTATGAACCATTAGTAAGTCGCCTTCAATCAACCTCAGTGTCATATTAGGCAAAAAAATGAGATCGCCATTTTGAATGGGTGCTTTTGCTGCCAGCCTTTCACCATTCAGGAAAACCCTGCTTTTTTCATCGGGCATTAGAAACCATCGCCCTCGAAGAAAAACCATGGATAAGCCATTCCACGAAAGGGTTCCTTCCTTACGGAAAGTGGCTTCCGCCTTGTGTGATACAGTGATTTCTTTCAAGTTGCCGATATAATAGAGGCTTTCTTCCGATTGTCCTGCTATATAAAAAATATCGACCGTTTCATCTCCCTCACGAAACGTGAAGCTCTGTAACGGCTTTACATCACCAAGCTTCTTTTCTCCTCCATATACCTCATATTCATGGAGCCCATCCCGTTTTCTCAGCTCGATAGATCCATGTTCGAAAGGCAACGAATGGATGCGGATTGTATCCTTTTTTGCTGGCCCAATCGTAATGGGGCCGTTATGCTGATCCTTGATCGTATAGGATTGGTAGGTTCGCTGGGAATAAATCCATAATAAACTCATATAATCTCACCTCCGCAAAAGGCAATATGCTCACTCTTTGCTTTTCTCTTTTTCATCAGATGTTTTTATTGAATCCTTGCTTTCTTTCTTTTCAACTTCCTCTTTTACTGCTGGCTTAGCTTCTGCTTCCGCATCGGATTTCTCCAGGTTCTGTCCTTCCTGTTCATCCAATTGCTTTTCCAATTCCTCTTTTTCCTTTTTATATTGGATCAGCTCCGTATCGACTTCTTTAAGTTGCGTTTCCTTTTCTTCTCCAGATAGCCGATCATCCAGCTTAATCTGTTCTTTCTGGTTGATCAGCCCGTACATGATCAATTCGCGGTCCTCCATGATTCTCGCCAAATCGATCGCGTCCTCGTTCTCCCCCCTGCCTATATAAATCCAATACAAGAGATACTGACTATCGGTCTGCAAGGTGATGGCATTTTCGACATTCTTCCTCGCGGCACCCTCTAACGGTTCATAAGTGACATAAGACCTTGCCAGTTCATATTGAACGACATACGGCATTTTCCTTGGATCATAATTTTCCAATCGGTCAATAACTTCACTATATTTTTGCGTTAGGAAGCTTTCACCGCTTTCTACGTATGCAGTATGTCTTGGCTGGGAGATGAAAAGCGTATAAATCGTAAAGAACAGCAATGGCACAAGGGCGATCATCGTTCCCATAAGAGTATACCGTGCCGTTTTCCACTTCTTTTCGGGGATATGCACAAATGCTTTTTCTTCCTTCTCCAACGCATCTATTCGAGATTGAATGATTGTGGAAAGTTCATCCCAGGTCCCGGCAGCCAATATGCTTTGTGCTTCGTTCGATAGCTTCAGTGTTTGATGGTAAAGCAGGTACTCTTCGAATGAATGTTGCCCATCCACAAGCGCCGAAATCGTTGCCTTCGTTTCTTGAAATAACATATCCTGATCCTGCTCATAGGGAGGCAGACTGTCCCTTACACCGTAATGGAGGAAATACGGGGACATACTTGAATCAAAAACGATATTTTCCGGACAGACGGCAAGCATCAACCGAGTCAATTGATGATTTCTGATCTTCTTCACGATTTGATAAGAAGATACCCATTGGCGTATCACATTTTTCTCTCTTGCCCTCGAAAAAACAAAAAAAGAGGCTGGTGGATTTACTCTGATCTGCACCTCATCCTCTGTCACTTCTATATGTCTCTGGAGAGCATCATCAGCTTCATGGATAAGCTGCAATTCCAGCCGATCTTGCATCGATAGTTTCGCCCGTTGAAAAACGAACATATAACCACTATCATCCTTCACCATATGTGTTGCGATTTTTTTCTCCAGATATGAGGAACTCAACTCGTCCATTTTATGTACTCCTTTACCCCTGCTAAAGGGCTTTAGACTTTTATCCTATTATGAGGCCGCACTGAACCACTAAAGGATCTCAAGGCGATCCCCAGTCGTAATCCCGCTATCGAGCAGGGTGTCATAACCTGAACATACAAACTCTTTATTCTGGACCCGCACCCAATAGCCCTCCTTAGGTGTAAGGGCAATATCCTTAAGCTGCCATACTATTTCGATAACCTTCTTGATGGATCGGTAATCCGACACTTGCAAGTCGAATACTTCACCCGTATACCTCTTTAAATCGATCGTTAATTGAATATATATAGAGCCCACCTCATTTCAAGCAAAAAAACACCACGATCTTCATAAAGAGTCGCGGCGCTTTTTCTAAATAATTCTTTATCATTTATGACCTGAAGATTATCCGCGAATTTGACTAGCAATCTGGTTATCTGTGTCCTCAAGGATCTGAGCTGATTTATGCAATTGTTGAGAAACTTCATTCAACAATCGGGCCATATCCATGAATGAAGGCTTCAATTCCTCGTATTGCCCGACGAAAGCCTCACTGGAAGAACCTTCCCAAATGCCAGTTAAATGATCTCTCATTCTATCTAAACGACCAATGATATCCGTAACCTGCTGGCTCTCATTATCATATTGTCTAGCTACATCTTTCAGTTCTGAAGGTGTTACGCGAATTTGTGACATAGTAAAAATCCTCCTTTTATCTTATAGTTACATTTTAATGGAACCATACAAATTCTGCCATATAAATAAGAACGAAGTCGAAAAATGGTAAAAAATGATTACGTAAATTAACCTAATTCTGGAATCACTAAAGTCTATGTACCTGTTTTCTTAAGGCACTAAACTTTTTTTTCATGAAAATTTCAAAGGTTTTACTTTTTTTCGAAAAAGAAAGTTCCTTTTACCCACTATTTCAGAAGCCTTGCTCAAATATATGATTCTAGTCATAACCATAGTGACTTTAGACTGGAATTAATCAAACGTTTGATTAATATTCGAAAAAACACCAGACTTATCAGCAACTCGGATTCAAAAAAGGACATCCGACAAAACGGAAGTCCTTTTTACAAATATATATGAAGCTGATGCGGCTTTATTCAGCCTTACTCAGTTTTATTCGGCCTTACCTCAACTTAATTCGACCTTACTCCAGATTTATTTGGCCTATCTCCGATTAATTCGACCTTACTCCGATTAATTCGTCCTAACCTCAACTTAATTCGACCTTACTCCAGATTTATTCGGACTTACTACGAACGAATGACCCGTTCCAAAAAGTGTTTTACAAATCGTTCGGCATCGACTTGCGTGCAGACGCGGATATTGGATTCGCGGTCAGGCTGACCGATTGTCCTGCCTGTCTCTTCGCCTTCGGTCACCACTTTGACGTTCATTTGTACTGTACTTACGAAACCTGAATCGATCGCAACCCCTACTGCAAGTGGGTCATGAAGAGCGCAACCGCCCAAGCCTGGATGGGAGGAATCATAAGCCTTCATATAATAATCGGTCATTTCCGCAAGAAATTGGGCAGATTCCTTACCAGACGCACGCCATTCACCAAGCTTCGATTTCGGTAAACACGTTTGCAAGGTCACATCAAGCCCCACCAATGTTACTGGCAGACCTGATGAGAATAAAAGTTCGGCAGCATCGGGATCTGATAGGATGTTCGCTTCAGCAAAGGGGGTTACATTGCCCGGTACTCGTACTGCACCGCCCATTATAATCACCTCTTTGACGAAGGACATGATTTTCGGGTCTTTTTTGATCGCCAAGGCGATATTGGTCAGCGGGCCAACTGCAATGACCGTAATTTCATGGGGGCGGCTTTTCACTTGATCGATGATGAAATCCACTGCATTTCCTTGTGATGCTTGGAGGGATGGTACCTCCTTACGTGTATTTCCCAGTCCGTCCTCGCCATGGACATGCTTCGGGTATTTCTTCTTTTCCCCGCGGTTCAATGTTTGATTGGCTCCGCTAAACACCGGTATATGCCGATCTAACTTTTCCAAAACAGTAAGCGTATTACGAGTCGCATCCTCAACGGCCACATTGCCGAAGCAAGTCGTGAAACCGAGCACCTCCAATTCTGGAGAATGTAATGCGTATGCCATCGCCAGGGCATCATCAATTCCTGTATCAACATCGAATATGATTGGTTTCATTTTTTCCACACCTTCCTGATTCAATATGTACCACTGCTTATTTCTTATGTAGCAAACAAACCTTATTCACAACTTTACCATTCCATAATATGCAGTACCAGACAAAGGTGGACACGCCTATCATTTGACAATCGGTGATGGTCTTGACTCATGATTATTGGAACAGCTAAAATTGTACATAATGACTGCATTCTTTAATCCGATACATGCAAAATGATGAACTTATGATAGTCAAGGTGGAAAAGATAAAATGAAAATGTATAAGTTAATCAAAGAAGAATCTTTTGCGTACAAAAAAGGAACAAAATTCTTTTTGATTTCGCATTCCGAATTCATCGGTGTCAAAAGCTATGTGCTACTGGCTGAAGATTTACAAGGGAAGATTGAAGTAACGGAAGAAGAATTGACAGGCAAGTTCGTTTCCATCCATTAAGCCCCCTTCATTCATAACAGTCTGTAGCTTGTGATAACTAAAAAAATAGGGAATCTCTAATGAGATTCCCTCAGTTTGTAGACAAAAGGGGTTCGGAATTAAAAAATTCCGAACCCCTTTTGAAATTCCTTTGAAATTTTGACCAAAGGTTACGAGATTTGGGCTCTTCGAGCCACTATGTTAAGCCATTTTAGGACCTTGCCATGTCCAAGTGGCCATCTTCTTTAAATTCATGGCAGCGAAAGTAAGCATCGCCTGCATCGACAATTTTTTAAGTCCCCTTAAAGTAGTCCAACGCATACCATGCTTTTCTTTTGCATCTGCGAATACACGCTCAATCGTTTCTTTGCGTTTCGCATATATAGGTTTTACCTCTTGATGATGACGCAGATGATCTGCTTCTTCCACATATGCTTGCCAGATATGCCGTGTCACTACTTTTTGATGGTCTTTGCTTTCCGTACACCGTGATAAAAATGAGCATGTTGCACAAATTTGTTTGGGCGATTTGTATTCGCGATAGCCCTCTTTATTTGTTGTTGAGTACTTTAAAGTTTCTCCCGAAGGGCAAAGGTAACAATCAAAGTGTTCATCGTAAACATAGTCATGTTTGCGAAAGAATCCTTCTTTTGTACGAGGACGTGTATAGGGTAAAGCAGGTGTGATTTCTTTGTTAAATAGGTAGCTTGTAATCGCTGGTGTTTTATAAGCTGCATCTGCGGCAACTGCTTCTGGTTTTCCAACTTTCTCAATCACTTGCTCAACAAGTGGCTCCAAAATATGACTGTCATGTGTATTACCAGGTGTTACAATCGTTCCCAATACAAAACCGTTGCCGTCTGCGGCCGCATGGAATGAATAGGCAAACTGTTTTGTTCGTTCATCTTTCACATAGTAGCCACTCTCAGGATCCGTAGTACTTTCTTTAATTGCTTTGGTTTCTTCCTTATCAAATTTATCTGGTGGAAAAGGCTTCTTTCCATGGTTTTCACGATCTTGATTGATTTCTTCTTGAAGACGTCCTTGATACGCTCGTGTTTCTTTACGAACGATTTTCTTTTCAAATTTCCGTTTATTCGCACTGGCTTTCACATGGGTGGAATCCACGAAAACGTGTTCTACACTTATTAACTTTTTATTAGCAGCTGTCATTAAAATGCGACAGAAAATCTGTTCAAACAGGTCTGTATCTTTAAAGCGTCGCTCATAATTTTTTCCGAACGTAGAGAAATGAGGTACTTTATCATGGAAACCATAGCCTAAGAACCAACGGTAAGCCATATTGGTTTCAACTTCTTCAATCGTTTTACGCATGGAACGAATACCGAAGGTATATTGAATGAAAGTCAGTTTAACTAAAATAACTGGATCAATACTTGGGCGTCCTACCTCTGAGTACATATCTTTCACCAAGTCATAAATGAAAGTGAAGTCAATGGCAGCCTCCATTTTACGAACCAAATGGTTCGGTGGCACCAGTTGATCTAAAGTAATCATTTCAAGTTGATCTCGCTGAATAGAATCATGTTTAGAAAGCATCCTCATCACCTCAAGTTTTAATCCTTCAATTTTAAAACAAAAATGACTCCAGTCAAAAGTGTTCTATCTAAAAGGTAAGACAAAATTGATTGGAACGGAAGGTACGAGACTCCTGCGGGAAAAGCGCGTCTAGGGGAGACCCCGCAGGCAAAGCCGAGGAGGCTCCCCGACCGCCCGCGGAAAGCGAGTGCCTGGAGTGGAAATCAACGTCTAAATTGTACAGGCCATAAAAATAGACAAACTCGATTTTCATCGAGTTTGTCTACAGTCTGAAATAGGGAATCTCTAATGAGATTCCCTATTTTTTAATTACTTTAAGTCTTCGATCGAATCGATCTCTACATAATCAGGTACGACCAGACCATTTTTCGTTCCTTTTAAGTTTGGTCCAAGGTTGACCAAATCGGCTTTGTACTTATCATAGTACTCCATATGTGTACTTGGAAGCCAACCAGCCACCATGGCATCGGCACTTCCGTTTGCCACACCGGCGAACATTGGTCCCACCTCAACTTGGCTTAATGTTACGTCATACCCGTTTTTCTCCAATACCTTGCCAATTACATTCGTGCTGGCAATTTCAGTATCCCAGGCAACATAAACCAATTTGATTTTTTTACCATTTCCTGGCACAGCATCCTTGGTCCATTTGGATACCTTGTCCTGATGTTCTTTTATCCACTTATCTGCTGCTTCTGAAGGAGTCATTCCTTCTGCAACATTAACCATTACATTTTCCATATCTTTCGTTTCCCAGTAGAATTGATCAAGAATTTTATAGGCTCCTGGCGCATCCTGTTCAAGACCTTTTCTGGCGATCGAATTGATATTTTCAGCTCCGCCGTATGCTTCATCCGGATCTTCGAGATATTTCAAGTCATATTTCGAGAACATCCAATGCGGTGTCCAGCCTGTAACGACGATTGGTTCTTTTTTATCGATTGCCTTTTTCAGTTCAGCTACCATTGCAGCCGAAGATCCTTCGACAAGCTTCCAATCATCTAGCTTATAATCGGAAATAGCGGTTTTGGTTTGCTTCATTATTCCTGCTCCAGGTTCGATTCCGATGATTTCATAATTGGCTTTGGCAGCAAAACTGTTCTCATCGCCTTTCACACCCGTGTCTTTTGCAAACGTAGTGAATAGTGCAGTAGCAACCACGAGTATCGCAAGAACGATTACAATGATTTTTCTGCTAACGATGTGCTCGTAAGCCGGCTTACGAAGATTTTGCGTAATACGATCAAGAATGATTGCTATGATGACGATGGATAGTCCTGCTTCGAATCCTTGTCCTACATTTATTTGGCTGACAGCGCGGTAAACATCTGCCCCAAGTCCTGGTGCACCGACCAATGAAGCTGTAACGACCATGGAAAGTGCGAGCATGATGCTTTGGTTTACCCCTGCCATGATCGTCGGAGTGGCCAAAGGTATTTGTACCTTGATTAACTTCTGGCCGCTAGTCGAGCCAAAAGCATCCGATGCTTCGATCAAATCATTGGGCACTTCCTGAATTCCAAGATTCGTCATCCGGATTGTCGGTGCGATTGCGAAAATGAATGACGCAATGATTCCCGGCACTACCCCTATTCCAAAGAATAATATCGAAGGAATCAAGTAAACGAATGCGGGCATCGTTTGCATGAAGTCCAAAATCGGGGTGACGATCTTGCGCACTGTATTATTTTGGGCGCACCATATCCCAATCGGTATCCCGATCAGTATCGTTAGGAATCCTGACAATAACACGATAGCCAGTGTTTGGATGCTTGATTCCCAATAACCAAGATTATCGATCAATAGCAAGCTGATAAGTGTAAAGATTCCCAATGGCCATCTGCTTGTATAAGTAACCAAAAGGGTTAGCACTACAATCAATACGATGGATGGTCCGGCACTCATTACGTCGACAAGTATATTTAAAAGTCCTTCAATCACATTCGTAATCAGTGTAAATAATCCAGCAAATACAATAGTTATCCAATCCACTAAAGAATCGACCCAAGCTCCTAGTGGGATTTTCGGCATATTCATTGAATTATTCACTCTCCATTTCATTCAAGGAATCTTTATTACCTGCCAAGGCACCGATAACGGCACCGCGGAGAAGAATTCCTTTAATTCTTTTTTCATCATCTACGACAGAGATCGGCAAGCTTGACGTTGCCATCACGTCCATAAGGTTTCCTAGTAATTCATCTTCTTTGACTGTCGGGATATCCGTAGTCATCACTTCGGAAATCGATTGATTATTGCTCATGGCCTGACGCGCTTGTTCAGCTGTCACCGCCCCCAATAATTTCTGCTTCCTATCCACAACGAAAATGCTTGAATATCCCTGTTTACGCATGATTTCCAAGGCAACCCTCGGTCCTCTGTCAACTGAGATTTTCTCTGGTCGGATCATCACATGAGATGCTGTCAATACTTTTGATAAATCAACATCTTCGACGAACTTCTCGACAAATTCATTGGCTGGATTCATCATGATTTGTTCTGGTGTTCCCAGCTGAATCACGCTTCCATCCTTCATAAGCGCGATCCTATCCCCGATTCTCAATGCTTCATCAAGATCATGGGTAATGAAAATGATCGTTTTTTTATACTGATCTTGAATTTCAACCAGCTCATCCTGCATATCTTTACGTATTAGTGGATCAAGGGCGCTAAAGGCCTCATCCATCAATAATACGTCCGTGTCGCTTGCAAGCGCCCGCGCTAATCCGACCCTTTGCTGCATACCGCCGCTAAGTTGGGATGGAAGCTGATTTTCATAGCCCTTCAATCCGACCGCCTCAAGCGCCTTCATGGCTTTATCATGACGTTTTGCAGGATCGACCTTCTGGATTTCGAGCCCGAATTCCGCGTTTTCCAATATCGTTTTATGCGGGAATAAAGCAAAGTTCTGAAATACCATGCTTATTTTCTTTTGCCTGACCTCTCTTAAACGGGCGGCGTTCATCTTTACGATATCTTCTCCGCCAATCAATATTTCACCAAGGGTGGGATCGATCAAGCGATTGAACATACGGATCAACGTCGATTTACCGCTTCCGGATAGACCCATGATGACGAATATTTCTCCAGGGTAAATCTCGAAATTCACATTATTAACGCCGACAGTCTGTCCCGTTTCTTTCAGTATTTCTTTTTTCGATTTGCCTTGAATCAATAAATCTGTTGCAGCTTTTGGAGATTTGCCGAAAATTTTCGAGACATTTCTGACTTCTACATATGGCTTCATCAAGTCACCTCATTCTAATAGTTGCCCATATGATTCAGTTTTGCTGAATTTCCCCGTTTTATGCGAGTGATGATGATTAATACACACGTCCCTTGAAATAATCGGAATGTAAAAAACGATTCTAGCTCTACACTTTTTCTTATGTTCCATACTATATATTCCATACTATATATAGATCAAAAAAAGCGGATTTGACACATATATGAGGGGCCTTCTTGTAATGTATTGTTCCCAAGAAGGAATTCTTTACTTGGATTATATATGCGTGATTAATTGAGCATTTCCAGTAGGAAAAAGAGGTGTAATCACAACTGAGGGAACAAGCAGGCACAACCTATACCACCTGTAACATAAACGATTTCCACTTAGAGACATTGTCCAGGCGTCGGACAAACGATTACCCTCTAAAGTACTTCATTTTCCTAAAACCAGGTGGAATAATACTTGGTATGACACCAAAACGCATTGAAAATAATATAGGATTCCCATGTGTCTATTTTGAGTATTTCAAGCAGGGAAAAGAGGTGCAATACTACTGAGGAATCGAACAGGCACAGCATATACCAACTGAAATATAATGGTTTTTATTTTAAAGCTTCGGTCAGTCCAAGCACATGGACTGAACCTTTATCCCTAAAGTACTTCATTACCTTAACAAACTATGAATATTAATTCAAATGATGTGCGGCCGGATTCCTGCTTATAATGGCCAAAATCACATTCCCTTACTAGGGTTCCGGAATCTTGAGAAAACGTTGATATACCAACGTTCTGGCAAGCCGAAAAAATAAAGTCCTACCCTCCGCCGTAATTTTTTTCAGTTTTTTTCGATTTGTAAAGTTCCAAAAAACCCCAGAAACACTTTTGGAACATCCCACCTTTGGATAATCCCGTATCTTATTCCCCCAAATCCTCAAAATAAAACCTTGAAATAATTTCCTATTTCAAGGCTTTCATCCATGCGTTACACATTCCTATGTTCATCGAAATTTATCCGGCATTTTTCTAACGGAATCACTTTCGTTTTTTTAACGAATTTATAGCCGAGCCACATTACCAGAAAAAACGGGATGCCAAGATAAGCTGCCATTACGCCCGCCCAATTAATGTGGTCTCCCATGAATGCCTGATAGTTTTGCGCCATTAAAACGAAGAAACATAGGGCAAAGGAAAATATCGGACCAAAAGGGAACCATTTTGACAGATAGGGAAGATCATTTAATGAATGCCCTTGAGCGATGTATGCTTTCCGAAACCGGTAATGACTTGCCGCTATGCCAAGCCAAAAGATAAAACCCGTAACTCCGACTGCATTCATCAGCCAAACATAAATCACTCCATCACCGAAAATGGATGCAAAAAATGCCAGCATGCCTACAAGTGAAGTGACGATCAGTCCCCAGATGGGAACGCCTCGCTTGTTGAGCTTTCCGAAAAGTTTTGGTGCCAGCCCTTCATTTGCCATCGAGTACAACATCCGGCTTGTCACATAAAGACTTGAATTACCTGCTGATAATACTGCCGTTAAAATGATGGCATTCATCACTGAAGCTGCAAATGCCAGTCCCACTTTTTCAAATACCATCGTAAACGGGCTGACCATGATTGTGTGCCCCTGAAGACTCCCATTTGTATAGGGAACGATCAGGCCGATAACCAGGATGGCTAAAATATAAAACAGGAATATCCGCCAAAAGATGCTGCGAACGGCCCTTGGAACATTCTTTGCCGGATCTTCACTTTCACCCGCTGCCACACCGACGATTTCGGTTCCTTGAAAAGAAAAACCAGCCGCTATGAAAATTCCCAATGTCGCCAAGAACCCGCCAGCGAACGGGGCGTCACCTACCGTGAAATTTTTAAAGCCGATCGCCTCTCCGTTCATGATTCCGAAGATCATCAGTATACCGACCACGATAAAGATGATGATGGTCGCGACCTTGATGAGTGAAAACCAATATTCCCCTTCTCCATACCCTTTCACGGATACGTAATTCAATAGGAATATCAAAACTAAAAACATGGAACTCCATAAAAATGATGGACTGTGCGGAAACCAGAATTTCATGACCATCGTTGCGGCAGATAGTTCCGCGGCAAGCGTCATCGCCCAAGTGAACCAATAGTTCCAGCCAAGCGCAAATCCGAGGGCGGGATCGATGAACCTTGTGGCATATGTACTGAAAGCACCGCTGACTGGCATGAATGATGCCAATTCCCCCAAGCTTGTCATGATGAAATATACCATGATGCCGATGACGGCATATGCGACCAACGCCCCGCCAGGACCTGCTGAATGGATGGCTGGGCCACTTCCGAGGAAGAGCCCCGTTCCAATCGCACCGCCTAATGAAATCATCGTCAGATGGCGCGCTTTCAGTTTTCTTTGCAAAGAATGTGGCGGCTCGTTTTGCTCATTTTTACCGGGCAGTTGCAATTGGCGATTTTCCAAATTAAATTCCCCTCCAACCATGCATTTTTAATCTCTCAAAATCTTGTCGATTTTCACTGCATCCAGGTCTTTTTCTCTAATCAAGAAGATACTTTCGGGTTTTTTGGAACTATGTACTTTTTCAAACGCCGCCAGGCCTACAAACCCGGTAAGGGGCTCATGGGCCTAGCGTTTAGAAGAAAACCGTCCTATCATTATGTGGTATGCAAGGTCCCATGAATGAACGAATTCCAGTCGATTTCAAGTAACCAGCTAGCCGCTGCTTCGATATCCTTAGCGAAGACGCGATCTTGTGTAATGCTCGGAATGATCTTTCTTGCTTCCGTATAAAAATCCTTCGTGAATGGAGCCATCTTTTCCGTTCCGCGGTACTCCACCGCTTGCAGGGCACAAATGAGCTCTATCGCCAAAACGCGGCGGACGTTTTGGATGATTTGATGCGCGTGCCGCGATCCAATAGTCCCCATGCTTACATGATCTTCCTGATTCGCTGAAGATGGAATGGAATCCACACTAGCCGGATGGGCGAGTGTCTTATTTTCAGAGACGAGTGAAGCGGCGCAATATTGCATGATCATCGCTCCCGATTGCAAGCCAGGCGACGGACTCAGGAATGGCGGTAAATCATTCAACTGGGGATTGACGAGTCGCTCGATCCGGCGCTCGGAAATGTTCGCAAGCTCGGCAACGGCGATTTTCATGAAGTCCATCGCAAACGCTATCGGCTGGCCATGGAAGTTTCCGCCTGAAATCACCTTTTCACCATCATCGAATATAAGCGGATTATCCGTTGCAGCATTCATTTCAATTTCCAGTTTTTCTTTGACATAATCGAGAGTTTGCCATGATGCCCCATGAACCTGAGGAATGCACCGAAGCGAATACGCATCCTGTACCCTGAGCTCCCCTTGCTTGGTGATGAGCTGGCTGCCATGGATCATGCGGCGAATCCGTTCCGCGACCTCCGTTTGCTGGCGATAACCGCGGGCAAGATGAACATCCGGATCAAAGGCGTCTTCAATGCCGCGCAGCCCTTCTAACGTCAAGGAAGCAATCGCCTCCGTTTGATGGGCAAGCTGTTCCGCTTCGATATAATTGACCAGGCCCATCCCCGTCATCGCCTGCGTTCCGTTGATTAATGCCAATCCTTCTTTCGCTTTAAGCGTCAGCGGCAGAATCCCTTCTTTCGATAATGCGGTGATCGCCTCCATTCGGTCACCTTTGTAGAACACTTCTCCTTCCCCCATCAATACCAGCGCCAAATGGGAAAGAGGCGCCAAGTCGCCGCTCGCCCCAAGTGAACCTTGCTGAGGGATGACCGGATGGACCCCGGCATTCAAAAGCTCGATCAAGCGTTCGATGACCACAGGACGCACCCCGGAGAACCCTTTTAAGAGCGCATTGGCACGGAGTAGGACCATCGCTCTTGAAACCACCTCAGGAAACGGTTCGCCTACACCGCATGCGTGAGAATGGATCAAATTCCACTGCAGCTGCTCTGCATCACCTGCATCAATCAGCACATCGCTGAATTTTCCGAAACCTGTTGTAATCCCATAGACGACTTTCTTTTGTTTCACGATATTCTCAACCGCCTCCCGGCTTTTTTCCACCTTCTCGACACTCTCGGCTGATGCCGTGACGAATGCCCCTCCATACAATACTTGCTTCGCATCTTCAATCGTTAAAGTTTGGCCTGTTAACGTAATCATTTTCCTGCACCCCTCATCCTTTTTTCACAAACAAAAAGGAGGCCATATTGACAGACTTATCCAGTCATCAATACAGCCCCCTAATTCACTAATTAACTATAGGCTTTTAAATATTTAAATGTGGTTAATTCCCAAGCCAACCGCTTCATGCTCGAATCCCCGAACCGGTGCGCCGATCGTTCCATACACGGCGACTGCAATCCATTCGCCCTCATCACCGTTCTTGAAGGGCCTGCCTCGGACGATTGCAAACCGAAGGCCCGCCGTCCTCAATAGACCGCCAAGCTCGACTTGGCCTCGAGTCACCCCGTGCAATGCCTCGATGATCGCATGGTACAGCGCATGCATTTCACGATATATATCGGGATTGACCAGTCCCAGCCTTTTCGCTGATGTCTCGATGGCTGCCACAATTTTCTGCAGCTCCATCGAACCGACCTTCCCTTTTCCATAAAGCCAATCCATTCGCTTTAAATCATTCGTTAATGAAATTTCTTCCTCTTCTTCCGCAAACGCGTACATGATTGCATGGCGCCCGATTCTTCTGTCGAATTCCTTAGTCATGCAAGGACCTCATTTTCAATTTTCTAAATTGACTAATAACTACATATTATTGTAAGCGGGTACAAGCCGTCCGGTCAACCTCTTTTTCAGATTTCTTTTTATTGCGAGACTTTCATCCCACTACATGCATATTCGGGCTACAGGCTTCGCTTCCTGAAATTTGACTCTCTTTCCTCTTCATCCAGCGTAAAACAATGTTAAAATCTTGCTTTCCGCGGGCGGCCCTGGACTCCGCTTTGGAACAAAAAAGAGGCCGCCTGCAAAATCAGACGGCATCTCCTTCCAGTTTATATGGTACAACCCTTGCACAACTTCAATAGCTAAATGTTTTTCACAAGCAAGTAAATGAAGTACGGAGCTCCTAGAATCGAGACGATGATCCCCACCGGCAGTTCCATCGGGGCCATGATGACCCGTCCCAATGTATCGGCGGATAACAGCAATAAAGCACCTAGGATTGCAGTCAATGGCAATAATCTTGCGTGTGTCCCCCCCACTAGCCTTCTCGCCATATGCGGGGCGATCAGACCTAAAAAGGTTATGCCCCCGCCCACGGAAACACATACACCAGCCAGTGCGACGGAAACCATCAATAATAACCTGCGTTCCTTTTCTATCCGTACACCGACGCCGATGGCGATCGAATCACCTAACCGCAGAACGTCCAATACTTTTGATTTATAAATGGCGAAAGGAATCAAGACAACCAACCACGGTAATAACGCCCAGACAAACGTCCAGTTCGTGCCCCAAATCGTTCCCGATAACCAGATTAATGCCTTCATGAAATTGTTCGGTTCCATTTTCATCTGGAAAATGACCAAACCTGCTCCGAACGCGGCATTGATGCCGATCCCGACCAGTAATAGCCTCGCAGGCGTCACCTGGCCTTTTTTCCAGGAAAGAACATAAATTAAAAACGCGGCAATGAACGAACCAAGCAAGGCCGTGATGGGCATGATGAAAACGGAAGATCCTCCATTGAAGAATGCAGTGCCCTGGAAAAAGAACATATAAAGGACGACCGTGAATCCTGCTCCTGCGTTGATGCCCAATATGCCAGGGTCGGCTAATGGATTTTGGGAAACGCCCTGTAAAATCGCTCCCGAAACGGCAATCCCCATTCCTACAAGGATCGCCATGACGATCCTTGGCAAACGGAAATCGAAAATGGTCAATTCATTTTCAGCAGTGCCATTTCCTAATAATGTTGATATAACATCCATCAGCGGAATCTTGAGGTATCCTGCGTTAATACTGATAAAAAACACAATTATGGTTAAAATGCTTGTTAAGGCAAGCAGCTTCTTAAAGCGTCCCTCATTGGGGCCGGAATGCTTCGGCATCATAGTCCCCTCCCTTCTTTACGAGCTAAATAAAGGAAAAAGGGAACGCCAATGATGGCTGTGATGGCCCCGACAGGCGTCTCGAATGGGGCATTCACCATCCGTCCAACGATATCGGCAACCAGCAATAGCACGCCACCAAGAATGGCGGAACAAGGGATGATCAGCCTATAATCATTCCCGACCAAAAACCTGGTGATATGAGGAATGACCAGGCCTACGAACCCAATCATGCCTGCAATCGATACTGCAGCTCCGGTCAGCAGCAGCACCGCAATCATTCCTATAAGCTTCACGATTCCGGTATTTTGCCCAAGTCCCTTTGCCACCTCTTCCCCTAAGCTAAGAATGGAAATGGAGCGGGAAAGAACCAAGGCTACCAATATCCCCACCACGATAAATGGAAGCGTAAATAAAACATGCTGCGGCTGCACACTTGAAACCCCTCCGGCAAACCAATAGCTGATATCTTTTGAAATATTGAATTTGATCCCGACCGCAGTTGAAAGCGAGCTAAGCAAGGATGCTATCGCCGAGCCGGCGAGTGCGAGCTTGACAGGCGTTATGCCGCCCCTTGAATACGATGTGATTCCGAAAACCAATGCTGCGCCCAACCCTGCACCGGCAAAAGAGAACATCATTAAGCCCAGATACGTTATACCCGGCATGACCACAAGCGCAATCGCAATGAAAAACGATGATCCGGCGGTTACACCCAGTATGGAAGGATCAGCCAATGGATTCCTCGTCATTCCCTGCATGATTGCCCCTGAGACGGCTAACGCCGCTCCTACACACACTGCAGCGATTGCCCGCGGAAATCTTAATTGGCGAATGATCGTATGAGCGGGATTGTCTTCATCAAATTGAAATAATGCATTATATACATCACGATAGCTCAAATCGGCGGCACCGAGATTGATTGAAGCAATAATCGAAACGAGTAAGCATGCAAGGCCCACTATCATGATGACCAAGCTGGTTACTCTATTTTTATATGTATTTAGTGGTATCTTGTCGATTTTTGTTTTTGAATTCATCTGTACAACTACTCTCCAGAGGGATTATCCCTAAAAAATAACGATTGACAATGAATGATTTCTATATTTAAATTAATTGAAATCGAGAATCATTATCATGCATAGATAATTTTATCATATTTTTAGGGGGATTTAAATGTATAACGTGATAAGCAAGAAAAAAATGCTGCAACTTTTGGGCGCTGGACTGTTAGCCATTTCATTGGCTGCCTGTGGTGATGAAGGAGCGAAGGATAGCCAATCTTCGACAAATAAAACGGATCAAACTTCCAATAAAGATAACCAAGAAGAAGTGAAGACAAGAACGTTAACGGATGCAATGGGACATAAAGTCACGATTCCGGCCAAGCCGAAGCGTGTCATCGCGTCATACCTTGAAGATAATCTTGTCACATTGGGTGTTAAACCAGTCGCGCAATGGAGTGTAAAAGATGGAGCAAGCATTCAAGGGTATTTACAGAAGGACCTTGATGGGGTTCCTACCATTCCACACGACCTTCCATTCGAAGCTGTTCAAAAAATGAAGCCGGACTTGATCATCATGGACTCTGCAAGCATGGTCGAAGGCGGGAAATATGAGCAATACAATAAAATCGCCCCTACTTATGTAATCGGTACCGAGGTGAACAATGATTGGCGTGATGAACTTAAGCGCGTTGGACAAGTGTTCGGCAAAGAAGATGAAGCCAAGAAGGCTTTAGACAAGTACGAGGCGAAAGCTGCAGAAGCTAAAAAAACGCTTGAAAAAGAAACGGACAACCCTTCCGTGGCAGCCGTTTGGCTTGTCGGCGGCAAGTTCTTCGTCGTTAGTGACAACCTATCGAGCGGAGCTGTCATGTATGACGATTTAGGCTTGAAGGAACCGGGTGTTGTCAAGGAAATTTCCGCTAGTGCAACAGGAAATTGGAGTGCCATTTCATTAGAGAAATTAGTGGAAATGGACGCCGATCACCTATTCTTGATCAATAGCGATACATCCACTGGCTCAAAAGCACTTAATGAAGCACTATGGAAAAGCATCCCTGCTGTAAAAGCAGGAAATGTACATGAGTTTTCTGCCGACGAAAGCTGGTTATACACAGGACCTATCGCTAACGAACAAATCATTGATAATGTGTTAAAAAGTTTAGTGAAATAAAAATCAAGGCTATCACATCTGGTGATAGCCTTGATTTTTTTAATAGCTCGAACTCCTATTTCCGTTTTCGTCGATATATCTCGGCTTTTCGTTGATAAATTCCAATTTTCGTCGATATATCTCGATTTCTCGTTGATATATCTCTTTTAATCGCAAGCAGCTGGAATGCGAGTCAGTACGCATCCTCTATTTTTCATTACTTTCCAACGCTTCATAGATCGCCGTTACGACGCTTCCATAACCTCCTGTTTTAAAGAGGTCACCGTAGAACTGATTGCTATTGGCTGCAGGGTTTACGAGCGGTGAATGCTTTTTATTCGTAAGCAAAACAATGCCTAACTGTTTCTCGGGATCAATGATCGTGACCGTTCCCGTCCAGCCTGTGTGACCGTAGGCACTCTCACTGGCATAAGGACTGAACATCCACTCCATGCTTGCATCGCCATTTCGTCTCCAGCCAAGGCCATAAGTCGGATTGATCTCGGAAGGTGCAACGAACTCATCGATCGTTTCTTGATCAAAAAACGCATGCTTTCCGTATCCCCCGCCATTCAGCATCACCTGCAGCAGGACAGCGAGATCTTTCGTATTGGAAAAAAGACCTGCATGACCTGAAACGCCCCCCATCGAATAAAAGGCCTTTTCATCATGGACCTCCCCTTGAAGCGTGTATGTGCGAATGTTAGGAAATGCTATCACGCCATCCCGTGTGTTGCCTAGCAATTCCGTTGCAGCAAAATCCTTTGGCTTGAACCCCTTTTGAAGCGGATTGAATTTTGTATGTTTCAAGTTAAGCGGCTTGTACACTTCATTTTCAACGTACGTATCAAGCGGCTGACCCGTTATTTTTTCAATAATCGCACCGAGCAGCATATAATCGACATCACTGTATACGTTCTGCGTTCCCGGTACATAGGTCAGCGGTGTTTTCGATAGGAACGAAATCGTTTTATCCCGCTCCTGTGAGTAGAGTTCCTTTGAAACAGTTGGATTGTGATATTGCGGATCCGGCTTAAAACCGGCGGTATGATGAAGGACATCAATGATCCTCAAGGTATCCTTCCCCTTGATTACATCCCCTTCCGCATCTTTGAAATCAGGAATATATTGCTGAACTTTTGCCTCGATATCGAGCTTGCCTTCACTGACTAATTTTTGAAGCGCAAAATTAGTCGCATACATCTTCGTGTTTGAAGCAAGGTCAAACATTGTATCGTCTTTCATCTTCTGAAACCGCTTAAGAGGCGTATGCTCATTGAACTTCCGTTTGTACCCGTAGCTATCATTTTTAACGATTTTTCCGTCCTTGATAACAATCAACGCAGCCCCGGGGAACCCGGAAGCCACCTCCATTTCAATCAACCGGTCGACCTTTTCCAACTTTTCCGATGAAAAGCCCGCATCTTCCGGTTTTCTTGCTTTTGTTAACACCGGAAACGAGTTGCCCGCTTCCTTACTCACTGCAGTCTCTTTGTTTGAATTTGCTTGTGCATAGGATGTGAAAGATATAAATAAAGAAAATGCCAAAATTGAACTCAGTGTACAGCTTGTCCATTTTTTCATCATATTCCCCCTATGAAATTCCAATTCATAAACCTTGTACCGTAAATGTTTGAACGCGTATTCGTAACCGTCATCATTTATTTTTTATTTTTTATTTTATAACATCCACGAATAAACCTCCTAGTTAATTCCAAAATGATTCGAAAGATGGCTCAAAAGTCATAACTTGAATAAAAGAGGGATTCTTTCGCAAACAGGACTATATTCACAATGAACACTATGATGATGTAAAACGAAAATTCAAATGTAATTGAAAAGAGCGATAAAAATCCACAAACTAAAAAGACCACTTCTAAAGTGGTCTTTTTAAATCGATATCTTTACTCTTTAAGCCATTGTACTGACTGATACATCACTGCCAGTCTGTGTGAAAGACTCCTGCCAAATCACGACGTTCATAGGTATGTGCACCAAAGTAATCACGTTGTGCCTGCAAGATGTTAGCGTTTGAGATGCCTTTTCGGTAACTATCGTAAAAATTGAGTGAAGAGCTTAAACAAGGGAACGAGATACCGGATATTATCCCCTCACAAACAACCTTTCGCAATCCTGCCTGATAGTCGGTAACCTTTTCGGCAAAGTATGGTGAGATTAATAAATTTGCCAGATTCGGCTGCTCTTGATAGGCTTCACTGATGACATTTAAAAATTCGGCACGGATGATGCAGCCACCGCGGAAAATCAGCGCAATATCCTTCAAAGGCAAATCCCAGCCGTAAAGTTCAGAAGACATTTTATATTGCGTGAAGCCTTGCGCGTAGGCACAAACCTTTCCCATATATAATGCCTGTCTGATGTAGTCGATCCACTCATTTTTATCGAGTTCTTGCCCAACGTTCTCAGGGCCCGTCAGGATGTTTTCGGCATTCATCCGTTCCTCTTTTAGAGCGGATATGTAACGTGCAAACAAAGCTTCTGTAATAATCGAAGCAGGTATTCCATTATCGATGGCCTGCATGCTCGTCCATTTACCCGTTCCCTTTTGTCCCGCTTTATCGAGAATCACATCGATCAATGGTAAGCCCGTTACTTCATCTTTTTTCCTTAAAATTTCGGCTGTTATTTCGATTAAATAACTTTTCAGTTCGCCTTGGTTCCATGTTTCAAAGATGTCAGCAATTTCATTCACTTCCAAATGGAGTCTTTCTCTTAGGAAAGTGTAAGCTTCGGCGATTAATTGCATGTCTGCATACTCAATCCCGTTATGCACCATTTTTACAAAATGACCTGATCCCTTTGGGCCGATATAGGTACAGCAAGGCTCTTCATTTACTTTGGCCGCGATTTTCGTCAGGATCGGAGCGACTTTTTCATAGGCGTCTTTATCGCCACCTGGCATGATTGAAGGCCCCTTTAATGCCCCGACTTCCCCGCCAGAAACCCCAATGCCTAAATAACTGATGCCTTTAGGTTTCAATTCATCATATCTGCGTTCCGTATCAACATAATGGGAGTTACCGCCGTCCATGATAATATCGCCTGATTCAAGATGAGGAAGCAATGATGTGATCACCGAGTCGATCGCCTTCCCTGCCGTCACCATCAGGAAAATCTTTCTTGGGGCTTCCAGTGACTGAACAAAGTCCTGGATTTCGTAATACGGATGGAGCGACTGACCGTCCAGCTTGGCAACAAGCTGGTCCGTTAGATCTCTTGTATAGTTATAGACGGCTACTTGTTCCCCTCTACTAGCCATATTTAAGGCGATATTGCTGCCCATAACCCCTAAACCAATGACACCAATTGAATTGAACATTATTTCTTCTCCTTTTATGTAAGAATAATAGGCAGTAACCCCTCCGATAAATGGGGGATTTACTGCCGGGATAGACCTATACGAATAAGCTGATCAATAGAATGAAGCCTAATCCAGCTACTGAAATGATCGTCTCAAGTAAGGTCCATGTTGCAAACGTTTCTTTCATGCTTAAACCAAAGTACTCTTTAAACATCCAGAATCCGGCGTCGTTAACGTGTGAAGCGATTAAACTTCCCGCTCCTGTCGCAAGAACGACTAAAGCGAGGTTAACGTCCGTCTGGCCTAACATCGGAATAACCAAGCCCGCTGTCGTTAAGGAAGCAACGGTGGCAGATCCCAAGGAAATACGCAGAATTGCCGCGATGATCCAGGCAAGCAGGATTGGCGAAAGCGATGTCCCTTTGAATAGTTCAGCCACATAGTCACCTACACCCCCGTCGATCAATACTTGCTTGAAGGCTCCGCCGCCTCCGATGATCAAGAGCATCATCCCGATATGCAAGATTGCGTTTGTACAGGAATCCATGATATCCTTCATTGGAATTTTTCTTGCCAATCCCATTGAATAGACCGCAAATAGCAAGGAAAGCAACATGGATGTACCAGCTTCGCCAATAAAACGGATCGCTGCCAGCCATCCATTATCTTCAAAGCCCATGGTTTTTTGCAGCAAAGTGATAATTGTAGCAATGGACATCAAAATGACCGGAAGTAAGGCGGTAAAAACACTGATCCCGAATCCAGGCGTGTCTTCCAGTTTAAATGTTTTTTGTTCTCCTAAAGAGGCTATGCTGCCTGTTTTCGTAAAGGATGCAGGTACTAATCTTTTAGCAATCTTCGTAAATACCGGTCCAGCTAAAAAAACGGTCGGGACCGCAATGATGAAGCCATACAGCAAGACCTGACCAAGGTCCGCACCATATTCACCGGCAATAACGGTTGGCCCTGGGTGCGGCGGTAAGAAACCGTGTGTTACGGATAACGACGCTACCATCGGAATGCCAAGATACAATATCGAAACTTTTAGTTCTCTTGAAATGGCAAATACGATCGGTATCAATAATACTAATCCTACTTCAAAAAATAAAGCAATACCGATTATAAAGGAAGCTGCCACGACTGCCCATTGAATATTCTTTTCACCGAATTTGTTAACAAGGGTCATGGCAATGCGTTGCGCACCGCCTGAATCTGCGATTAATTTACCTAACATCGCTCCAAGGCCAAAGATTAACGCTAAGTGGCCAAGTGTTCCGCCTAGCCCTGCTTCAATAGTCTTTACAATTTGGTCAAGTGGCATTCCAAGTGCCAAAGCTACCCCAAATGATACAACGATCAAGGAAATGAATGTGTTTAATTTCAAGCCCATTATTAAAATTAATAAAGCGACAATTCCTACAGCAACAATAACTAATGGCATTGTAACTCCCCCATGTGTTTACTTTGTAGCATGTATCAAGTTTCTTTGATAGTTCGCAATCTGCGTATATTCGTTTTCCAATACTCTTGATAGGTTAATGAATATCGGCAATATCTGCCTATATTCTTTTACCGAATCATCATTCGGTGTGTGCTTATGGGTGTTGCCAATCATTTCGGAAACGACCTCGAAGGAATCGATTTCCCCAGAAGCATATAAACCCAATATACAAGCCCCCAGGCATGAACTTTCATAGCTTTCTGGAACGACGACATCCGATTCGAAGATATCTGACATCATTTGCCGCCAAACAGCCGACCTGGCAAAGCCTCCCGTAGCCTGGATTCGGGTCACAGGACCGTCCATACATTCCGTTAAGGCTAAAAATACTGTGTATAAATTGTAAATGACTCCTTCAAGTGCTGCTCGAATCATATGTTCTTTCTTATGTGAAAGTGTCAATCCGAAAAATGAACCCCGTACATCTGGATTCCATAATGGAGCACGTTCACCGGCAAGATATGGATGAAACAGCAATCCATCGGCGCCTGGCCTTACACGTTCGGCAATTTTGGTTAACACTTCATAGGCGTCGATTCCGAGCCTTTTGGCTGTTTCCACCTCGGAAGATGCAAATTCATCGCGAATCCAGCGAAGGACCATTCCCCCATTGTTTACCGGACCGCCAATCACCCAATGCTTTTCCGTTAAGGCATAGCAAAAGATTCTTCCTTTTTCGTCTGTTTTCGGCTCGTCAATGATCGTCCGAATGGCACCGCTTGTCCCGATCGTGACAGCGATTTCACCCTTGCGGATAGCATTTACACCTAGATTGGAAAGGACGCCATCGCTAGCTCCGATCACAAAATCGGTTTGCGGATCAATTCCAAGCAGTTTCGCTATATCAGGGTCGCAGTTGTTGAAGATCTTCGTTGTTGGCACAAGCTCCGATAATTGACTGCGGGATATTCCCGCAATTCTTAGGGCTTCACCATCCCAATCCAAGCTTTTGAGGTTCATCATCCCCATCGATGACGCAAGGGAAATATCGACAACATATTGATCAAACAGCCTTTTAAAAATATATTCCTTAATCCCGATATACTTTTCAGCTTTGGCTGCGATCTCTTTGCAATCATTCACGATCCAAGTGATTTTGGATAATGGTGACATCGGATGAATCGGTGTCCCGGTCCGTTTGTACACTTCATGCCCATCCAGTTCAGCTTTTATTTTATGGGCCCAAGCTTCACTGCGGTTATCTGCCCAAGTGATGCAAGGGGTTAACGGCTGATCATTTTCATCCATCGCTATCACACTATGCATCGCACTGCTAAATGATATGAATGATGGTTTTTTATCGGCATGCTGTCTCGTTAACGTTGAAACGGCTTTCAAGACAGCCTGAAAAATCTCCTCAGGGTCCTGTTCCGCTGTTGTCATATCCGGTGTGTAAAGCGGATAGCCAATATTCGCTTGCCCGATCACATCGCCTTTTTTCGTAAATAATACTGCTTTTGTACTGGTTGTCCCAATGTCTACACCTAACATATAGCTAGTCATTTTCTTGTCCGACTCCTTTTGAAAGCATCTGTTGGGCCCTCCATAAGTCTTCGACCTTCTCTTGTACATCATCAAAATTCACATGCAGCGATTTGATCATGAGATCTCGATCTTTTGATTTGATCGCATCGATATAAAGCTGATGATTATTTATGACCCGTGTAAAGTCTTCATATTTTTCATTAATACGATGACGCATGGATAGAAGAATCAAACTTTCCATCACAGGTTTCAAATTATCCCAGATCATCAGGATATAGGAATGATCGATGGATCGAATAATCGTTTCGTGGAACAGGACGTCCTGATAGGAAAACTCATCTGCATCTTGGTATTTAATGGAGATTTTCATCATTTCCAGAATTTTACTAAGCTCCCTCACCAAGTCATCCGTCTCCACCCTCACTAGACGCTCAAATACAAACGTCTCGATGAGTATCCGTACATCATAAATTTCCGAATATTTTTTTTCCGTCAGCCCTATGACGACCGCACCCATTCTTTCCAAGCGAATGATATTTTCAGATGCCAATATTTTTAACGCTTCACGAACCGGTGAGCGGCTGACACCGAAATCCGCAGCTATTTTATTTTCAGATAAGATGGTACCGCTTTCAATCATGCCCGAAATAATGCGCATCCTAAGCTCCGAAGTTACCCGATCACCCGCAGAAGCTTTTGAAAGCCATTTTATAGGATAAAAAAATTCCTTTGATTCTGCCATACATTCACCTTCTTATAGAGTTCAAGTACACTTGTATACAAGTATTATAATCAATATTTCGAATAATGCAAGCGCTCTTTTCCTGGTTGTCACTGGAGTCGCGTGGAAACAAAGAACGTGAAACTGAGAATAATAAAGCAGCATTGGCTTGTAAGACTCCATTCATGCTCACGTAAAAAAGGCCTCCCGGATGAACCGCAAGATGCCTTCGACTTTAAAGATCTTCACATGTAAGGTATTTTACCTGGGTTACTCATTAAGCCTCCAGCAGCAACTGATTCTATGATGGATCGTGCCTTTTAAAAAAGTGCTTTAAAGCTATTTCAGCAGTATACTTTAATGTTCCAAGAGATAATTACTTAAATCCACTTCAATATATTGGTCTAGATAAATAGGATTCACATCAATATTTACATGTAACAATGCCTTTTCCAAGGTATCCATGGACACGGAATGGTTATCTCCTAATAACTGTTTGGTAAGTACCTTCCTTTTTATCTTCTAAAGCATGAAGTATATCAAAAATTAGCTTTGATCTTTTTCACTCAGATCATTATTCAAAATAAAATGAAAAAAAGTATATTATTCAGGGTTTTTGTCCAATGCAATTGTAAGTAATAACTTTTGATGATATTTCATCTTTTTAAATTATCTATTAGCTCATCCATGTGGTCAAACTCCTTATAACATTGGGCTAGGGTGATGTTTCCGCACTTCTAACTTTATTATGCTGTACCTAGTAAATCCTCTCGTTCCAAAAATGAAACGATTTATTTCATATCATAATTACCTTATTTCCCCTTGATGGACTAAAGTCGGAACCTTCCCTCCTCTTCAATGTCCATTGCGAGACGGAAGGCATTGATTCATCATGGATATCTTTTCGTAAGTCATTAGGCCTCCCACAGGAAACTGTGGGAGGCCTAAACTTTGCAGAATTCACATGTTTGGTAAGTTTTCCATTCTGAATTCCATAAAGGATTCAATGAAACATGTGATTAATGCCCTTTTGTTGATGAAATTCAAATCCGAACAATCCATTATAATTACAGAAAATTACCAATGAAGTTCGTTTTCTGCATTCACTCACCCTCCAATCATATAATGCCTTGAAAGCGTAGGACGATTTCAGCAATGATTGCAGAACCTAAAAAGGTCCCAAGTAATACACACATTCCAACAACGATCGTTCTCCAACCTAGTTTGGCAAAGTCTGCCCATGAACGGCCAATACCTATCCCCGCATAGGCTAAGATAGGTGTAGCTATTGCTAATAGACTGACGTCTGCAGTCCACTTTACAAGTTGATCTGACCCAGGCATGCTGGGGACAGTAAGGATAAAACCTATGATTCCTATGTAAGCTATACTTGGAATTTTGAGTGGGACCAGTTTACCGATAATAAGGCCCGCTAACGAAATAAGGATTAATATAATCATTCCTGGTAAAGCAGTTATTGGGAGTATATCATAGCCGATCCAATTTCCGGTTAACACCACAATCCCAATAATGCCTAAGACTAAAACCCATTCTTGGATGTTCTTTAACATTGGTTACGCCCCCACATTCGTTTTCATATTTTTCGTTTTCCTTTTTGTCATCCAGAGATAGATTTTTTCTGTTAGAGGCAAAGCAATGAAAATACTCACGTATAAACCTGTTACAGATGTTGCAAGGTTACTTGCACCTGAAAAAGCAATAATCTGATCTTTCATCTCTGGAAACGCCGTAACTAGAGGTCCTAATGCAGCAGCTGCCATACTTCCACTGCCTATTCCTGTTGCCATCGCAAAGGATAATGGATGAATCGGCGTAATAGTCGCTAACAATCCAGATATTAAACCCATAAAAATAGCGCCGAAAACGGTCCCGAAAATATATACGGCCATCACTCCACGGCCTTCCGGTGAGGAAAAACCGTATTTATCCGTTATTAAAGCGACATTGGGCTCACGTCCAATGGAGTGTGTCATTCCGATCGATTCTCGTTTCAATCCTAGTAAAACTGCGACTGGAAGGGCCAGAAAAATGGTGCCGAGATTCCCTATTTCCTGAAGCAGCAGTGCAGGGCCTGCTTCAATTAACAGAGGCAAGGCTGGGCCTGCCTGTACTCCAAACTTCGCAATAAGTAATGTAACCGATATAAAAACAAGTGATTCCGCACTTTTGGATTGCTTTTCCTTAACAAGTGGGGTGAAGAATAATAAAATTCCGATTATAACTGCATAAAGCATCGGCAATAATAAAATAACTCCTGGTCCTAATGGAATTTCGTGTGTGCCTATCGTTTCAGACAGTAATACGATAGCAAAGACGGTGGCATGCACTCGCCAATCTTTCCAAAGTGTCTGTGTTTCGTTTGTCATCTTTATCATCCCTTTTCATTATTGGTGTTAATTAAGGGGCCAAATGTGAATAGGCCCCCTTATTTTCACTATTTTTTTATACTTGTTGTGATGATAAAGTCTTTGCATTATTCTTCATGTATTGTAAAGTTGCTACCCCAAGGGTTTTTGCAGCGATTAATAATGAGCGTTCATCGATGTCAAACTTTGGATGATGATGTGGATAGGCTTGCTCCCAATCGGGACTTTTTGCTCCTGTGAAAAAGAATGTTCCTTTTACTTTTTCCAAATAATAGGAAAAGTCTTCACCGCCCATAATAGGCGGGGTTTCATTAACAGCTTCAACGCCAGGTACAGAGTGAGCCAATTTCGCAACGAATTCAGTTTCCTCCTTGTGGTTCACTGTCGTCGGATACCCTCTTGTATATGTATAGTCATAGGTTGCATCGGATACAATACATGTTCCCTTCACGACTCTTTCAATTTCTTTTTCGATAAAATTACGAATTTCTTCTTTAAATGTTCGGACCGTACCAGTCAATGTAGCTGTATCTGCAATGACATTGTAAGGATTTTTTGCTTCAAAGGCACAAACAGATACAACGGCAGATTCCAATGGATCTACTTTCCGGCTAACGATTTGTTGCAGATTGCCTATCAGCTGTCCTCCAATTACAATACTGTCCTTTGTTTCATGCGGAGCAGCGCCATGTCCGCCTTTACCCTGAATGGTTATATCAAATCGATCAGGTGCTGCTTGGAGCGGGCCTGACCGATAACCAATTTCACCTAAAGGCATCTGCGCCTGTAAGTGCGTCCCAAAAATAACATCCACCCCATTTAGGCAGCCATCTTCTATCATGGCAATGGCCCCACCCGGTGGCAATTCTTCGGCATGTTGATGGAGAAAAACCACGGTCCCTTCAATTTCCGACTTCATGCCATTCAGAACCTTTGCAAGACCTAATAATGTTGCTGTATGCCCATCATGGCCGCATGCATGCATGACTCCTTCGTTAACCGATTTAAACGGGACGTCCGTTTGTTCATGAATCGGAAGTGCATCAAAGTCCGCCCGTACTGCAACCGTCGGCCCTGGTTTATCTCCTTCCAGATAAGCTAAAACACCATTTCCCCCTACATTTTTGCGTACTTCATGCCCAAGTTTTTCATGGTAGGCCGCAATATAATTAGCTGTATTCACTTCTTCAAAAGAAAGCTCGGGATGTTGATGAAGATAGCGCCGAATATCGACGATTTCGTTATAAATATCATCTAATCCTTTAAATAATTGATCCATTAAATCCACTCCTTTAAGATTGTAGTATGTTCTTTCTAATAAATGGTCCCATAAAGCTTCAATCCTTACTGGAATATAATCATCATTATAGTATCAATAATTTTCAGAAAATTCAATATACCCAAATGTTAACAACTACCTGTTATTCCATCATTAGATAACTTAATGTGAGAAAAAAGGCTCATACTGCAGACGAGAGGCACTCGCTTATCAGGCGGCCGGTGAGCCCCTCCCTCGAGTCATTTTTGTTATTTAACAAACAGATATGGAAGGTCAGTTCGTCTGCGTCATCATCAGGATGTAAAGTTATATATGCGAAACGTATAGAAACGATCGAGGTGTATTCGCAGATGCAAAAGAAAAGCATGGTATGCGTTGGACTACTCTAAGGGGACTTAAAAAATTGTTCATGCACCTTGCCATGTCCAATTTGATACAGCGATAATAGCACCGCCGAAAAAACAGCTTATTAACAGACTTCGAATATTTATAAAATGTTAAAAGCCCTTCTCATTAGAGTAGGGCTCAGTTTGTAGACAAAAGGGGGCGGAATTATAAATTATTATATTACAAAAACTTTTGCTGCGTTTATTTTAATTCGTTAAAATGGGGAATTTCCCTTCTTCACCTATCACATCTCCTTATTCCAGATAGGCGCCCGATTATTGATGTTCGGTTTTAGACTAATCCATTTAATTCACTTTATGAAGTTTCAAGATAAAGACTGCTGCCACGATAAGAAGGGACATCGTCAGAAAAATAACCGCGAGCGCGCTTTGACCGCTTGCATACAAAGATGCGGAAGCAACAATGAACACAACCAGCTTAAGCGTCGTTCGGATGGAGAAGGAGAAGATGGGGAGCGGTGCCTTCGGAGAGAGAAACATACTCCATAAAGCGGCTATGACCACGGGGGTGGCAAATGCGAGTATAACGCTGACCGCTGCTCCTGTCTTAATATGATAACCCCAGTAACTGAACGCAGCCATCGCAGCAAGCTCCAGTAGAAAGAATCCGGTGAGGACGCTAACACCAATCCATTTTATTCCCATCTGACTCTTCCTCCTAATATATTGAAACTAGAATAAACTTTTTATATACAAGACGCCCCCTTTTTCAAATGGGTAGCAGACTTAAATAGAACGTTTTAATGACGAGGCTCCGCTTAGCTGAACAATAAAAAATTACTACAAATAGAATTATGCACGATATGTGAGGAAACCAGAAAAAAAACGTTTACACCAGATTTAAAAAAGCAAGTGGTTGCTATAGACAGATCGCACATACGATTTGAAACCAGACTGTATCTATCAGGAGCTAGGAAGTGATGGTTATTATTGAGGCTGATTTTTCCCCAACGAAAATCCATCAAACAACTGTCCACCATATGGTTCCAAAACCTTATCAACTAATTGCACAACTTTATTTTTATCACCTGTCCTATATAAAACATCAAAGGCTTCAACAAAATGATTAGCGAATTTCCGGTCATATTGTTTTAAGGAACGTACCATCCATTTAGAAGTGCCAATCCATTGAAGGTTTGATCTTAAATAAAATTCACTAACAAGTTCAGCTAAAGTATTAGCAATAAAAATTTCTTCGGCTCTATATTTACAGCCTATTAAATCGTCTAGTGCATCAGTTATAAAATATCGCTTCGTTTTAATGGTTTCATCTGACCATTTCTTCGGACCCTGGTCCAATATTTCTTTCGCCTCTTTTTTTATGGGTTCTATTATTCCGTCATCTTTTAAAATAATTCCTTCTGAAACCATCCTAGGCAAAGATGGCCTTGCTACCTCGCAATCACTTTCAAAAAAATGCTTATACGAGGTTAGATTATGTACAAAAACCTCTATAGCCCATCCAAAGTCAATGAATGACTCTCTGTAAGGGGAAGTAAGGTCTTTATCAAAAACAACAATATCAAGGTCCGATGTGTCTGTCGCTTCACCTCGAACGACACTTCCAGCTAATAAAGATCCTTGGCAATTTGGAAAATGCTTAAAGATAAACTGTTGTGCCGCTTCAATTGGTTTTAGCCTCATAATATCCTCCATTATCTTCACCTGAAAAAATCCAGTTACTATTTATTTCGATCATCAAGGTGAAGATCCCTCTAAAACGTGTTGTCCCTTCTTCAGCTATCCTGTCCCTTTCGTTCATGAAGGGCGACGAATCTTCCTCAAGAATCGTGCTCCTGATCCTTCGATATCCATCATGTAGCGAATTAAGGCAGCCCCAATATGTCTGTATTTTCAGGTATATGGCCAAGAATACGCAGCATCGTTACAATTTGCCCTTTATGGTGCGACTCATGTGTAATGGTATGGAATAGTAATTGGCGTGGCGTTTTTTTTACAAGCCCACTGCCGGTTCTCCAAGAAAGCTCTTTGTCGATAACCTCATCAAATTTGTTTGTGAATTGTTCAAATACACGTTCTACATATATATCTGCTTGTTGAAAATAACGTTGAATATCATCAAACTGCATATTATTAATCACTTCCTTCGTAAATAAAGGCGATGATGTTTCTGAAAGTACAAAAGAACCTAACCAAGCATGATAGCAGCCTGCCACATGAACTAAAGAATTTCTAATACTCTGAAAACCAAATTCAAACTCTTTAGTAAAATCAGCTTCAGCCAATTCTCCACACTGGTCCAATAAAATCTGACGTGTTTGTTTCACCCATTCATATTCTAGCTTTTCCATAGGTATCCCCCCCTTTGATATATAAAGATATAAACCAATTGATCTTATCATTACTATTCATTTATTTTTTTATCGAATTATCTAGAGGTTCTTAACACTCATCCCTATTATCAAAGGATTGATGACCGTCCTTCTCGTAGAAGTGATAGACATCAGGTGCTCCTTCAGTTAAAAAGTACTTTTTGACTTACATGCTTATACTTTTCACGGACATACGACATCATGATTATTGCAATGTCTTGATTTTGATATGCATTTAAAAATTAGCATCTCTTGAACATGGACAATTGTAAGACCCTCCGATCATACGATTAAGAAGCCTTTATGGAGTTGCTGAGTGGCTCCATGTTTTTTTGTTCTATAATGACCTTATATTTTCCTCCTCAAAATTTTATTTTGAAGAGTATACACCACTTTGTATTTCTACTTGCCAAAGCTCCAGATCATTCATTTTTGACTGTGCTAAATCACTAGCAGCATGGATTCCACTCAAGCCTAGCGCACAAAAAGAGGGAGATTTTTCAACCTCCCTCATACTGCACAACGCTATACTCGTTCATCATTTTCTCGTACTTTGACGTCAGTCCTTAATGACACAGGAGCCATCTGCACAAGCAGCATCGCTCGTCGATTTTACAATTTTCAGTTGTTGCTGGTCTTCCCACCCCTGCTGTAAAGCGTTCAGGAACACAGTGCCTGCCTGAGCGCCTGATACCGTATGTTTATGGTTAATGACATAGAATGGAACACCGCGTATACCAAGACGTCTACCTTTTTCTTCATCCGAACGCACTTGCTCAGCGAACTGCTTACCAGCGAGCATGAAGAGGGCTTCTTCACGATCAAGTCCTGCTTCAACTGCCAGGTCGGCGAGCATTGTGTGGTCGCTCAAATCCTTTGATTTGGTGAAATAAGCTTGGAACAACAGCTCCGATACCACAGCACCCTTACTGTATTGATCAGCGAAATGTCTTAGTCGATGTGCATCGAATGTATTCGTTAGCACCATGCCTTCATACTGAAACTGAAGTCCTTCGTCTGCTGCCTGTTTGATCACACTCTGATTCATGTTGATGGCTTCCTGACGGCTCATGCCATATCTGTTGGAGAGCATGTCATAAACATCATGAGACACATGTTTGGGAGCATTGGGATCCAGTTCGAAACTTCGGTATACAATTTCAATACCATCGTTGTGCTCAAATTCCTCTAGCGCTTTTTCGAAGCGACGTTTGCCAATAAAACAGAATGGACATGCAAAGTCTGCCCAAATCTCTACTTGCATAAAAACACCTCTATTTATTGTTATAAATCATTTCATTTGTTTAAGACTAGACCATTTTTGTTGTTCAACGTCAAACGTGTTTTTCTAACAATAACTATTTATTGGATATTTCCTTTAACAATTTGAGTAAGTGCCTCTTTCGTTGGTGTAACGGTTCGTCCGAGAAGTTTCTCGAGATCATGGCTCTCAACCTCTAATGTGCCTTCACGAATGTCTTTTTGGATATCAACAAGCATAGGAAGAAGGAAATCCGGTACACCAGCGCCTTTCATTATATCCGTATAGGTAGCATCATCAACCTGTTGCACAGGTACTTCTTTACCTAATACAGTGCCCAGAGTGGAAGCAAGTTCTTCTTGAGTCATTAACTTTCCAGAAAGCTCGTAGATGGTGTTTTCGTGCCCTTTACCAGATAGGACCGCAGCTGCAGCTTCTGCATAATCTTGTTGAAGTGCCCAGCCTACCTTGCCATTTCCTGCTGATGTCACCCATGGAGCTCCGGCTAGAACACCTTGAATACTTGAAATTTCATTCTCCAGGTACCAGTTGTTTCGTAAAAAAGAATAAGGAATTCCTGTTTTTAAAATAGCTTCTTCTGTTGCCTGATGAGTGGGAGCAAGGAAGTTTTTACTTTCCTTTGCATTCGTTATGCTAGTATAAGCAATAAATTTGACTCCGGCACGCTCTGCCGCAGCTACCGCATTTCTGTGTTGTGGAATTCTTGTTTCATTGTCACCATCCGCGGAAATGATCAATAAACGGTCAATCCCTTCAAAAGCAGTATCCAATGTTTCTGGATGGTCAAAATCTCCTTGGCGGATGTCCACTCCACGTGCACGTAATTGTTCCGCTTTGTCCATATTACGTACACTGACAGCAAGTTGGCTTGCCGGTACAATTTTCAATAGGGCTTCAACTACTTTTGAGCCTAATTTTCCTGTAGCACCTGTTACTAATATCTTCATTGTGTTTTCCTCCATATATATTTTGTCTTATTGATTGTTGTTTTAACTGGTCTGTACTATCAGCTCGTTACTTCTTACCGTGTACTCGACTGGCTATAAAAAGATTTACTTTTTGTGTTATCAAGTATAGGTATATGGTATATCCATAGTTCAAAAAATAAAAGTAGTCATAAAAATATGACCATTATGATTTATCATGGCTCGAACTTCATTTTAGGGTAAAATTCCCAAGAGTAAAACAGTGGTATGCTCAGTCACAGATAAATGGAAAGTTATTATTTTGTGGCACTTGATAGAGGATTTGGTGAGCTTGGAAGAGTTGTTCGGGGAATCTCAGAAGGTATTCCCTAAAAGGTGCCGGGAAAAGTTTTATAAAAGCGAACATGTATGCAACGAGGCATAAAGAACTATTGATAACATGATGATTTAGTAATAACGATCGTATATGTAAACTCGTTTCTTTCGATGATGTGTCGCCTATGAGCGATGATACGCCTGCGTAATATAGGAATCACAAGTTACCCAATTGGTACGCTGCAAGAGCTTGATGAGCTTGCAGCGTACCAATTAGAACATGCTATTTGTATTCTTAGCCTTCTCCGGCACTGTCTGGATCACGTCCCAATGCTCAACGACCTTGCCATCTTCTAGCAGGAAGAAGTCGGCCAGAGCCAATCCAGGATCATTCGGGTTCAAGATCAGATGGGAATGGGTGACGACATAGTCGTCCTCTCTGAAAATCCGCTTAATCTCAAGCTTCATTTCAGGATTTTCACCTCGCAGCGCATGCCCGAATCCAATAAACGCTTCCGGTCCGTTGTCCGCTTCTGGATTATGCTGGATAATGTGCAAACTAATGAAGGTCGATGAAAAAGTGAATAAAAGCCATTTCAAGGAGCTTTTATTTGTTCTCTTCTTCATTGTCCGTTTACCTCTTTCGCTTCATTTTCTTTCCAATAGATGTATGAAAACACTTCAGAAAACGCATCAATACTTCTATCTAGTTCTTCAAAGTCATTATCTACGCCACCTACTTCAATTAGGATGGCCTTTTCAGAGATATTTTGGTTATACACCCCATTACCCATACTATTAGGTTTCAGGAATATGCCACGACTTATACCTGGATATCTTTTTTCAAGCTCTGTATTTAATTTTTTTACAAACTGCAGGTTTTTTTCATATTTTTCATTGCCTTTGCCGACTACAAAAAAAAGTTTCGCGTAATCTTTTCCATTTAGAGTTTTGGTCGTGATATCTTTACGTGAGGAATCACGATGGATGTCTATAAAATACTCCAATTTCCCATTTTTGTTTGCATTTGCTTCAATGATAGCTCCAGACATGGAATAAGATTTAGTTGATTTCCATTGTCTCTTATTCAATTCTCTAGTCATGTTAGTTTGATCATGTTCCGTTCCTATACCTTTTTCATTCAATTTATTACTTAAACGACTTCCGAGGGCGACGACATTAACTCTATTGTCGTTACTTATCGCATCATCCGGAACTTTAGCACCTCTTAACAGAGGAAGGTACGATTCCCAACTATGGGTTTGATAGATAAATACTGTTTTATTTTGAATTTCAGGGCTATTTTTGATTGTTGAATCCTCTTCATGCCCTTTATTTTGTAGCTCGTCTTCAACTACATCTCTTTCTTTTAACAAAACATCCGTAGGTGGTGAAGATTCTAAGGGTAAAGTCGAAATATCAGTCCCTTCTCCGGCAACTGCAATTTCATAATCGTAAGCGGATAGTCCTGGCAGTTCACTCCCTAAAAACGTTCTAATATCATCCGTCCTTATATTTACACCTAACTCCATTAGATACATTGAAACGCTTCCTAATGTTAGCCAATTTTCACCGGTATCTTGAAAGAAATAATGATTTTCCGTACGCATTACTTGAGAAAATAATTTCTCTGATTTCACATGTTTTAAAGAATCTTGAATGAATTTATATTGGTAGCTAATGTTTAAACTGATGATGAATCCGCTAATAATGATTGAAAGAGTAACCAAAATCGTTGAACTAGTAATGATTAAAAAACCAACCCTTTTGAATTTCATAAGGCACCTCCATGATCCATTTATATGCAGGAGGTAAGTTTATATTATTAAAGTCATCCTTTTTAATAGAATTCAAACAAGAAACTTATAGCGATCGTTTTTTTATAGGAGCAGCAACCTACCTAACGATTGGCACTCACATTTTACCGATCATTTTGTTATTCCGTTCTTTATTCGTGCTAGTGTCAGGTAAGAAGCTCCCTATTTTCGATTCAGGAAATGAAAGAGGGCGCCAATCAAGTTTGCATCGTTTTCAAATTTACAAGCTTCAACCGTAATATCCAATGTAGAGATATCATTCTTCAATTGTGCCAGTTCACTATTTATGCCTTCTATTACATCCGGGCGCTTGCTGATTCCCCCGCCGATTAGAATCTTGTCAGGATCTAGTACATACTTCAAATTATAGATTCCCGTTGCCAGTTTCTTAAATAGGTTGGCAATGCATTCATTCGCAATCGTATCTCCTGCTTCCGCCAATCGAAATATTTCTTCACCGTCCAACGTTCCCCTTGCTAGAGATTTTTTCCGTTCGACTTCTTCTACAAGTGAGTTTGTCGATGCAACATTGCTCCAAGTTGATTGTAGAGGGCTCTTACCTGATTCACCCATGATCATGTATCCAAACTCCCCTCCATGGAGGTTAGCTCCACGGAGAATGGATTGGTTAATCACGATTGCCCCGCCAATTCCTGTACCAATTACAATACAAATGTAAAAATCAGTTCCTTTTGCTACACCCAGCCAGCCTTCTGCCAATGCCGCGCAGTTCGCATCGTTTTCAATGGACACCTGCAGCCCTGTTCGTTCCTTTAGTTTTTCTGTCATGTAAATGCCATGTATAAAGGGAATAGCACTTGCGCCGCCAACAAACCCTGTTGCCACATCTACGGCACCAGGCGAACTTAAAGCGATGCCTTGAATGTCAAATGAATTCGAATAATGATGTACTATTTCGGTGATTCGATCTAAAAATATATCTAATCCTTCTTTAGGGGTTGGAATCTTCCCCCATTCCAGTTTCTTTGATTTGTCATCCATCACCGCATACTTTATGTAAGTTCCGCCAATATCTAGCACCATGTAAGCTTTCATTGTCATCCCCTTCCCTTACCGGAATACCCTTGCTGTGTCAACAGTGCCGCTCCGATAACACCCGCTTTTGTTCCTAACGAGGCACATTCAATTTGTACCTTATTACGTAGCTGTGGATATAAGTAATCATTTACTTTTTCAAGAAGAAGCGGCATTATATACTCTTTTGATTGCATGACTCCCCCGCCTAACACGATGATATGCGGATCAATTGTATGAACGATATTGGAGATTCCTTTTGCCAAATAAGTTAGCACCGTATCAACAATCTCCTCCGCTTCCTGCTGACCGTTCATCGCCAGAGTAAACACTTCACCCGCATCTCCTGCCATACCTACCTTTTCTTTTCCAAGACGGTGCACAGCAGTACCGCTTGCCAAAGATTCCAAAGAGCCAACATTCAGTATAGGGTGCGGTGGTCCATCTGGATTAACCACCATGTTGCCAACTTCACCCGCACAGAAATTGGCACCTTGAATCAACTGATTTCGATAGATATATCCTCCACCGATTCCTGTACTGATTGTCATATAAAATACGGATTCTTTTCCTTTGCCTGCCCCAATTGCTGCTTCCGCTAAAGCAGCTGCGTTGGCATCGTTATCGAGTACTACCTTTTTCCCTAAAGCTTCTTTTAAGATTAGAGTTAAAGGAACCTCATCCCACCCTGGTAAATTGGGAGGGTTTAAAATAATCCCTTGCTTTGAATCTAAAGGACCGGGAGCTCCGATCCCTATCGCTTCAATATTTCGTTTTTGAAGCAGCCCTTCGCATATGGTGATCATGTTATGGATGACATGTTTCGGTCCTTTGTCACTTTCCGTTTTTACTTTGACCTCTTCTATAAGGTTGCCTTCCGATGTAACGACGGCCATTCTCAAGTTTGTTCCACCCAAATCGATGCCAAGAAGATACTTGTCCATTCCCTTCACTTCCTTCGTGATATCCTGATAGAACAATCGCTCATCAGCGCTCTTCCATCAATCAAAAACCGTTGTTTTCAGATAATTGTTTATACCATATACCTGATTTCTTGATTGTACGCCTGAAGTTTTTAGTTAAATCCACTTCTACTAGCCCATATCGGTTCTTATATGAATTTAACCATGACCAGTTATCCATGAATGTCCATACATGAAACCCTTTTACATTGACCCCTTCATTTAGTGCTTGATGAATCCACTTTAAATGATCTTCGTAAAAGGTAATTCGATAATCATCCTGAATCATTCCACTCTCATCCTTGAAGCGCTCTTCCGCTTCAACTCCCATACCGCTTTCCGATATGAAACATTCGATATTCCCATAGTTTTCTTGGATGTTTTTTAAAATATCGTAGACGCCCTTTTCATAAATCTCCCAGCCTCTATATGGGTTCACCTTTTTTCCTGGCATGTCATAATGATCAAAGTACCGTTCTGGCAGGAATGGAGCATTTGGATTCGGAATATTTTCCTTCGCCTTGACTCTTCGTGGCTGGTAGTAATTAATCCCTAATAAATCGACTGTATTGTCTCGGATAATATCCAAATCTTCAGTTAAATATTCAGGCAAAAAGTTTTCTACTCGCAACATCTCTATTAGCTTCTCAGGAAAAGTGCCTTTGACTGAAGGATCTAGAAAGGAACGGTTGAATAGTAAATCCGATTTTTCGGCAGCATCTACGTCAGCAGGGTGATTACTTCTTGGATAAGAAGGAGTGACATTCAGTATAATTCCGATTTTTCCTCCTAGCTCTTTTTCATGGTATGCATTAATTGCTTTTGCGGAGGCTAATACAGAATGGAACCCAACTTGAACAGCCTTTCCAAAGTCACAAAATGCTGGATAATGATGTCCATATAAATAACCGCATTCAACAGGTACGATTGGCTCATTATGTGTGAACCACTTCATCACCCGGTCTCCAAAGTTCTCGAAACAAGCAGACGCATATTCCACATACGCATCGACTACAGAGCGGCTTTCCCAACCACCCTCTTCTTGCATAGCCATGGGCATGTCAAAATGATAGAGATTCACAAAAGGCTCTATTCCATTCTCCAGTAAGGTGTCAATGACAGAATTATAGAAGTCGATTGCCTTTGGATTCATTTCTCCACGCCCCTTTGGAAACAGGCGGGACCACGAGATAGAAAACCGAAAACTGTTATGCCCCGTTTCCTTCATGAGGGGAATATCATCAATGAAATTCGTATAAAACAGTGAAGTTTTATCCGGTCCAATACCTTGGTGAAAACGATTCGGTTCTGTTTCATACCAGTGGTCCCATATATTCTTCCCTTTACCATCCGCCCCGGAGAACCCTTCCATTTGCGTTGCCGATGATGCAGATCCCCACCAAAAGTCTTTCGGAAACTGGTAAATATTCTTTTCTACTTCTATACTCATTTTCATTCCTGCCTTCCCCTAAAAAGAAAGCAGCCGGAAAATTAACTCTCCGACTTTGCCTCCTGAATGAGATCTATTAGTTATCTTTCTTCCACTCATCATATTGTTTTTGAATTTCTGCCAGCACTTTATCCAATCCAGCTTCTTTAAACTTCTTATTGGCCTTTGGCAAATATTTCTCAGGGTCAACACTTCCAGTTAACAGGGGAGGTGCATATTCATTCGCAACGTTCGCGATTGCCGCGATCTCCGTTCGGACAGGATTCGTATCGAAATAAAAACCTAAGGTTGGTGCTTGAACGGATGCCTCATTGAATTTTTTGAACGCATCCCATTTATCTTCGGGATCATTTTCATATAATTTAAGAATGAAATGGTTTCCTAGAGAGTAACTTGGCATGTTGTAGCTTTCTATACGGGCAGGAAGGTCTTTAATTTTTCCGTTATCTTCCTCTTCGTAATGCACGCCTTCAATGCCTCTATCAATTAAATTGCGAAGGTATGGATCTGTATTCAATAGATTTAAGAACGCCATGGCCTTTTCTGGATTTTTGGAAGTTGCAGAGATAGCTTGAATGGCGCCTGTTACAGAGTTGTTAAATGTAATCGGATCATGCATCGGTTGGACGGCTACGTTATAACCTGCAGAACGGGACCATATCAATTCCGCATATGGCTGGTACATTTCTTTACGTACGAACCAGTTTTGTACCTCTAACGGCCATGGATCTGTACTTGTGGCTGCATCCGCTTTTATATAACCCGCTTTATAGTATTCGTGCATCGTTTTTAACGTTTCCATCATAATATCCGATTCAAAGATATTAACTACTTTTCCTTTATCTCCCTCTAGAGGAAACGCAAACGGCAATTCATCTTCCAATACATAATCAAATGGTAGATACGGTTTGAAAGTGGCAATCGGTGTAAAGTCTGGCTCATTTTCTTTAACGGTTTGCAATAAAGGCTTCAAGTCTTTCAATGAGTGAATGCTTGAAATATCCATATTATATTTATCGACGATATCCTTATTGAATACGTACACGCTTTGCTGACCTACTTCTTTGTTTGAAGGAATGCCATAAAGCTTTCCATCAATTTTAGCTCCTTCTAAGTAAGCTGGATCAATCGTTGCTTTCAATTCTTTTCCATGTGTGTCAAGAAGTTCATTCAAGTCTTTAAATGCCCCTTTTTGTGCATTTAACACATAGTTTCCTCCTGCAGTATAGGCAATATCAAATGATTCACCTGAAGCAATCATAACTTGCATTTTTTGATCATAATCGCCCCAGTCGATCTGTCTCATTTTAACGGTGGCGTTAATTTTTTCTTTCGTGTATTTACTTACTTCCTCCATGACTTTATCAGCATCTTTTTGAGGTGTCCCGATCGTGTACCACGTAATTTCATAAGGTTTTCCTTCACCCGCTTTACTTCCGCTCGTTTTTTCTGAATCCCCTCCACTACATGCAGCTAAAAATGTTGATAAACTTAATAAGAGTACTAGAATGATAGCTAACTTCTTATTCATTTTAACTCCCCCCTTTTATTTGTTTTTTTCAAAAATCAATTATTCCTTAACCCCGCCGATTGTCAATCCATTAACAAAGTATTTTTGGAAAAACGGATAGGCAATCGCTATTGGCAAAGTTGAAATAACGACCATTGCCATTTTTGCAGCATCCTGAGGTACTGCACTTAATAAATCATTTTGTAAACCTCCTGCTAACGAATTTTGCCTTAAAAATTCTATATTGTTTTCAATTTTCATCAGCATAGACTGTAGTGGCACCAAGTGCGCTTCATCAATGAACAACAATGCATTAAACCAATCATTCCAGTAACCCAATGTACTAAAAAGGGCAATCGTTGCAAGACCTGGCAATGATAGTGGAATGACAATTTTGACAAATATCCTTAATTCACTCGCTCCATCAATTCTAGCCGACTCCAAAATGGATTCTGGTACAGACCTTTGGAAAAAGGTCCTCATGATTAGAATGTAGAATGCATTCATTGCGAGTGGTAAGATCAAAGCCCAAATGGAGTTACGTAAATGTAAAAACTGGGTTGCTACTATATAGAAAGGAACTAGTCCTCCACTGAATAGCATCGTGAAGAATGCAATAAAAGTAAAGAATCCGCGATATTTGAATTGCTTTCTGGAAATGGCATAGGCATATAATGAAATCATCATTACACTGACAAGTGTACCAAGCACCGTTACTACAATCGTTATCGTATAAGATTGCAGTAACTGATCCTTCATTTGCCACAAGTATCGATATGCTTCGAAACTCCATATTTCAGGTAACAGCTGATATCCATTTCGAGCTAAGGTTTTTTCATCCGTTAAAGAGATGACGATTACATATAGAAATGGAAAGATACACATCATAGAAAATGCCGCAAACAATATATTCATAATCAGGTTAGGAAATCCGCTTAGACCATGTGGTGTGTACTTTTTCTTACGCTTATGTGGTTGATTCACTTGATTTTGGGCATTGCCTTTGTTTAATGGAGTAGGTTGAGAGCTATGTTGATTTGTTATCATTGTATTTGCCACAAAACTGCGGCCACTCTCCTTTCTCTCTCGATTTTTTAAAAGAGGGCATATTCTTTATCAACCTTCTGAACAAGATAATTTGTCAGCATGACTAAGGCAAACCCTACAATTGATTGATAAAGACCAGCGGCCGTACTCATACTAATATCACCCATTGTCGTTATCCCACGGTATACATAAGTATCTATAACGTTTGTTACGGAATATAATGGACCTGAATCACGAGGAACCTGAAAAAACAGACCAAAGTCTGCACTAAAAATCCTCCCAACATTTAAAATGGTTAAAATAACAATGAGCGGTGTAATCATCGGAATTGTAATATTACGAATTTGTTGCCACTTATTGGCGCCATCTATCATAGCGGCTTCGTAATAGTTTTTATCAATCCCGACTATAGCTGCTAAATAAACGATACTTCCGTAACCAACGCCCTTCCACATACTTGTTAGAACGATAATGAAAGGCCAATATTCCGCTTCGTTATACCAGGATATGGGATCTTCCACTCCAAACCATAAAAGTATATTATTAAGCAATCCTCTATCCACGCTTAGAAACGTAAAGACAAAATAACTAACAACAACCCATGATAAAAAGTGTGGAAACAGCATTCCTGTTTGGTAAATTTTCGACAACTTCTTATTTGCAAGCTCATTTAGAACAATCGCTACAAACACTGCTAATACAAGCCCTACCACGATAAAGACTAAATTATATAGAACCGTATTTCTTGTAATGATCCAGGCATCATTTGTATTGAATAAAAACTTGAAGTTTTCAAAGCCGACCCACTCACTATTTAGGATGCTTGCAAAAAAACCATTCGGATCATATCGGAAATTTTTAAAGGCAATGACCGTTCCAAACATCGGAAGATATGAAAATAACAATAGCCAAATGGTTCCTGGTAAAACCATGAGGAGCCATACTCGATTCTTATAAACATCTTGGAAAAAACTCTTGATATGATTCACAAAGCCCCTCCTCCCTTTTATTGAAAACCCTTACATCTTTATATTAAGAAAAAGCAAAAAATGTATAAAGTTAACAATATTAAGATTTACTGTACTTATTAAACATTCGATCGTTTATCCAGTATCTTTTGTCATTTTTGTGATTCTTTTAGGATGAGAGACGCTCCTAAAAAAACAAAAAAATCCCGAATGACGGGATATCAAGATTTGATATTCATGGCTCTCCAAGCTGATGGTGTAATCCCCACCGCCTTCTTAAACTGTTTATAAAAATAAGCGGAATCCGAATAGCCAACTTGTTTTCCAATCATTCCAGCCTTTAAATGTGTCCCTTTCAACAATTGCTTTGCTTTTTTGAGCCTTAAATGATTAATATACTCAGAGAATACCAAGCCCGTTTCTTTCTGGAAAAGTTGTCCTAAGTAAATCGAATTTATATGAAATTTATAGCTTAAGGTTTTCAAAGAAAGTTCCTCATGAAAATGTTCTTGAATATATTGCACCACGCTTTGAATGATAGGACTTCGATGTTCCGCCCTTTGTTCCAATGTTCTAAAAATTCCCTCGATATAATCAGTAAGAATGTCAACTAACATCCCCATTGAATGGGCCTCCAAGATTCGCTTCACAATGCCTACCGTTTGATCATCTGCATGTGACGATACATCTTTTTGGATAGACGTAACTATTTCAATCGCAAACCCTCTTATAATGGTCGGAGCTACTTGTTTAGTGGATTGATTAATCTCATCGAAGGCACCTTTGATCCACAAAAACGCCTTTTCTTGTTCTGAGCCCACAATATATCTCTTTAAATTATCCAAATCATTCGAAGTAGAAAGGCTTGCTTGCGTATACTGCTTTGTTAATTCATCTGTTATTAATCCACTTTCTTTGAGTACCAATCGATAGCTGGATAGTTCTTTTGCACGTTGATAGCTCTTATGCAATTCACTTGTGGTGCAAACGAATGAGCCAATGCTAATATGATACTTCCCGGTCATATAACCAGCAAGTAGCCTATTCAATTCATTAAGTTTTTTCTTAAGTCCCTCTTCACAATCAAACGAAACCAAGAGGATAAGTTCGCCACCTGGATTAATGATGCAGCTAGACTGAAATATCTCCTCTGCTCTTTTTCTGAAAAAGGAGGATTTTTCATGTTCTCCATCTGATATTTGCATTAAAACAACAGCCTGGTTTTGACCCTCGAACTCCAAACCATACAACTCTACTCTTTCACGCCATTCTTTTGCATCGATGTCTTGATTAAGGCATCGCCAAATCGTATTATCTCTTAAAATAGTATAGGCTTCCTCGTTATTTGTAGATTTCTCAAGTTTCTCTATACTATTTACCAATGTTGAAATCAGTTCTTGCTCATTGACAGGCTTTAAAAGATAATTTTCTATTCCTAGCTTCATACCCTTTTTCACATATTCAAATTCCTCGTATCCAGATAAAACGATATATTTTGTATTAGGATGACTTTCTTTCAGCCTGCTAATTAACTCCAATCCATCCATTATGGGCATCATGATATCCGTTAATACTATATCAACCTGACACGTTGCCAGCTTTTTAATGGCCTCACTACCATCAGAAGCCTCACCAACAACCTTTAGTCCATAATCTTCCCAAGGTACCAACGCTTTCATGCCCTCAATAATGAATGGTTCATCATCTACTAAAAATACGTTATACATGTTATACCTGATCCCTCCTAGCTGCTGGAAATCGAACCTTTACAATCGTTTCTTCTTCTTCATTACTGCTGATTTGCACCCCATAATTTTGTCCGTATTTCAATTGTATTCTTTGATGAACATTACTCAGCCCGATTGAACCCTCGGACGTGGTAGTTCCTTCCAATAATTTGGTTTGAATAGCCAATAGTCCAGCTGCTGGAATACCTCTCCCATTGTCTTTTATGATTATTTCCATTTCCTGATGAGTTCTTTGAACTTTTATTAATAATTCATTATTATTTGTTTCTTTTCGGAAGCCATGAACCAAATAATTCTCAATAAGCGGTTGAAGGGTGAATTTGAGGATTTTTTCGTCTAAACAATTATCTGGAATCTCGTACGTCACATGTAAGCGGTTAGCATACCTAATCTGGTTTAGGCTTATATACTCCTTAACATGTTGGATTTCATCAGAAATTTGAACGATTTCTTTGCTGCTTAAAGAATAACGAAATAATTGCCCTAAACTATAAATCATGTTACTAGTTGGTTTAGATCCGTCAGCTATAGCTTTCATCCGAATGGCTTCCAGTGTATTGTATAGAAAATGCGGCTGAATTTGCGACTGAAGCGCTTTCATTTCAGCCTCCCTTTGGCGAATATTTAAAACATATACATCTTTGATATACATGTTCAGATCATCTAACATATCATTGAAACTTTCTGATATCGCTGTTAATTCGTCTTTTTCTCTACTATTAGGTATTCTGATTTGCAAGTTTCCACCGCGAACTTCATGAATGGCCGTTTCTATTTTATTGATTCTTCTAGAATACGATCTCATCGCAAAATAGGTTACAGCAATTGCTATACAGGAAAGTAAAACGGTAGATAATAACATATACCTATGAACAATCGTTATTTTCTTAATATCTTCCTCAGGCATGAAACCGACATATAGGTAGCCCCTATGGTCGTCAGCCAATGTATTGATATAGTAGTTTTTTCCCTTCCACTTTATTTTCTTAAAGCTCGTTTCAAATGATACATCCTTCAATGGGACTGGCATGGCACCCTCGTCTGACGAGTAAAGATAATCCCCATTACGTTGAAAAATATGGACTGTTCCTTTAAATTGAGATTTCCTTAAACGAATCAAGTCTTGAATTCCTGCCGTATCATAATAAACCGTTAGATCCCCTAATTTCTTAAGGGTCGCAGGATCATTAATCGAACGAGATATTTGAATATTGTTGAAGATACTCCTTTTTTGCTCCCACTCAACTTGCTTAAATTGCAGGTCTTCAGGATGAACAGCCATACCTTCCTGATTCCCGTTCATTTGCTCTCTCTTATCCATATATTTATTCCATCTATAGTGGCTATTTATATATTCATACTCCGTACCGGGGCTTGCACTTTTTAATCGAACTGCATTTATATCGGAATCTTGACTAAAATACGCTTGAAAAAATGTATTTAAGTTGTTCGGAATGAATGAAGAGTTTTCACTATACTTATCTAGTCGATACGCAAGATACGCATCATAATCATGCTGCAAGGCAAATGCAATATCATTGTATATGAGATCTGTCTTTAAATATAATTCCTGCATGACATATTGTACATGCTCATCTTTTTGCTGGAGATAAGATTCAACCCTTTCCAGTGTTTCTGTACTTGCGTCCATTTCTTTCTGGATAATAACTTCTGTATAATAGCGTGATAATACAAGGAGCAACAGAAACATGGTAAGAAGGATTGTAACGGAATAAGTGATTAGAATTTTGCTAAACACCTTATTCGTTAGCCGCCGCTTTATTATATTACTCAAGAACATCTCTTGTATCCTTCCCTGCAAATTTAATAACTCATCTACCATTTTACGTATTTTCTGTCGGAAAGTGAAGTTGATTCACTGCCCGACAGAGGATAAATACGATTACCTTATTTCATCATGAAAATAGACGGCTATCGTTTTGATTTCATACGGTTTTATTTCAAAGTCGATAAGTTCGGTTTGTTTCTTGCCATCGACTTGTTCCATCAAGTTTGTTTCATACCATTTTTTAACGTTGCACGGAAATTCAATCAAGACCCTTCCGCGTCGCCCCTCATACTCATGAAGGCGAATGATTACTGCGTCATCGCCCTCTTTTTTCTTTATCGCATCGATCTTAACATGATCGTTATTCACATTCATAAACGAGCTTTCTGCTGGGAAAAATCCTCCTTTCACCACTTTCAATCCATTATTCAAAAGCCATGCTTGCTTTACTGTTTGCCCAGCTCTCCAATCTCCCTGATGAGGTAGCAGTGAATACGTAAATTCGTGTTCACCTTGATCTGCAGTTGGATCAGGATGAAGTGCTGCTTTTAGCAAGGATAAGCGAATCGTTTGGTCTTTAATGTCATATCCATATTTGCAATCATTCAATAAACTCACTCCGTACCCTGTTTCAGAAAGGTCTGCCCACTGATGTCCAACTGTTTCAAATCGTGCCATATCCCAGCTCGTATTCCAATGTGTCGGTCTCTTAACGTTACCAAATTGAATATCATATGTTGCTTCGGTAGAACGAACATCAACTGGGAATGCTACCTTCATTAATTTACGTTGCTCATGCCAATCCACTTTTGTTTTAAAATCAATCCGTCCATTTTGTGCATAGAAAATCATATCTTGTTCGACCAAAGAACTTTGATACTTCCATTTCGTCCGAATGACAATACGGAGCGGGCCATTTTCAACAACTTCACTTGATACTAAATCACGGATCTCCTCCATTTTTTCTTGGTAAAACAAATCAATATCCCACGCATCATGTGCCAATGGTTTATCTTCAAAAATTTGAATGATGTTTCCTTTTTTCTGTTGTGCCAGTACTTCACGCCTAGCTTCCTTATCAAATATACGAGTCAGTTGAAGCGAGTCATTCCATTCAACTTGATAAAAAGGTGTTTCTAGCACCCTTCCCTTAATAAGAAATGGTGTTTCATTTTCCACCGGACGATCTTGTTTGAATTGAATTTCTACTGCACCGAATTGTTTGGTCTCCTCTAATTCAACTAACCAGCCATTTTCAGTTCGTTGGCTACATAGAATTTCATCTGAACCTGATATCCATCCTCCAACCGCATCATTCGTTTGATCATATGGGATGATTACGCTTTGTTGATTTTGCCAGCTCGTTGCATTGAAGACCGTATACGTTCCGTGCTTAGGTTCAATAAACTCTTTGAAATTATTCTGATCCATTCCAAGTTGTATATCTTCTGCTTGTTTATATTCCACCTTTGCATCTTCGTATACTTCCTTAATGGATGAACCAGGAATAATATCATGGAATTGATTCCGCAAAATAATCTTCCACCCATCATCAAGCTGTTTCTTAGGATATTTGGCCCATGAAGACAGTAAAGAGTTCCAAACAGACAACCATTCCGACTCCCTATAGCTCAACTCTAGTTTACGATTCATTCGTTTTGTATAGGCTTGACTTGTATAGGTCCCCCTGTGGTATTCAAGGTACAATTCACCGTCCCACGTGTGGACATACTCATTTGAATTCTCTATATTCCTGTGTAGCTTTTGGAAGTAATCCCCTGCTTTTGTCGTTTTTACTTTTGGCAGTCCTGGCATATTCTCGAATCTACGACGAAGCTCTATCATTTCTCGATTGACTCCTCCACCTCCATCACCATACCCATAGGAAAGCAGTAAATCTTGGTTCACATCCTTATTCCGGTATGAATTCCACGCACCGTTTACAGTCTTTGCGGTAATCAGCCCATTATATGTATAAAACCACGAATCTTCCGGATTCCAAGGTTCAGGGGTGGTTACAAAATGCGTCAGGATTTCTGTCCCATCGATTCCGCGCCACTTAAAAGTATCATTTGGCATACGATTGTACTGATTCCAGCTGATTTTAGTCGTCATAAATGTATCGATTCCCGATTTTTTCAAAATTTGCGGAAGTGCCCAGCAATACCCAAAAACATCTGGCAGCCACAGATATGTGCAATCGACCTCAAATTCCCTTTTAAAGAATTCCTTCCCGTACAAGATTTGTCTCACTAGTGATTCCCCGCTAGGGATATTACAATCCGCTTCCAACCACATTGCACCTTCAGTTTCCCAACGACCCTCTTTTACACGTTTTTTTATATTTTCATAGATTTCTGGGTAGTCTTCTTTAATATACTCATATAACTGTGGCTGTGTTTGGAGAAAATAATATTCCGGATATTGTTCCATTAATCTTAAAACAGTAGAAAAAGATCGAGCGGCTTTTTCACGTGTATGTTTCAAACGCCATAGCCATGCAACATCAATATGTGTATGACCAACACAATGAATGGTCACAGGATGATGTTTCTCGATTTCGTTAAGACTTTCATTTAATTCCCCCCTAGCAATCGCACAACTATCAAAAAATGCTTCATTACCAGGCTTACTCCAATTTATTTTCATGAAGGCTTGATTCAACGCATTGATAATGGCATGTTTTTCTGGTCGCTCATCACCCAGTTCTTTAATTGTTTGCCACGCTGCTAGGGATGTATAATATAAATCATCTACAGCCTCGTCCAACCAAGCCAATTGGGCCATCTCAAGTGTATACATTTGTTCCTTTGGCTCTCCGCCGCCTTCAAGTCCAGACCAAAGTCTGAAATCTAGTTGAACTGTGTTTCCTATTTCGGTTGATGGAAAAAACACTTCTTGATGGTTAGAATCGACACCTTGGTATGGATTTCCATTCAAGAATAATAATGATTCAAAACCAGAATTATTTCCTCCGCCTGTACGTCCAAAGTCAAATAAACCGACTACTTTTCTATCCGCCCATTCCGTTGGAAGTTTAACAGCTGCATGTAGCCAAAGATACCGATCTCGCCCCTTCCATTGGTCTCTTCGTTGTAATGTCGCTTCCCCCTTTACCATAGGAGGATATGCTCCTACTGCACCGTCATCCTCAGTTGTGCTGAACTGACCAATCTCAATTCCATCACGATAGCGGTACTGTGCCATTTCTTGTATTCTTGCTTCCAGCTTTCTTTCTACTAAAAACATATAAATCCCCCATTTTCCTATTAATTTATACTTTGCTCGATCTTCATATGTTCAATTACTTGCGATTGCTGCTGTTCTAGAGTTTTAAACCTTTTTATACAAACATTCATAATCCAATAGGCAGGTAGTACACCTGATATAAATGGTATAAGTCCCGGCATATTCGTGATCAAATAGCCTATGAAAAACAAACCGATACAAATCATTATTGTGGAAACAGGACTAATAAGAGAAATAATGAATGATTGTTTTAGGTAATCCTTTAGTGAGTAATGATAATGGACATACATAGGGAAAAAATGAACGATAGCATTCAAATATAAAAGAATGATAAAGCTGATGAAGACATAAAGAATAACGGAAAACGTTCCCTCCATGCTTTCAGCCATTCTTAAATCGACATATAAAAAAAAGCCGATCGCTGCATAAATCAGCCCAATACAATTTGAACGGATAAACTCTTTTTTATAGGTTTCTTTAAAGGTTTTCCATAAGGAAACATCCAGGTCCTTCATCTTCCACTTTCGTGTAACAGCAAATAAAGCAACAGTCGCCGGCATAATACCCAAAACCCCTAATCCAGCCACAATAAATGCAAACCAAAGAATATTCGTCCATACTAATCTAACGATCCATTCACTTACTTCTTGTAACATTCTCCCCATTTTTTCATCTCCCACCAATATGATAAAAGGAAAGGGGGACAAACCCCTTTCCGATTACAATATTACTTAATATCCATATGCCTCGACTTCATATATTCTAATTGCTTGATCTCCACCTTGTGTTGGCTGTTGGACTGAAAGGCGGATATAGCGAGCTTCTGTCGTTGTAATGGCATGTTCCGAGATATCATCTGCATTATTTGTGACAGTTACTGCGTTCGTCCATTTTTCACCATCAAGACTCACCTCGATCGTGAATGCCCTCGTATTGAAGGCTGCTGGCTCCCCACCTGCCTCAGCATGTTTGACAACAAACTTTGATAGATGTAACGCCTCACCGAAATCGACTTCCAGCCAATGATTTGCACCAATTGCACACCATTTACTATTACTCGTCACGATTCCATCAATCGCGTACTTTGGCCCTTCAGAGGGGCCGCATTGCCCACTAGCAGTTGCCGTTTTGTTCAGTGCAACGTTAGTAATGTTTTTTGCATCCTTTGAAATTGTAATAAAGCCTTCTTTTGTAAGGACATCTTCTCCTTCGCTATTTTTAGCGGTTAGAGTAACGGAGTACACGCCTTCTTCTTCATACCTTACAACAGGATTATTCTCTTCACTTTCTAAAGGTGTACCACCTTCAATCCGCCATTCAACTTCTTCTGTCGCTTCAGATGAATGGTTGAAAAATTGAATTTCTTCACCTGGTGCTGCAACCGTTTGACTTACGCTAAAGTCTGCCTCTGGTTTTGGGTATGCAGGCCATTTAAACATTACCTTCGCAGCCTTGCCCCGAACAAAATCAGTCGTTACAGCTACGATTTCCAGGGTACTTGCTGTTTCCTTACCACTTCTCCGTAGATTCGAAAGGTAGTATGCATCATTTGGAACTGCTCCGATAAATTCTTTTTTGCCATTAGGAAGGTCACGATATATTTCATAATGCTGAATATCACCTTTCACTGACTCCCATGATACATCTAAATCAGCATATAGCCCCTTCGGGAAAGTTGCATTTTTCACCTTAGCTTTCGTCGGCTTTGCCGGGACCTCTTTAGCGTTATGTTTGTTTGTAACTTTAATTTCCCCGATGTTGATTTGATAGTCTTTTATTGCTTCATCACTCTCGAAGAATAGAGAGATGGTTGCGATTTTTTTCCCCTTGTATTTGTTTAATTTAAATGTTTCCTTCACCCATTGATTTCGGCTCTTTTTCTTCACATCAAAAAACACAAAATCATCAGGCTGATCCACAAAGCTTACACCAAGCTTCATATTAGGCTTTTTCACACCCGTTTTGTAAGTTACAGAGACCTCCGTATCCTTTTCAATGGGTAGATTCGTTTTATAAAGCTTCACATGTGTCGCATTTTTTTTCGTTAGGTTACCCGAAACCTTCAAAGAACTGCCACCAAAAAATGCTGTATCCCAATCAAAATCAACCTTTAGAGGCTCCCCTTTGCTATCCTTTAGCCAGCGCCATGTTGGTAAAACATCTTGTAAACTGCGATTATTCCATTCTTCCATCCTTTGTGCTGAACCAGCCACGGCAAAGAATTTCCCACTACCTGTATTAAAATGAGTGACAAAAGGAAGCTCTTGAATCACCGTTTTTGCTGTAAAATAATGAGCCATTCCTTTCCAGTTTCCATTATCACCAGTCTTGCGAGGATCCCCAGCTTTTCCAGTCCAGAATTCTTGTTCTTTCTGATAGAACGCTTCCATTGTTTCAGTTGTTTTAAAAGCCCAGTCTGGACGATAAACCCCTAATGAAGTCAAAGGTTTTTGCCCTTCTGGAAAAATCCCATTCCAAGGAATGTTTGTCTTCGTTCCATTGGCTTCTACATCAATGCCGGTATATAGGTCATAAGGGTTTCTACCCATTTCCAATGCCTTATCATGGGAGGATTGTTGATTCGTCCACCAGAAGTTCAAAAACATACTGTCGGATATTCTGTCCTTATCATCTTGCAAGAACATCTTATTACGATCTGTTAAGTGATTTTGCCAGTTGATTGATCCGTCTTCCACCATTGAGTCATACCACATAATGTGCATGTCTTCTTGCTTATTGTTTTGAAGATATTTTAAAAACTTTTTGGTTTTTTGTGCAGTTTCATTATTCCCACCTGCTGTTTCTTGATTGACGAACCAGCCGTCGAATCCGTAATATTCAGCTGCCTCTAAAAGTTTATCAGCAGCAGGAAATGACCCATCTTCCCGCTGTGCAAGCATTTGTTCTACCCACTTCGCTTGTCCTCCGTACGTTATCGGAGGAAAGAAAATCGTGCCTAAGATTGGAACGCCATTCTTATGGGAGGCATCGATCACATCAGCGCTTGGAGGAGTAATGATTCCTTCTCCGGCAGAACCCGCCCAATACACCATTAAATCAACATACTGCCAGTAGCTAAATGTATTCGCAAAAAATTCATTTCCGCCTTGAGAGGGCACCCCGCTTGTGTTGGGGTTTAATGCCGATAATGCAACCAATTTAGCTTCTGACTGAGCTGTTTCATTCACATTGAAAACAACCTCTCTATCAGCTAATGGAACGGTGCTTTTGTTATATACAGCATCCGGGTCATTTTCCGGACTCCAGGCTAATAATGTCTCAGGATACCAATAAGATGATTCCGGCTGTTTTGCAAACCCCGTAATAGGAAGTATACAAACTAAAAGCAAACCGAAGAACGCAGTGACGAGTCCAAATCTTATCTTCAACAAATCCCCACTCCTGTCAGTAAGATCATTTTATTCATCCTCTGTAACAACCAAGATGCGGTACTGTGCCTTGAATCAGATATTGTTTTCTTGTAGCTTTTTATGGAGCGGGCTGCCCTTGACTGCAAAACCGCATAAGCTTAATACAAATTCACTGAACATCGAATTTGCCCAGGAGAACCACTCTCTCGTAAATTCTTCTGGTTGGTCTGCATTGAAGCCTTCATGCATAAATCCAGTTCCGCCATCCGATTGCTTCATCGCTTCCAAAATCCTCTTTTTATCCGAAACATCTGTAGATGTCATCCCCTCCATTGCCAATGCAATATGCCATATATAATGATCGGGTGTGTGCGGACTACCAATTCCATGGGCCGCTTTTCCTTCATAAAAGTAAGGATTATCCCTACTTAATAAGAAGCGTCGAGTATTCTGATAGGTTGTATCATCAAATTGGCACCAGCCCAGATATGGAGCAGCTAGTAAACTGGGGATGTTCGCATCATCCATAAGATGATATCTTCCCATTCCATCCGTTTCATAGACATATAAATCTCCATGAATCGGATGTTCTAACACTGCATGTTCTTCTATTCCCGCTTTTATCTCAGAAGCTAATTGCTCACATTGCTTCGCAAGACCTTCATCCTTTAAAACTTCTCTACAAATCTCTGAGGCATACCCTAGCACTACTACGGCAAACATATTTGCAGGTACCAAATAACCATATAAACAAGCATCATCACTTGGTCTAAATCCGCTCCAGGTCATTCCCGTTCTCACAGTTTTAGATCCCTTCCCATCCCGGTGCAAAGTATCTGATTGCCTTACATCCATTCTTTCGAAGCTATATGGTGATTCATCCTCATGATTTTGTTCCACTTTCCAGACGTGCAAAATCTTGTTCAATGCTTGTACAAAGATGTCATCAAAGCAGGCCGTTTCCCCAGTGGATTTCCACAAAAGATAAGAAAGCTGAATCGGGTAGCAGAGTGAGTCAATTTCATATTTACGTTCCCATGTCATTGGGGACATTTCCGTTTTATCATCTTGATGGCCTTTTCCATTAGCGGCTTCATTGAATGCATTTGCGTATGGGTCATGAACGATATAGTTCATTTGGCGACGAACCACACCTTCAATTAATTTCGCCATTTCATCGTCCTTCTCGGCAGCCAGTAAATATGGACGCACTTGGGCTGCTGAATCTCTTAACCACATAGCTGGTATATCACCTGTAATGACAAATGTTGTTCCATCTTCTTGCGGCTTTAGTGTCGTTTCATACGTATTAACAAAACATCGTTCAAACATTTCCTGAAGCTTTTTATCTTCAGGGAAATTCTCCTTCACCTTTTCGATGAAATAAGATAGTGATTGCGGGATCGTTTTCTCAGTTTCCATTACCTTCACTCCTTCACTTGCCAACCAAGGCTTATGATTTCAAACGGTTTTACTTTTTCTTGAATTTTCGTATTGCCAAAAGGCTCTTTCACATTCTCAACGATAGTACTTTTATAGCCATTTATTCCTTGCGATGGTTGAGCATTTACCATTGTTGCTTCTTCAGAAGTATTGAACCATCGGGCAATTACATCATCTCTTTCCTCCGCTAACTTGATAGAAGAGATGGCTAATGATTTACCTTCCCAAGTAAAAAATTCCTTTTCGGTTGGAAGTGCCCCTTCATGGATATCTGTTTGTACAGCAATCACAGGCACTTGGAAGTCATACGCCGCTTTGAATACTTCTGACTCAACGACTGTACCTTGGTGAGGGATGACCATCCATTCTGCTTGATATGTTCCAATGCACTGAGCTTCTGGTGTCGGGAAAAGACCCCAATCCCCTAACTCAGAAGTGGAACGGAGAATCGTAACGGCTATTGTTTGTTGCTCCTCAAGGATTTCATACTCATGTAATCCTTTATTCGCAATTGTCATCCCATGTTTCCCATCCGTTACACTTACAAATGCCTGTTGATGATGATCAAAACTAGGATTGTCCCACTCCCTTTCCGGTATATTAGGACGTTTGGCCACTTCAAAAATACTGTCTGCATAGTGCTCATTCGTATGTAGATTAGTTGGAAAAAGAACACGCAGACGATGATCCTTTGCTTGATTTTCAATTGTCACCTTAACTGAAGGTCCCTTCGCTTTTTCATCTAACTGAATTCGAGTAGTTAAGCGAATGGTTACATTTTCGGAAGATCTGCCTGACAGCCGGTCCTTATGCCAAACCAATAGTGCCTTTTCTCGTTGAAACGATTCATCGGCCTCTTTTGGAATCTCCCACTCATGAACAAGTTCCATAACTGTACGTACTGGATGGTCTTCTACGACTCGTATCTCCGCTTTCAAATCTTTCGTTGTAAGTGGAACTTCACCATTTGGCTTCCTGAACATATATTCATTTCCAATGTCCCCGCTATTTTCATAAATTCCGAGATTTTTAAATACTTTCCCAGTCTGCTTGTCAGTCAATGTATACGAACCATTTTCATGAACAAACAAATGAACAAATTCATTCTCCAATTCACGAACACATGGATTGATCGGTGGCTGTTCATTCAACTTGGTTCCCTTGGCCGGTTTGAGATAATATGTTTGAAATCCATAACCCGGAAGAGATTGAGCCAGGAATGTTAATTTGATGATTCTTGCATAATAAGGACGCCGGAAGCCATCTCCTGGTAACTCATATCCAAACCGGGTCCCAAGGTCCTTTGTTTTACAAGCAAGTATCTTGCCGCTTTTATCAACCAAATTAATATCAGGCAAATCCTTCGAACCAAGGAAAGCTGGAATCTCTGAAAAAGTCATATCTGAAAAATAGACTTTTTCTAATTCAATTTCCTTTTCGATAACCACATCTCGTCGATTTCCTGATGTGTTAAAAATAACAACTGGAATCATGTCCTCATCAACAAGACTATGTTTCGTTGAAATATGAGATACAACTTCATTGGCCTTATCCTCGACAATGGATGATGCAACCTGCTGAACCTTCTCAAAGCGAGTTACCATTTCTCGATGCACTTCATCTACACTACAACCGCAAATACTGTCATGGGGATGGTTTTCCATCAAAGTTTTCCACGCATATCGCAAATAATCACGTGGATATTCATGACCAAGGAAATATGAAAAAACGGATAGCGGCTCAGCCACTTTTTCTAAAAGCGTTTGACACTCTTGATTCATCTGCTTTAAATAGATACGGGCGGAGGCTGTATTTACAAGAGTGGACCACCCATCTGTACGTTGATTCCGCAGTTCTCCCGTAATCGTCTGGAGCTGTTCTGGTAATGATTCCTGCAGCGCTTCCATATAATCATCAAAATTGGAGTGTACAAACGTGATATCCGGAAAAAGATCTTCAGCCACCTTGATTGCTTCTCCTACATCCACTTGAATTGGCTGATGATCACAACCATTCATGAAAAGAAGATTTGCTGTTGAAGAATATTTCTTGGCATCCGCTAGTTTTGTTTCCCAATACTTTCTCGCAGTCTCTCTTTCCACTGGTACTTCATTGCCGTTTGAATACCAATTCGCAAACAACACACCAAGCACCGCCGAACCATCCGGCGACTCCCACTTAAGTTCTGAAAAAGGAGATTCAAATGATTTCGCATCGCTCACCATATTATTGAATCCGGTCGGCTTTACACCTCTCCCAAACGCGGCAGTATTGATATTAGCTTGCTGAAGCATTTGAGGCGCTTGCCCGTAAATGCCGAATGTATCCGGGAAGTAGCCTACCTTTGACACAGCACCGTATTCCTTTGCCGCTTGCAATCCATATAACATATTCCTGACATTCGCTTCCGAGCTTGTTAAAAAGGCATCCTGTAACACATACCACGGACCGATATGAAGCTTTTGTTCTTGTATGAGCTTCTTAATCCATTCCTTTTTGTCAGGACGAATTTGGAAATAATCATCCAAGATAATCATCTGTCCATCCAAGTGAAAGCTCTTGAAATCTTCCCCCTTTTCAAATAGATCGATAAGTGTATCCATTAATTTCACTAAGTGGTAGCGATGCTTTTCAAAAGGCATATACCATTCCCGATCCCAATGGGAATGAGAAATAATATGCGCAGTAGTCTTACATTCCATCTTGTTTCCCTCCTATATCTTAATCCTTCGACAGGAAAGTAGCCGCCAGAGCACCCTTCGGTCACGTCCATGTACCCTGACACTTTTTCCTATCTCATTCATTAGCCAGCTTGGTGAAAATGATAATAAGTCATCACCTACTACGAACAGCCAACCCCATTAGGAAAGCGCTATCAATATTTTCTTAGGATGACCTTGCCACGATTTAGATTATGTGGATTTAGTGCCTTCACTTATTTCTAATCCAGGAGAAGCGGAGTCCCTATAACGGTATGGAACTGCTGCATCGAATTCTTTCACACACGAGGCAATCTATCGGTATCGGAACCACCCGGTGCTAGGACGACTTCACCTCTTGTACATATTTCAATCGCTATAATCGTTCTTATATGTTGCCTATAGCCGTTTTCATGTACAATCTCCTTCTTCTATTTTTCTTCACATTAACGATATGTTTCAGAAAGTCAATAGTCAATCACCACAGAGAAAGTGATAAGCTTTTTCCATATAATCTATAATTTATCCATAATTTATAATAATTCATTTTTTACATGTGAACCCCTGTTCGATAAAAGATCCAAAGAGCCGAGCAGTAGCTTCTGGCAACATCAATCTGCATTATTGCACCCATCACCCGGAGCTATAAAAATGGCATTCCACAGTAAATGAAGTGCACCCCCATTGTTAGACACATATCTAAGGGGCATGCCGACAAAACGCAAAGACTCTAATACAATTTCCCCGAATAAAAAGCCCTGAATGTTCTACGCTAGGTAGAACATTCAGGGCTTTTTTTGAGTTGTATTTGGAAAATACAACGTAAAATATATGCAAATTATCGGTCAAACTGAGAGAAATAGAATCAAAATATACTTATCATCCTAGGTCTTATAGTTTATGGACTTGATTTTGCAAACTTACCGTAAATCTCTTACTTTGTCATCCAAACATGCATCACCGAAAACAGTTGTTCCAATTTCAATGGTTTGCTAATATAGTCTGACGCACCTGATTCCAGGCATTTTTTCCGGTCATCTTTCATCGCCTTTGCAGTCAGGGAGATAATCGGAAGATCCGCGAATTCTTTTATGTCACGAATCCGCTTCATCGTTTCGTACCCATCCATCTCAGGCATCATGATATCCATCAAAATGAGGTCTATCCCTTTATTTTTGTCTAGTACATCCAGGCATTCCAGGCCATTATTCGCAATCAGGATCTTCATCCCTTTACTTTCAAGAGCTCTTCTTAATGCAAAAATATTACGGTGATCATCATCGGTAATCAAAACCGTCTTGCCATAGAAAACATTATTTTCATCGGCCAATTCTTCATTTGACTTGGTATGTTCCACTTCCGGAACTGCCGCTATTGCTGTATTAGACTGTTCAAGAGTTGCTGCTACTTCTGCGGACGCTTGTAAAAATGTTTCACGGGAGATACTTTCTTCGGTAATACTCGGAATGAGAAGAGCGAACGTACTTCCTTTCCCTTCTTCACTATCAAGCTGGATTCTGCCACCTAAAAGTTTTGCAAATTCAGTGCTGATGGACAACCCTAGACCTGTACCGCCATATTTTCTACTCGTAGCTCCTTCTCCTTGTTGGAATGCTTCAAAGATCAGGGCATGTGTTTCTTTTGGAATGCCAATCCCCGTATCCGTAACCGAAATCTCTAGCCAATAATCGACACCCGTGTAGTTCACGTTCGTCAGCACTTTCTTGATTTGGACGGATACAGAACCCTTCTCTGTGAACTTGAAGGCATTCGAGAGCAGATTTTTAATGATTTGCTGGAAACGCTTCTCATCGGTTTGGAAAATGGTCGGTACATCCGGGCTCATAGTTATATGAAAATTAAGGCCCTTCTGATTCGCAATATGTGAAAAATTCCTCTCTAAACTGGCAGGAAGTTCACTTATATTCACTTCACTTAGCGTAAGCTCAAGCTTTCCAGCTTCAACTTTTGAAAGATCTAGAATATCATTGATCAAGTTTAACAAGTCTTGCCCAGAAGAATGAATGACTCCAGCAAACTCTAATTCTTCTTCTGATAGAGAACGCGTGTTATTTTCAGTAAGCATCTCGGATAGGATCAAAATACTATTTAACGGAGTGCGTAGTTCATGAGACATATTCGCCAGGAATTCCGATTTGTATTTAGAACTAATCGTAAGCTGTTTCGCCTTCTCTTCAAGATCTTTCTTTGCGATTTCAAGATCTCTTGACTTTTCTTCCGCTTCTTGTGAACGATTTTTCAGCTGCTCATTGATCATCTGTAATTCTTCTGACTGCATCTGCAGTTCCTCAGACTGACTCTGCATTTCTTCAGATTGTGCCTGAAGTTCTTCGGTCATCGCCTGAGATTCAGTTAATAATCGTGCAATCTCCATGCGATCAATGACACTATTGATGGTTAACCCGAATGTTTCAAGTACAGTATCTATAAAAGCGATATGCTGCTCCGTAAATTCATTAAGGCTCGCAAGTTCAAATACGGCGATGACTTCCCCTTCATGAATGATTGGAGCGATCAGAATACTTCTCGGCTTTGTTTCTCCTAATCCAGAAGAAATCAACTGATAGTCTGCTTCCATTCCATTGATCACTTGTATTCGTTTTTCAAGTGCACATTGTCCGATCAAGCCTTGTCCGAGGTTGAAACTCTCTCTTCCTGCATCATCCACGGAATCTGCAAAGGAAGCCTTTTTTACGAACTTAGTCCCTTTCTCTTTTCCTTCTTTACTATAAAAAGCTCCAAATGATGAACCCGTTATTTTAGCGGCACCGGATAGGAATGTCTCCGCAAGGTTCTCCAATGAAGATATGCCTTGGTTGTTACTTACGACTTTTGTAACATTCGTTTGCAGCCAATCCCGTTCTTCAAATGAATTCAGAAGTTCGTTCGTCGCTTCTCCAAGATCCCGAATTTCGTCGTTGGTCTTAACGTGAATCCGCCCGCTCAAGTCACTGCCGTTCGCCATTGCACGAATGCTTGCCACAACTGCTTTTAACGTTTTGAGGATGGATCCGGATATAATCATCGCTAGGACAACAGATGCAATGATGACGAAGGCTAACATGCTAAAGAGACCAATTTTCAGATTCAGGTTCTGCTCGTTCAAACTCTCCGCACGTTGTTCCGTAAGCGCTTTTTCCTTATTTCGGAAGGTTTCAAATTGGATCAAGACGTTATCGATTTCTTCTTTTCCCCGTTCTTCTTTAAAAAATTCGCGAATACCCGCTGTATCGTTCTGCTCCTTCAGCTTAATGAACGGATCACCTGCGACCGCTACCCATTGCTTGATGTTTTCATTAATCGAATCAAGCACTTTTTGCTGTTTCGGATTGTCGGACAGAAGCTCCCTAAGTGCATTGTAGTCTTTTCTCAATTGGGAACGCGTCTCATTATACGGCTCTAAATAGCTCTGCTCTCCCGTAATAATATAAGCTCGCTGACCCGATTCCAGCTTTAACAGATCTTTTTCAATTCGATTTGTGATATCTCTAACCGCGAAATCATGCTCGACGATAAAGTTTCTTTCCGTGTTCATCGTATCTAACTGCTTCATTACAGCCCAAATAGACGCAATTAAACAAATAATCACAATAATATACCCAGTAATAATCTTCTGGCGTATTCCAAATCTAAAATTACTCATCCATGCTTGCCTGCCTTTTAATAACATAATTTCTTTTAATTATAATATGTTCCACAAGATATAGATAGCTCTTGAGCATGTTATATGTTTGATAGTAGGACAAGCACTGCACGTATTCGAATGAAACACGCCAAATAGGCTTGGTGACAGGATTCTTTTTGTAGCTCGCAACTTATAACACGGCCTTTGTATGGTCCTGTTAAACATGGTTGCTTTAAAACTTTATTGTACTAAAATCAAATTCGGACTTCCTCCTTGCCCGGAACTATATGCCTGTCTTTCTATGAAACTGGATGTATGAAGTTTCCCTTTCAACAACAAAAAAAATCCTCCCACAGTAAACCGCGAGAGGCCTTCAACGTTAAAGATCTTCACATTTTTGGTGAGCTTTCATGATTTCGTGGTCAAAAAATGGGTAGCACCTGACTTAGTCGGGTGCTACACCAAAAAATATCAATCTACTTGTTACCTTCAGCGGCACCCACACTCTTTATGGAACGATGAAGGGTAAAACTTTCTCTACAGCCTATGACGGAAGATTTACCGTCAATTTCCTTACTTCACAAATTTCTTGTTAAGGCAAATACCTTCTTGCACCTGTTAATTCCTCTATATACCCTTTAGTATTAACAGGAATGATTTCAACATTTTTCTTTGAGTTAGGCGAGTGAATCATCATACCATTTCCCGCGTACATCGCTACATGGTGTACACTTCCTTTTCCATTATCATGAGCAAAGAAAAGTAAGTCCCCCGGCTGGAGATCTTCAAGTTCAACTGATACACCATTTTTTGCTTGAACACTGGAATCCCTTGGTATGGTAATTCCGTATGATTGATACATCGTAAAGGTAAATCCTGAACAATCAAAACCAAAGCCGCTCATGCCGGCCCATAAATAATGCAATCCAAGAAATCTTTTTCCCGTTTCTACTAACACTTCCCCTGTTGGCGCAGGAATTTCAGCTGTTGAGTGAAACAACTTGGCGTGTTCCTTTTTTACAAAAGCCTTTTTGCCATTTGGTTTGAGTACTTTATATGCATGTTTGGTTTCACCTTCATAGGGAAGGCGAGTATTGTAGCTAATTTCTATATTTTTTTCTTTAAAAGATGGTGATGGATAAAGAAAGGTTGTAGGTTCGGTAATCATAATAAAAGGTTGATTTTCTGCCTTTGCAAACTTTTTGCTATAGGTTAATTGGGATGCTGGCAACCAACCAGGGTATCCCAAATCATTTCTTGGGGTTGGTTGACCCGCTACAGCTACTTTCACCCATTCACCTTGTCTTTCAAGAATTGTCACTTTATTTCCGTAAAGAGCTTGAGTTTCCAGCATTCCGTCAGCGGATAATTGCAATTGCTGCTCATATGTCATAGCACTCGTCCATTTTCTCATATTCACTGGGTTGGCAGCAGATGGTTCATCAACGGGGCGTAAAATATTGGGAGCTGTCCAAAGTGTCGAAACTGAGACATCCACATAAGCGGTTTCATCCATTTTTTTCTCTTTCGTGTTTGCTTGTACATTCGAACCAAATCCTACTAGGAAAATGGCGATAATCGTTAAAATGAAATGTTTCATAATCCAAGTCCTCCTTTTTTTTGTTAACATGGTTTGAATCCTCGGAACTATCATCCAATTAAATTACTATTGCACGCTATAGTAAAACTTCCATTACTCTACTTAGACCCGACCAATCCCAGGCAAATCCGATAATTGAATTTCTTCCCCGTGATACATAAGTACATCCGGTTTTTCCGAAAGCCAAAGCGGTGCATCAAGATCAAAATATTTCACATTTGGATGTGAGGCCGCAAAATGGGCTGCAGCTCCAACAGAAAGGGCTGGTTCCATCATGCTTCCAATCATACAAGCGACTCCATTTGCTTCGGCGATACTCGCAATATTCCAGGCTTGTGAGATTCCACCACATTTCATCAATTTAATGTTTAATAGATCAATATATCGACCAGCGACAAGTTTCAACGTATCTTTGGTCGAAAAGAGACTTTCATCCGCCATAATTGGAAGCCCAACTCGTTCCGTGACGAATTTTAGTCCCTCCAGATCATAGCTTGCTACAGGCTGTTCGATGAATTCGATGTTAAACTTTTTTCGTTCCATCTCGTTAATCAGCTGTACCGCTTGTTTGGGTCTCCAGCCTTGGTTCGCATCGAGACGAAGCTTAATCGTTTCTGGTATTCCATCACGGATGGCTTCGATTCGTGCAATATCAAGCTCTGGATTTGCTCCAACCTTCACTTTTAAGGTCTGAAAACCATCATCAGCACTTTTGCTGGCATCAGATGCCATTTTTTCTGGTGTATCTACCCCCACTGTCATACATGTTTTCAAGTCCTTTTTATCGCCAAGAAAAGCATACAAAGGGATATTTAATAGTTTGCAATAAGCATCGTGTACAGCAATGTCAGCAGCTGCTTTGGCACTTGTATTCCCGACACAGCAGGATTGGATTCTTTGAAGGACCGTTTGAAAATGAGTAATATCAGCACCGACAAGTTCATTTTTTATTGGCCCAACTAGAGCCGCTTCAATGCCCTCTGATGAGTCTCCCGTAATGATGAAGGTTGGTGCTGCTGCCCCCTTGCCAATCATGCCATTTTCAAGCGTTAATGACACTTCGATATTTTCGATTTCGGTTGCTGTTCTTAATGCGGTTTTAAAGGGTACACGCAAGGAAACCTTACGACGCTTGACTTGTAAGTCATGTATAATCACGATACTCATTTCCTTTCCATTTTTTTATAGCCCTTTTAGAAAATACTTAATATTTTAGCAACGATCATACCAAAATAGGTTCCAAGGAATGATCCGATTAATGCCATGATCACACCAACTGGAATGAGTGCGCGGCTATATGATGCAGCTAACATTGGCGCTGATGCCATCCCGCCGATGTTCGCAAGGCTTGCCACGCCAAGTGTAAATAAATCATATTTAAAGAGTTTCCCTAACAATAGCATGATGATTAAATGGATCAACATGATCAAGAATCCAGAGACAAGATAAATCGGTGCTTGCGCAATATTTGAAAAATCCGATTGCGAGGCAATGAGTGCAACAATAACATATAGCATCACATTCGAAACATCCAATGCACCCGGAATCTTGGCAACTGGTGTTTGTCCTAAAATTAAACCGATCACGGAAGCAAGCATGATTGTCCAGCTTGTCCCATTTATTACGGCACCTATCTCGGGAAGATGCTGACCTGCAAAGGTAGATAGAGCTGAAATGAATAAACCAATACCCAATAAATACAACATATGCTGGAATTGTACTCCAGTCTTTTCTTCGGAACTTGCTGCCGCTTCCTCGAATCCTTTTTGAAGAAAGCTTGTATCCGCCTTTGTCCAGCGATTAAACTTTCCCGCAAATGGAACAAGCCAAAACATGAACATGACCCAAACTGCGTAATTAATTGTATCCATCATTAAGGCATAACCAAAGATATTCTCCGGCACTTTCAATATGCCTTGAAGGGCCACCATGTTTGCAGATCCACCTGTCCAGCTTCCTGCAAGTGCTCCAAATGCCTTCCACGTATCTTTAATATAAAAGTGTTGAAAAGCGATATAGACTACGATAAAGCCAATCATTATACTGACAACAGCTACTAAAAACCCGCCAAGCATCCGCGGTCCTAGCTTGATAATACTGCGTATGTCACACTTTAATAACATGATGGCCAGCATAGCGGGAAGCAAGGCTCCTTTTACACTGGAATAAACAGTCGCTGTGGACTCATTATCTGCAAAGAGACCACAAGTTTGCATGATCGCAGAACCGATGTAAATAAGAACTATACCCGGTATAAATTTTAAAAAGCGATTGGTATTGAATTTCTTCTCAAACGCAACCATTAAAGCTGCAAAAGCAACCAATACACTGAAATACATGAATCCATCCTGAATCATTGATATATCCTCCTTAAAAAGACAAAAAAATCCAGCCTAACAAAAAATCGTTAGACTGGATTTTGTCTAGGTTTATTTAGACAAAGCAGTTATAGCTATATATTTCTTTAGAGCATCCTGAAAAGCGACAACCATCGCCTTTTGGGAAGAACCAAAATAACGGTTGGTAATATCTTCTACAATGGACGGATCATCCACATGACGTCCAATAAAAAGTGATTGCACAAAGCGAATGGTTAAATCCACTGTCGCCGAGCAATCCACATCAATAATTTTGCCATCTCTTCGATCGACTACCAGCGCCAAAAAATATTGACTGAATTTCATGGTAATCGGGTTATTTTGTGACGACTTCGCATCACCAATTATAAAAATCGTGTCTTTTTCATACATGCCATTGAATTCCTTTCAATCATAATTCAGACGATATAAGGGACCAACAAGGAGCACTTGCAGAAGCTCATATCATGAAATCGTTTTCAAAGGAATATTAACAATATACCATCCCTTTTATTTTCAGACAATAGGAAATTATTAATTATTAGCTTTGTAGAGTAAATTTTATCAAAAATTTCACGAAAAGGAAAAACTTTTATTAATGAAGCGGGTTTCACCATATAAAATCACTGATACTTTTGCTAAAAAATAACCTATTCCATCTATTTGTATTAAGTTGGAAAGTTGAATCCGATTTTAATTACTGGTAGTCCCTTTATTTTCAAGATCTTAATTGTCTCTGAATATTTAATCTCTAATACATTTATATCGACCCCTTTAATCAAATTTTCCAATCTAAAATAACCCCAGACCACGATTGGATATCAATTCAGTAATAGCATACGAATGGATCCAACAGATAAAAAAAACTTTGCATCTAATAAGCATTTCCATATTGTTCAGGTGATTTATAACGGAGGTAGTTAATAAAGTTAAACCAATATTTTAAAATCAAAAAAGCCCCTACTCAACAAGTAGGGGTTTTCCTAAAGATAAATGCCTCATGACGGCTGCCGCACAGATCGCTTATGTATTTTTAAAAGTAGTATGAAAAAGATTTTTTATACAGCATTAAACTGTATTCACTCAACAGTTATAAAATTTTCACTTTAATTCTCGTAGTAAATAATTACATAAATCAACTAGAATATATTAATCTCTCATAGATTTAGTTAGATAAACGGGATTTACATCTATATTTACATGCAACAATGCCTTTTCAATAGTATCTATGGACACTGAAGGATTATCTCCTAGTAGTGATGCAATGCCTGCTTCATATTTGTCCTTTTGGTAAGTACCTTTCCTTTTATCTTCTAAAGCATGCAGCAAATGAAAAATTACCTTTGAATCCTTTTCACTTAAATCATGATTCATAATGAAATGAAAATATGTATATTGTTCAGGGTTATTATCCAATGCAATTGTAAGCAGTAATTTTTGATGATATTTCACCTTATTTAATTCATCTAACATATTATCCATTATAATCCACCTCTTTTATTATAAAACCCAAAGTGCAATTGCAACTTCTCTAACTCTAATACTTTTCATTGTGGTCAAACTCCTTTTAATAATGGGGTTAGGGTAAGTGTTTCCTCACTTCTAACTTTATTTTAATATATTTAGTAAATTCTCTCGTTCCAAAAATGAAACGATGTATTTCACATTTCCAATTCCTTTATTCCCCTGTGTTAATTGTTATTCGTTAGTAAACTTTAATAAAATAGAGTGAGCAGGATTGAAGTAAGGTAAGCCATACTCCCTTAAGGAAACTGCATCTACAATATCAACATTGGTTAAAAGACCCTCTAGCTTTTGTTTTGGTTTAAAAACGCTATATGGTAATAATGCTGATCCATCATACTATCTTCTATCTTATCTCTGCACACCTTGCCCCAGCTAAAAGATCCTAATGAACCTGTTGGCTCCAAAAACATCGAGAAGAGGCCTCTCACAGTAAACCGTGAGAGGCCTCAACCTTAAAGGTATTCACATGTTTGATGACCTTTGAATTCCAAAAGATTCTTAATGACCAAAAGAAGGGTTTAAATAGTCAAAACCGATACGCATAGATCGAGTGTTTTCACCTTTCGCCCCACTGGCTACTCTTTAATACGGACGCACCTGTACGAATCAATTCTTATCCTCTCTAAATTTGACCAAGTTGAACCAGCTGGCTCCCCCATGTTGCGATTCAGACAGGCCATGGCTAACAAACCCCAATTTTTCATAGAAAGGAACTAATTCCTGTTTACAAGTTAAAGTGATTCCCTTTCTGTCATGTTCTTCTACAAGTGATTCCATTTTCTCCATTAAAGTCTTCGCAATTCCTTGCTGCCTGGCATTCTTGGACACAGCTAACCCTAGGATGCTCTGATATCCTCCACTTTTCGGATTCTCTTTGATTTCCTCAAAAAGATCATCCGTTATATAAGGCTGATCAATGATGGGACCATTAATATAACCAAGGATTCCGCCTTCCTTTTCTGCCACAATAAAGGTGTCGGATATCAGAGTGATCCTGTCCACAAACGCTTCCCTTGTGGCAGCTTCTTCCACGGAAAACCCTTCATTCTCAATGACTATAAGCTGTTCTAAATCTGCAGCTTGAACATTTCTTAAAAAAATCATTCTGACAAAAACCCCTTTCCTAACCGGATTGATTTGCATGAGTTTTACGAGTAAACAATATTTTATCTAGAAAGCTTTCATTGATGGATAGCGGACATATCGAACCACACGGTAAACCCGGCCTTTTACTTGAACGGGATAAAAGGCAGGGAGGAAGTTCCCCCACTGCCCTATTTTCATTTCGTTAAGATCTTCGCGTAAACTTTTCGGACATGAATGAAATTATATTCACTTACAAAGGTTGAGCCTAACAGGAGGGTGCCGCCAAAGATTTGAACGGTTGTCATATTTTCTTGTAGTAATGCAGCCGATATCAGGATCGCTACAAATGGATCCACATAGCTTAGCATGGCAATGCTTTGCCCTTTTAAATTTTCCATTCCGGAAAAAAACAACCAAAAACCAATACCTGTGTTCACAACCCCTAAGAGCAGCACAAACGGAATGGAAGTCCTTGGTGCTTCCAAAATACCCAGCCCCTCAGTGAATAATACATAAGGCAAGAGCAGGAAGGCAGTGGTGCCAAGCTGAATGATGGTAATCTCCAACATGTCGATGTTTTTAATGAATTTATTCAATAACATTAAGGCGGCGTAAAATGCAGCCGCGATCAACCCGAAAAGAATCCCCAGCAAATCTTCTCTGCCAGAGGCGCCAATACCGTTTCCGATAATCAATAACATACCGACTATCGCTACGCCAATGCAAACTACTTTTTTGATTGGCAATCGTTCTTTCAGTACGAATGGCGAGAGAACCATGACAAAGACTGGTGCAAAATAATAACCCAATGTTGCATTCGCAAGTGTTGTGTGTTCGTAGGATTGATAAAGAAAAATCCAATTCCCTCCCAAAGCGAAAGCGGAAAGAAACAAGGGAAGAGCATTGCCCTTTACGAATTTCCAAGGAATGGGCTTCCTCATCATTACAAATACGAACACTAAAAAAAGACACCCGATCGAACTGCTCAGCAAAGCTGTTTCACTCGAGGATAAATCAATGAATTTTACAACTAAACCGATCGTACCAAAGATGATCATTGATAAGATAAACTGAATGCTAGATTTCATCGTCTACTCCTTCGAATCTGCGAAACAGCTTATACATTTCGCAGATTCTTAATCTGTTTTATATATAAGCAAATACAGCTGAGTAAACGGTGGCGGCGGTGATGTCGAAACTGGCTTTGTAAGGTATGGATTTTCACATGATTTTGGCATCATGAACCTCCTAATATGCAAGAATGATAGTTTTAAGCATAATGCTTTGGTTAAACAATGGGAAGGGATATCTTTTTTTATTTTTTATCAATTTGCTGAAGTCCTGAAGTTTTTTCATGTCGACCGCTACCTGCCCAAAGGACAAACGGAATGAGCAGTAAGGCAAGCACGGCACCCGCAATCGATAACGTTGCATAACTGGAATGGGCTACAACCATTCCCGATAAGCCTCCGCCCAATGCGCCCGACAATGCAATCAAAACATCTACAGAGCCCTGTGTCTTAGCCCGGGTGGATGGAGGGGCGGCATCCACCAGAATGGCTGTGCCACTAATCAGACCGAAATTCCAGCCTAGCCCAAGCAAGGCAAGTGCAATGATGAGCATCATCATCGAATCAGCAGGTCCAAGAGCAGCTAAAATGCCGGCAATCAGTAACGTAAGGGCAGAAGCAATCGCCATAACGCCACGACCCATTTTATCCACAAGAAAACCGGTCACCAACGAAGGCAAAAACATGGCACCGATATGGAATCCGATGACCAGCCCCACTTCATTTAACCCGTGACCATGGTGGCCCATATGTATGGGTGTTATCGTCATGATGGCAATCATGACGAATTGGGTTAAAACCATTACTGCAGCTCCTGCATAAATGCCCCGCCTGTTTGCCGATAGCAAATCGGCCTTCCCATTCAAAGGTGAATCACTAGTTCCTTTTTGAGCAGCAGCAATCGCTTTTGCAACAATGAAGGGATCAGGACGAAGCAGCATGAATAATACGAAGCCTGCAAGTAGATAAGCTATCGCAGCTAATATGAATGGACCAGCTAAAGCTGGAATTCCAATTGATACAGCCAAATCCCCCATGACATCCACCAGGTTCGGTCCTGCCACGGCACCGAATGTCGTCGAAACCATGGCCATGCTGATCGCTTTTGCTCTTTGGCTCGAGTTTGCCAAGTCCGTTCCTGCGTATCGTGCTTGCAAGTTTGTCGCCGTCCCGGCGCCGTAGATAAGCAGTGATGCAAATAACAGCAGGATGCTATTTGTTAAAGCTGCGATCACCACGCCAACGGCACCGATGCCTCCCGCAAAAAATCCTGCCGCAAGTCCTGGACGGCGTCCGAAGCGCTGGGACAGACGCCCCACTAGCAGCGCAGCCCCTGCTGACCCTAACGTGAATAACGCCGTAGGAATTCCCGTCACACTATCTGTACCCAGCATATCCTGTGCCAGCAATGCCCCCACTGTCACCCCCGCTGCAAGTCCTGCTCCGCCGAAAATTTGGGATATGACAACAACCAGTAACGACCGTTTGTATAATTGTTGTTGTTTTTCAGGAGAATCAATATAGCTTTGCAGTCTATTCGATTGGCCTGCCAACTCTTTTACACTATTTTGCAATACCATCTAACCTCTCTTTCCAAAATGATGATTCTATTCTTGTAACGATCCAAGATTTGCATTATCATAACATTCACAAAAAAACCATACAATATCATAATTGTATGGCGAACAATATATTAGGCTAAGTTTTTTAGTAAACGTTCAAGGATACGTAATCCTCTTTCCAGCTCCTCCATTGTTTCCGGAGCACAAATGGAAACCCGTACAGCCCTCTCCGGGGAACTTTTCCCCACTACAAACCGTTCAGCGGCATACACCTGTACCCCCTGCTCTGCAGCTAACGCTTCGAAGCCAGCACCTGTAATCTTTCCAGGCAATAGTAACCAACGGAAGATACTTGTTTCAGCACCTAAACACGCATAGCCTGCCAAATATCGATTGACGACCTGATTCCGACGAATTGTTTGCTTCCGATGGCCCGCAATCATACCTTCAAATTGATTCGATATGATGGTACGCGCCGCAAGCTCCGCTAATAACGGGGAAACAGTTATATTCAAATTATAAAGTGCCCTTGAAATCGGCTCCTTGAATGGACTCGGCACAGCGACATAGGCTAGCCGCAAACCCGGTGCGATCGACTTCGATAAACTGGCAATGTAGATGACCTGTTCCGGGGCAAATGAGGCGATGGCCGGTAATGGTTTTTCGTTATGTAGATGATACGTCGCATCTTCTATGATGAACTGATCATGCTTTTTCGCAATTGCCGCAATCATTTTCCGATTCTCGACAGACATCGAGCAAGCTGTCGGATTATGAAAATCCGGGATCAAGTATATGCCTTTAATATTGTCATGCTTACACGCATCCTCAAAAGCAGCTGGACTCATTTCACCATTCTCGGATTTTATCGGCACTATTTGCACACTAAGCATCGCGGCCGCCGTTTTCAAGCCTGGATACGTATGTTGATCAGCGCCAATGCGATCACCTGGCTGACACAGACTCGCCAGCGTGGCGGCAATCGCATTTTGACCGCCATTTGCAAATAATATGCGCTCGACTGTCGTTTCAAACCCGCCTCTTTTCATTAGCTTGATCGCTGCATCCTTTTGCCAAAAGCTTTCACCTGTTCTGCCATATCCGAACCACTTTTCATAATCCGTCTCCTGCAGCATGTTTTTCAGCTGGTGGAGCAATGGCTCAAACGAAGCATTATCTGGCAGTGTCGCTCCCATTTCAATCAAATGCCCCGGCTTCACTTCGTCCAGTAAGTAAGCATTCGATAAAGCATCATACGAAACGAACGTGCCGCTTCCAACCGTTGCACTCAGCAAGCCCTTCAACTCACACACCTTAAACGCCTTTGAAACAGTACTTACATTCAAATCCAAATAATCGGCCAATTCCCGCTGCGGAGGAAGCTTCGTACCAGGCACCAAAAGCCCCTCCATAATGTCACATTCTAACCGCTTCGCCAATGCCTGATATATCGGCCTATCCTCCCTACTGATCGTCGGCTTCCAGGTCATTGGATAATCCTCAAACGAATTGATCGGCACAGTCCTCATCCTTTTTCATACAATCTTAATATTGTATGGCGATAAATTCAAACCAATCCTGCACCGATCACCTTAACTAAACATTGATTATTCCTATTATTCACAATACCATTGACAATGAAGTGAATCCATCATACAGCAAAAGCAACGACTGCAACTGATGATTACACTATCATCACGAAAATAAAGAGGTGCTACATATATGCTTCCAAAGTATGCTTTCCCTTTTATCATTTGTATGTTTCTTCTAATGGGGTGTGATACCACAGAAAAGACAAGTGAAAAATCTGTCCATGATCCAATCGAGACTAAACAGAATAACTCATCGAATCAAAAAAACAAATCATTGGAAAACAAGCTGCTTCCCCCTAAATTTAGCATCACAAAGTTTGAAATGAATTATATTCCTGAGAATAAGGAATTAACTTTTCTGATGAATTACGAAATAGATCAGGACATATACGAAATCTTACAGGAAAACACCCAAAAGCTGTACTTTTCACTGGAGTACCCTGAAGCAGTATACGATGTTTTACATAAGACAACCAGTGAATCAGTGTTGGCAGAGCAGCCTACAGATCACAAAACTACATATCAAACTCCATTCAAACTAAACATCGATTTAACGAAAAAAGAATTGGAGAAAATAAAAAACAACCTATCTGGCTTTAACCTCATTATAGCTGACAAAGATAAGGATCCTATTGCCCATTTTATTGATTTGAATGGGTTCAATACTTTCGATCCTGATACTTCAAACTCTACTCATATAGATGAGATAACGGAATAGATCGCAAAGAAAACTGCCGATTCAGTTAATGCTTCCATTAACCCTCATAACGAAAATGTTTTGAGGGTATTTGTTTACCATAGCTTTGGGGCTATAGGGCGGATAACGAAAAATGTCTACTCTAATATTTCTCAGAATAGCGAAGGCCTCCCGCATTAAACCGTGGAATGCCTCAAATTTATATATTTACATGTATATAGTGAGCAAATTCCTAAACCCTCGTTAAATCCCTATATTAAAGGATTTAAGCGATGATTACATCATGCCGTCCATAGATTGTGAAGTCTTACATAATAACATCATACAATTTAACCTTAATTAAAACACATAACAAAACATACGTTCTAAACTAAGATATTCACTCAAAAATTTAAAATAATAACATTTTCGGCATCCATTCGGCACCTTTGAATCAAATCCCTACTCCTTAACAAAAATCAAGCTTTGGAAATCCGACCTTGTCTCATTAACTGCTTCAAAGTAAATAGATAAATACCATTTCTATATTATATCCTTAAAATTCATCTATATTTGATATTTGTTTAATCTAACATTGAGATATATAATAAAAATAAGATAAAAAAGAAAGCGTTTTCAACATTTAAATACTTCGTTACTTCTCATATTATAAGGAGGATTTAAGATGAGCCAAGTAGAAAGAAATTCCAAAGCGCAGAAATTAATTGAGCAACAAAAGTTCAATGAGAAAGACATTTCCAAGATGACGGATTCACAGGTTGAATATTATCACTGGCTCTATTTCGATGACTCTGTTTATGATTATATGTAACTCAAATATTAAATGATAAAAAGCGGGGAAAACACTGATAATTCAGGGTTCCCCGCTTTTCCTTTTATCCTTTCCGAAATACTTTCTTGCAAACCCGATCTTTGCTGATAAGTGGGTTTCAGTTGCTTTTTTGACCTGGCTGACTTTCAGCTTCCTTCCTTTCCCCCCATTTACTTCCTTGCGGCTGGGCACCCATACATAATAGAAGGGAATGAGCTCTACAAAACAGTCGAGGGAACAAACCTCCCACTCAAGCCAAAACATTTTCTAAAGATTGCTTTATAATCCACATATCACAGTACACTGCATCCAATACTAATCCTCCGTTCAACAGTTATTCATATAAAAAAGCCCTCCTTGGATATATGGCAGCGTAGAGATCAGTAATAGGTTTTTCTTGTTTTCCAGATGATTTATTAGCTGAACCCAAATGCTATCTCGAACCAGGCATACGCATACATCCTTACTGATTGAAGCAGGAGTGGGGTTGAAAGAAATTCAACAACGAATAGGGCATACAGATATTCAAACACGATGAATATCTATGCTCATATGAAAAAAGCCTCCCACAGTTAACCGTGGGAGGCCTTCTAATTTAAAGATATTCACATGTTTGGTGAGCAATCATCCTGAATACTCGTTAAATCCCTATATTAAGGGATTTAAGCAATGATTACATCATGCCGCCCATTCCACCCATGCCGCCCATGTCAGGCATGCCCATGCCGCCAGCGCCTGCTGGTTCTGGTTTGTCCGCAACAACAGCTTCTGTTGTTAAGAACATGGCTGCAACTGATCCAGCGTTTTGTAGAGCTGAACGAGTTACTTTAGTTGGATCGACGATACCGGATGCGATCATGTTGACCCATTCGCCAGTAGCTGCGTTGAAGCCAGTGCCTACTGCTTCGCCTTTTAGGCGTTCTACGATTACAGAGCCTTCAAGTCCAGCGTTGTGAGCGATTTGGCGTACAGGCTCTTCGATTGCACGAAGGACGATTTTCACGCCTGTTGCTACGTCGCCTTCCGCTTGGATTTCAGCGATTTTATTGTATACATTAAGAAGTGCTGTACCACCACCGGCTACGATACCTTCTTCAACAGCGGCACGAGTGGAGTTCAATGCATCTTCAATACGAAGTTTACGTTCTTTTAATTCTGTTTCAGTGGCAGCACCAACTTTGATGACCGCTACACCGCCAGCTAATTTAGCAAGGCGTTCTTGTAATTTTTCACGGTCGAATTCAGAAGTCGTTTCTTCCAATTGAACACGGATTTGGTTTACACGAGCTTGGATTTGCGCTGTATCTCCAGATCCTTCAACGATCGTTGTGTTTTCTTTTGTAACAACCACTTTAGAAGCACGTCCTAAAGATTCGATTGTTGCAGATTTAAGGTCAAGTCCGATTTCTTCAGTGATTACTTCGCCGCCTGTAAGAGCTGCGATGTCTTCAAGCATTGCTTTACGACGGTCACCGAAACCAGGAGCTTTAACCGCAACTGCATTGAATGTTCCACGAAGTTTGTTCACAACAAGAGTTGCAAGCGCTTCGCCTTCTACATCTTCAGCAATCAATAATAGCGGTTTACCTTGTTGTACAACTTGCTCAAGTACAGGAAGGATTTCTTGGATATTCGTGATTTTTTTATCTGTGATCAAGATATATGGATTTTCAAGGACTGCTTCCATTTTATCTGAATCAGTAACCATGTATGGAGAGGCATATCCGCGATCGAACTGCATACCTTCTACTACGTCCAATTCTGTTGTGAAACCTTTCGACTCTTCGATTGTGATGACGCCGTCGTTACCAACGCGCTCCATTGCTTCCGCAATCAGTTGGCCCACTTCTTCATCAGCTGAAGAGATGGCAGCAACTTGTGCAATCGATTCTTTGTTTTCGACAGGTTGGGAAATGGCTTTCAATTCTGCGATGGCAGAGTTGACCGCTTTCTCGATCCCTTTGCGGATACCCATTGGGTTCGCACCAGCTGTAACGTTTTTCAAACCTTCGCGGATCATCGCTTGTGCAAGAACCGTTGCAGTCGTAGTACCGTCACCAGCTACGTCGTTTGTTTTGCTTGCTACTTCAGCAACCAATTTCGCACCCATGTTTTCGAATGCATCTTCCAATTCGATTTCTTTAGCGATCGTCACACCGTCATTCGTGATAAGCGGTGAACCGAATTTTTTCTCAAGAACCACGTTACGGCCTTTTGGTCCAAGCGTTACTTTAACTGCATCTGCAAGTGCGTCCACACCACGAAGCATGGAGCGGCGTGCTTCTTCACTAAATTTGATTTCTTTAGCCATTTTTAAGTACCTCCCTAAAATTTTAAGAAAATTTTTCGTTCAGTTAAGTATGATGTATAATTAGCCGATTACAGCCAAAATGTCGCTTTCACGTAAAATTAAGTATTCAGTATTTTCGTATTTAACTTCAGTACCTGCATATTTTGAGAAGATAATTAGATCGCCTTGGGCAACCTCTAAAGCAACACGTTCGCCATTTTCAAGGACACGGCCAGTACCGACTGCTACTACCTTACCTTCTTGTGGCTTTTCTTTTGCAGTATCAGGAAGAACAATACCGCTTGCCGTTTTCTCTTCAGATTGAACTAGTTCAATAATAACGCGATCACCTAATGGTTTTAACAAGTGAAACAACCTCCTCATATTCTCTTGATAATGTGCTTCATGATTATTAGCACTCTTCATCATCGAGTGCTAACACATTTATAATATTAAATAAACCGAGCCTTTTTTGCAAGTATCTTATCGAAAATTTTTTATTAATTTCTGATAAATTCCGGGTATACTACATTAACATAATGATTAGATACGGAAATGTTTTTGCAGGGGTACCTTTGAGTGGTGTTCTGCCTCATTATTTGATACCATTTTGGAGTATGCGTTTATCGATTTTCCCCTGTCAGGAACGTTTTCAGGCGAAATGGGCGACTAAATAAAAGGAGTTTTCATCTTTGAAAAAAGAATATTGGTTCGTCATCATCACTTACATTGCCATGCAATTATCCAGTATTGTCGGGGTACCCATCTTCATGCTGATTGGGACTTCAACCGGAATGCCTGCTGATGAACTTGAGCAAAAGTCTGCAGCATACTGGATCGTATTCAGCTTTTTCGTTGCATTAGCCTTGATTCTTTTTTTAATGAGAAAAGATATGAAGGAAAAGATGGACACAAGCAACCAAGCTCCCGTTTCCGAATCGATATTGTGGGCGATAGGCGGTGTGTTCCTGGCCCTGGCTGCTCAAGCGGTCGCTGGGATCATTGAACAAAATCTTGGTGTGGAGCCTGAATCGGAAAATACGCAGCAACTCATTGCAATCATTTCCCAAGTCCCCATGGTCATTTTCGTCACTTCAGTACTCGGACCAATCATGGAAGAAATCATTTTCCGGAAGATCATTTTCGGATCACTTCATAAACGCTTTAACTTCTTCATTTCCGCTGTACTTAGCTCGGTTATTTTCGGCTTGGCGCATGGTGAATTGGAGCATCTGCTTTTATATACGGCAATGGGCTTTACCTTTGCTTTTCTTTATGCGAAAACAGGCCGCATCCTCGTGTCCATGAGCGCACATATTGCGATGAATACGCTTGTCGTCATCTTTCAAGTCGTGAATCGCGAGCAAATTGAGAAGATGCTGGATACTGCTCAAGCCTTCATCGGAGGTTTATTATGAAACGACAGTCACCCTTGTTCATCGGAATCATCTATGCAGGCTTAGGTGTCCTTTTTACGGCGATTGCGGTGCAAACCGTCAATTCGTCAGGATGGGGCATCTTCGCCTACATACTTGTCCTTATCGCGACGCTTGATTTTGGATCGGGCTTACGGATGATCATGATCCATTTTAAGATCAAGGCAGCGCAAAAAAATAAGAAAAAATAAAAAAACGCTGCAAATGTGCAGCGTTCAGTTTGTAGACAAAAGGGGTTCGGAATTAAAAAATTCCGAACCCCTTTTGAAATTCCTTTGAAATTTTGACCAAAGGTTACGAGATTTGGGCTCTTCGAGCCACTATGTTAAGCCATTTTAGGACCTTGCCATGTCCAAGTGGCCATCTTCTTTACATTCATGGCAGCGAAAGTAAGCATCGCCTGCATCGACAATTTTTTAAGTCCCCTTAAAGTAGTCCAACGCATACCATGCTTTTCTTTTGCATCTGCGAATACACGCTCAATCGTTTCTTTGCGTTTCGCATATATAGGTTTTACCTCTTGATGATGACGCAGATGATCTGCTTCTTCCACATATGCTTGCCAGATATGCCGTGTCACTACTTTTTGATGGTCTTTGCTTTCCGTACACCGTGATAAAAATGAGCATGTTGCACAAATTTGTTTGGGCGATTTGTATTCGCGATAGCCCTCTTTATTTGTTGTTGAGTACTTTAAAGTTTCTCCCGAAGGGCAAAGGTAACAATCAAAGTGTTCATCGTAAACATAGTCATGTTTGCGAAAGAATCCTTCTTTTGTACGAGGACGTGTATAGGGTAAAGCAGGTGTGATTTCTTTGTTAAATAGGTAGCTTGTAATCGCTGGTGTTTTATAAGCTGCATCTGCGGCAACTGCTTCTGGTTTTCCAACTTTCTCAATCACTTGCTCAACAAGTGGCTCCAAAATATGACTGTCATGTGTATTACCAGGTGTTACAATCGTTCCCAATACAAAACCGTTGCCGTCTGCGGCCGCATGGAATGAATAGGCAAACTGTTTTGTTCGTTCATCTTTCACATAGTAGCCACTCTCAGGATCCGTAGTACTTTCTTTAATTGCTTTGGTTTCTTCCTTATCAAATTTATCTGGTGGAAAAGGCTTCTTTCCGTGGTTTTCACGATCTTGATTGATTTCTTCTTGAAGACGTCCTTGATACGCTCGTGTTTCTTTACGAACGATTTTCTTTTCAAATTTCCGTTTATTCGCACTGGCTTTCACATGTGTGGAATCCACGAAAACGTGTTCTACACTTATTACCTTTTTATTAGCAGCTGTCATTAAAATGCGACAGAAAATCTGTTCAAACAGGTCTGTATCTTTAAAGCGTCGCTCATAATTTTTTCCGAACGTAGAGAAATGAGGCACTTTATCATGGAAACAACCAACGATAAGCCATATTGGTTTCAACTTCTTCAATCGTTTTACGCATGGAACGAATACCGAAGGTATATTGAATGAAAGTCAGTTTAACTAAAATAACTGGATCAATACTTGGGCGTCCTACCTCTGAGTACATATCTTTCACCAAGTCATAAATGAAAGTGAAGTCAATGGCAGCCTCCATTTTACGAACCAAATGGTTCGGTGGCACCAGTTGATCTAAAGTAATCATTTCAAGTTGATCTCGCTGAATAGTATCATGTTTAGAAAGCATCCTCATCACCTCAAGTTTTAATACTTCAATTTTAAAACAAAAATGACTCCAGTCAAAAGTGTTCTATCTAAAAGGTAAGACAAAGTTGATTGGAACGGAAGGTACGAGACTCCTGCGGGAAAAGCGCGTCTAGGGGAGACCCCGCAGGCAAAGCCGAGGAGGCTCCCCGACCGCCCGCGGAAAGCGAGTGCCTGGAGTGGAAATCAACGTCTAAATTGTACAGGCCATAAAAATAGACAAACTCGATTTTCATCGAGTTTGTCTACAGTCTGAACGCTGCAAATGTGCAGCGTTTTTTCATTCTTCTAATGCCGCTTCCTCCACTACCGGATAATGCTTCAAAAAGTAGATGAGCGATTGGAGCTCCACGGCAAGGTCAATGTGGTGCACCCTTATGGATGGCGGCACCGTCAGCCGCGCAGGGGTGAAATTCAATATCCCTTTAATGTCCGCTTTGACCAGGCGATCGGTAATCGTCTGAGCCACTTGTGCAGGGACTGTCAAGATAGCAGCCGTGATATTATTTTCCTGCAATAGTGTATCGATTTGGTCCATATGATAAATCGGCACGTCAGCTATTTGCTTCCCTACCTTGTCTTCAGAAACTTCAAATGCCATTTCGATCTTTGTATTATTATTTTTTATGAAATTGTAATTCAAGAACGCAGTCCCTAAATTCCCTACCCCGATCAAAGCGACTTTCGTCAGCTCATCTTGATCCAGGGTTTTCCTGAAGAAGGATAATAAATAATTGACATTGTAGCCGTAGCCTTTTTTCCCAAGCGCGCCAAAGTAGGAAAAATCGCGGCGAATGGTGGCAGAATCCACTTTTACAGCTTCGCTTAACTCTGCCGAGGAAACTCTTTGTTTTCCTGAGGAGTGTAAGTTCTTTAAAAATCGATAGTACAGTGGCAACCTTTTTGCAGTTGCCTGCGGTATCTTTGGGTCATGGTTCATCATTCTTCCCCGCCTTCACACATGCTTTTCAATCTCTATTTGTTTGATTTACTTGTCTTCTATAATCGCTGCTGGATACTCCACCGGTTTTCTCGACTAAGAATGTAGGCCCGATTACCATCCCCTTATCCAAGGCCTTACACATATCATATACAGTAAGGGCAGTCACGGATGCAGCTGTTAACGCTTCCATTTCCACACCTGTACTCCCTTTGGTCTTGGCTTCCGTTTCAATCCCAAGTCTATATCCCTTTGGTTCCTTTTCCCAATCAAAGGCTATATTGACCCCCTGCAGTGCAATGGGATGGCACATCGGGATGATATTGGACGTATTCTTGCTGGCCATGATTCCCGCAACTTGGGCGACAGCCAAAACATCACCCTTTTTCATTTTCTGGTTGGTGATCGCTTCATATATTTCATCGTTCACCATAATGCTCGATCGAGCCGTGGCCGTCCGGGTCGTTTCCGGCTTGGCACTCACATCGACCATTTTTGCCCTGCCTTGATCATTGAAATGCGTCAAGTCTGCCATTAAATAACCCCTCCTAAATAATACACTATTATTCCACTTTATGTAACAGCTTGTTTTGGCCCGGAACCAAGCTATTGCCGATAATAACTATAATACGTTACACTAACAATAATCAATTGAGGTGAAACTATGATTTTATTACAAATCAATCAACTATCAAAATATTACGGAGCTGAACTTATTTTATCAAACATGAAGCTCGAAGTTCAGAATAAAGATCGAATTGCACTTGTCGGGCGGAATGGTGCGGGTAAATCCACATTGCTGAAAATCATAGCCGGCCAGCTATCGCATGATGGCGGTGAAATCATCAAGCCAAAAGGTGTCACGATCGGCTACATGGCACAGGATACCGGCCTTGAATCCGAGCTGACCATCTGGGATGAGATGCTGACCGTATTCAAGGATCTTATGGATCAAGAGAAGGAGCTGCGCCGCCTTGAAGCGGATATGGCCAAGCCTGATATCTTTGGAAATGAAGCCGTGTACCAAAAGGTGCTCAACGAATATGACGCACTGATGGTCGCATTCAAGGAAAAGGGCGGTTATCAGTATGAAGCGGATATCCGTTCCGTATTGCATGGCCTTCAGTTTGCAGACTTTGACTACTCTACCCTGATTTCCACATTGAGCGGCGGCCAAAAAACGAGGCTTGCGTTAGGGAAGCTGTTGCTAAGGAAACCGGATATATTGATACTCGATGAGCCGACGAACCATTTGGATATCGAAACCCTCTCATGGCTTGAACAATATTTACAGAGCTATCAAGGCGCTGTCCTCATCGTTTCCCATGACCGTTATTTCCTCGATAAAGTGGTCAATCAGGTTTATGAAATTTCCCGCAATAATATGAAAAAGTATTATGGGAATTATAGTTCCTACCTGGAGGGAAAAGCCGAGGATTATGAGCGGGACATGAAGCTGTTCGAGAAACAACAGGGGGAAATCGAAAAGCTCCGCGACTTTGTCCAACGGAACATCACAAGGGCGTCGACCACGAAAAGGGCGCAAAGCAGGCGCAAACAGCTTGAAAAGATGGACGTGCTGGACAAGCCGCAAGGTGATGAGAAATCCGCCAATTTTTCATTCCAGATTGAGAAGCAAAGCGGAAACGAAGTGCTCCACCTTCAGGATTTGGCGATCGGTTACGAAGATGAAACGGTTTCCAAAAACATTAACTCGCGGATGACGAAAGGCGAAAGCATAGCGCTAGTCGGTCCGAACGGGGTTGGAAAATCGACATTACTGAAGACGATCATCTCCAAGCTGCCTGCACGTGCCGGATCTTTCCGTTTCGGAACGAACGTCGAGGTCAGCTACTACGATCAAGAACAAGCCAACCTTATTTCCAATAAGCGCGTACTCAATGAATTATGGGATGACTATCCCCTTAAACCGGAAAAGGATATCCGCACGGTTCTCGGGAATTTCCTTTTTAGCGGGGACGATGTTTTGAAAACCGTGTCCACTTTAAGCGGCGGGGAAAAGGCCCGGCTGGCGCTGGCCAAGATGATGATGGAGAAAGGGAATTTCTTGATACTGGATGAGCCCACGAACCATTTGGATCTCGACAGTAAATTGGTGCTTGAAAATGCGTTGATCGATTATCCGGGAACGATACTTTTCGTCTCACATGACCGTTATTTCATAAATAGAATTGCCACCAAGGTCATCGAGCTCTCCAAGGAAGGCAATGAGGAATTCCTTGGTGATTATGATTATTATGTAGAGAAAAAACAAGAGCAAGCGGAGATCAAGGCGCTTGAACAGGAAAATCAAGCGAAAATCGTAGATGTGGCTGTCGAAAAAACGAATTACAAGATCGATAAGGAAGCTAAAAAGGCTGAACGGCAGAGAAAGCGGCGGATAGAGGAAATCGAAGCGGCCATGGAGCAGCTTGAAGCCGAAATAAACGAATACAATGAACTCCTTTGCGACCCAAATGTCTTTCAGGACCACGAAAAGGTGATGGAGGTCCAAACAAAGCTCGATCAAGCCCAAGAAACATTGGACCAGCTCCTCGAGGAATGGGCGGAACTGGAAGAATGACAAAAGACCAGAGTCTGATGACTCGGTCTTTTCTTTTTGAATGAAAAAGACAATTAAAGTTATCCACACATTTATTAACAAAACAATTACCCTTCACTAGCGAACAATTAGAGTTATACACATTATCCACAGAAACATATCCACTTATCCACATAATCACCTGTTTATACACATGACGTTCGATTTCCCCAAAATAATTATCCACAGAATATTCTATTTTTAATAAAACGGGGCAAAAAACAGGATCCCTCAATAGGGATCCTGTCTTCTCATTCTTTAAAACATTTCTATATCCAATCCAGGGTTTCCGTTCAAATCCATTCCGGAGCGTTTACCCTTTTCGAACATTACACTTCCAGCAGCACCGATCATCGCCGCATTGTCCGTGCAAAGATAAAGGGGAGGGATGGATAGATCGATAGGCAACTCCAAAAATGCCTCCGTTAACGCTTCCCTTAGCCCTTTATTCGCAGCAACTCCCCCTGCAAGCAATACCTGTTTAACATTGTACTCTTTGGCAGCCTTCACAGCCTTCACGACGAGAACTTCTATTACGCTCGCCTGGAAGCTGGCAGCCAAATCTTCAGGTTCAATCTTTTCCCCGCGCTGTTCTGCATTATGCAAAGTATTGATCACGGCGGATTTCAATCCACTGAAGGAAAAGTCATAGCTGCCTTCCAGCCACGCCCGGGGAAGCTTCAATGAAGGTGAACCCATTTGGGCAAGCCTATCGATATGCGGACCGCCTGGATAAGGAAGCCCCAAGGTCCGTGCCACTTTATCATAGGCCTCCCCTGCTGCATCATCACGCGTCTCCCCTATCACCTTGAAGGAGCCCGGTTCTTCCAAAAGGACCAATTCGGTATGGCCGCCTGAAACGACCAAAGATAATGCAGGGTATTCAATTTCCTGAATAAGCCGATTCGCATAAATATGGCCGGCAATATGGTGTGTCCCTACAATCGGGAGTCCATGGGCGAAAGCCACCGCTTTAGCCGCATTCACACCTATCAGGAGTGCCCCTACCAGACCAGGGCCCTCTGTAACAGCTATCGCATCCAAATCTTCATAGCTCACACCTGCCTGGAGCAGGGCTTCTTCAATTACAATCGTAATTTGCTCCACGTGATGACGCGAGGCTATTTCAGGGACGACCCCGCCAAAACGTTTATGGCTTTCTATTTGTGAAGCCACGACATTGCTTACTATCTCTGTTCCATTTTTGATGACCGCAGCCGCGGTTTCATCACAGCTCGTTTCTATTCCTAATATAAGTTGATCTGTTTTCATGCAAAATTCACCCACATAACATAAGCATCTTCTAGATTATCTGTATAATAATTCTTCCGGATTCCACCCTTTTGAAAACCTAGCTTTTCATAAAGTGTAATGGCCACTACATTACTGACACGAACTTCAAGAGTCATCCTCACCACACCCATGGCAATGGAGATCTCAACCATCTTCCTGAGCAAGGCTTCCCCAAGCTTTTGCCCTCGATATTCGGGCAGAATGGCAATATTGGTGATGTGCGATTCATCGATGACGATCCATGCACCGCAATAACCGGCAATTTTCCCCTCGTCCTCTATTACCATGTATACGGCATATTGATTATGATTCAATTCATTATAAAAAGCTTCCCGGCTCCAAGGCAGAGTAAAGGACTGTGTTTCCACGTGCAGCACTTGGTCGATATCTTCCGTTTTCATCTTTCGGAACGTCATTGTTTTACTCATAATAATCGGTCGCTTTCTTTTTTATTTCCCCTGCTGTTCAAGCCACTTAGCTTCTGCTTCCGCCATGCGTATATAGTTCGGTACAAACTTGTGAATATCCTCTTCCGTCTTGTTAAGGCCAAGGAAAGCCAGTTCGCTTGGTCTTGAGTTGAAGGACTGTATCGGGGCAAATACGGCTGATTCGCCCAGTGAGTCCGTGATTGCCTCCCGATGGATATCTGCATCTTGGCCAACAAATAAAATGGGACGATCCAATCCCTTCAATCGTTTCGCCCATTCAGAGGATAGGATATTACAATCTTCCATCACCGTTTTTAACAGATTATTGTCCATTTCATATAGACCGGTATAAATCTGCCCTCTTCTTGCATCGAACAAGGGAGAAATCAGCCCATTAAAATGGCGTCCATTAGCGGCCAATGCTTCCAGACTCGAAACGCCTGATAACGGTATTTGAAGCGTCCAGGCCAAAGTTTTGGCGATTGTCACACCAATCCTTACTCCTGTATAAGAGCCTGGCCCCTTGGCGACCACTATCTTGGTCAATTCCTTTGGAGCGGTATCACAATCCTTAAGCAGCGTTTCAATGGCCGGCATGACCCGAACTGAATGATTTTTCTTCAAATTTGTCGTGTACTCTCCAATTACCTGATTGCCATCCACAAGGGCGACCCCTAATGTGAAGTTCGATGTATCTATCGCTAAAACTTTCATCAAATAATCTCCTTACATAACTTTACATACCGGTCACCTTTAGGTTCCAGGACAATCCGCCTGCTAGTATCACCGAGACGATAAATATAGATGGTCAGGATTTCATCTGGAAGCTGATCCTTTATTATATGTGCCCATTCAACGACAGTCACACCATCACCTTCAAAATATTCATCGAATCCTAAATCTTCTTCGGATTCACTAACCCGGTATACATCCATATGAAATAAAGGCAATCGGCCCATGTATTCCTTTATAATCGTAAAAGTTGGGCTGTTTACCGTTCTGGAAACGCCTAACCCTTTGGCCAGGCCTTTGGTAAATGCCGTTTTCCCTGCACCCAAGTCGCCTTCCAAGGCCAATACATCACGGCTTGAAAGCCTTTGGGCCAGCTTCTGTGCAAACTGCGCCGTTTCTTCTTCATTTTGAGAAATCCATTCAACATGCTGCATATATCAATCACCTTTTATCATTATTAGCAAAATCATCATCCGGATTTTGACGTGAACCAGAAACGATATTTAACACGATGGTCAAAGAGCTCTATATGTAGTTTACCTTGTTTCAAAAGAAGAAACAAATAAGTTAAGGTCTTATTATTCGCATTTTGGATAAAACAAAAAAACGAAACATAAGTTTCGTTTTTTTCATGATTGCGGGGACAGGATTTGAACCTGCGACCTTCGGGTTATGAGCCCGACGAGCTACCGGACTGCTCCACCCCGCGACGGTATAAATGATGCTTTATGAAATTGATTACAGCTTGGCGGCGTCCTACTCTCACAGGGGGAAACCCCCAACTACCATCGGCGCTGAAGAGCTTAACTGCCGTGTTCGGAATGGGAACGGGTGTGACCTCTTCGCTATCGCCACCAAACATATAATCATTTTCCAGTACATCTCTTATCATAACATATATGATTTTGAAATGCAAGAGGGAATTTTCATTCCTTCAAAACTAGATAATAAGAAGGCCTTTCATTTTTTAAAGCGTTGGTTAAGTCCTCGATCTATTAGTATCAGTCAGCTCCACATGTCGCCACGCTTCCACCTCTGACCTATCAACCTGATCATCTTTCAGGGATCTTACTAGCTTGCGCCATGGGAAATCTCATCTTGAGGGGGGCTTCATGCTTAGATGCTTTCAGCACTTATCCCGTCCGCACGTAGCTACCCAGCTATGCCTTTGGCAAGACAACTGGTACACCAGCGGTGCGTCCATCCCGGTCCTCTCGTACTAAGGACAGCTCCTCTCAAATTTCCTGCGCCCGCGACGGATAGGGACCGAACTGTCTCACGACGTTCTGAACCCAGCTCGCGTACCGCTTTAATGGGCGAACAGCCCAACCCTTGGGACCGACTACAGCCCCAGGATGCGATGAGCCGACATCGAGGTGCCAAACCTCCCCGTCGATGTGGACTCTTGGGGGAGATAAGCCTGTTATCCCCGGGGTAGCTTTTATCCGTTGAGCGATGGCCCTTCCATGCGGAACCACCGGATCACTAAGCCCGACTTTCGTCCCTGCTCGACTTGTAGGTCTCGCAGTCAAGCTCCCTTGTGCCTTTACACTCTACGAATGATTTCCAACCATTCTGAGGGAACCTTTGGGCGCCTCCGTTACTCTTTAGGAGGCGACCGCCCCAGTCAAACTGCCCACCTGACACTGTCTCCCACCCCGATAAGGGGCGCGGGTTAGAATTTCAATACAGCCAGGGTAGTATCCCACCAACGCCTCCACCGAAGCTAGCGCTCCGGCTTCTCAGGCTCCTACCTATCCTGTACAAGCTGTACCAAAATTCAATATCAGGCTGCAGTAAAGCTCCACGGGGTCTTTCCGTCCTGTCGCGGGTAACCTGCATCTTCACAGGTACTATAATTTCACCGAGTCTCTCGTTGAGACAGTGCCCAGATCGTTACACCTTTCGTGCGGGTCGGAACTTACCCGACAAGGAATTTCGCTACCTTAGGACCGTTATAGTTACGGCCGCCGTTTACTGGGGCTTCGGTTCAAAGCTTCGCTTGCGCTAACCTCTCCCCTTAACCTTCCAGCACCGGGCAGGTGTCAGCCCCTATACTTCGCCTTGCGGCTTCGCAGAGACCTGTGTTTTTGCTAAACAGTCGCCTGGGCCTATTCACTGCGGCTTTTCCGGGCTATTCACCCTAAAAAGCACCCCTTCTCCCGAAGTTACGGGGTCATTTTGCCGAGTTCCTTAACGAGAGTTCTCTCGCACACCTTAGGATTCTCTCCTCGCCTACCTGTGTCGGTTTGCGGTACGGGCACCTTACATCTCACTAGAGGCTTTTCTTGGCAGCGTGGAATCAGGAACTTCGGTACTATATTTCCCTCGCCATCACAGCTCCGCCTTAATGGAAACGGGATTTGCCTCGTTTCCGGCCTAACTGCTTGGACGCGCATATCCAACAGCGCGCTTACCCTATCCTTCTGCGTCCCCCCATCGTTCAAACGATGTATAGGTGGTACAGGAATATCAACCTGTTGTCCATCGCCTACGCCTTTCGGCCTCGGCTTAGGTCCCGACTAACCCTGAGCGGACGAGCCTTCCTCAGGAAACCTTAGGCATTCGGTGGAAGGGATTCTCACCCTTCTTTCGCTACTCATACCGGCATTCTCACTTCTAAGCGCTCCACCAGTCCTTCCGGTCTGACTTCAACGCCCTTAGAACGCTCTCCTACCATCGACACCCTACGGTGTCAATCCACAGCTTCGGTGATACGTTTAGCCCCGGTACATTTTCGGCGCGGAGTCACTCGACCAGTGAGCTATTACGCACTCTTTAAATGGTGGCTGCTTCTAAGCCAACATCCTGGTTGTCTAAGCAACTCCACATCCTTTTCCACTTAACGTATACTTTGGGACCTTAGCTGGTGGTCTGGGCTGTTTCCCTTTCGACTACGGATCTTATCACTCGCAGTCTGACTCCCAAGAATAAGTATTTGGCATTCGGAGTTTGACTGAATTCGGTAACCCGTTGGGGGCCCCTAGTCCAATCAGTGCTCTACCTCCAATACTCTCATCTTGAGGCTAGCCCTAAAGCTATTTCGGAGAGAACCAGCTATCTCCAGGTTCGATTGGAATTTCTCCGCTACCCACACCTCATCCCCGCACTTTTCAACGTGCGTGGGTTCGGGCCTCCATTCAGTGTTACCTGAACTTCACCCTGGACATGGGTAGATCACCTGGTTTCGGGTCTACGACCTCATACTCATTCGCCCTATTCAGACTCGCTTTCGCTGCGGCTCCGTCTCATCAACTTAACCTCGCATGAAATCGTAACTCGCCGGTTCATTCTACAAAAGGCACGCCATTACCCATTAACGGGCTTTGACTACTTGTAGGCACACGGTTTCAGGATCTATTTCACTCCCCTTCCGGGGTGCTTTTCACCTTTCCCTCACGGTACTGGTTCACTATCGGTCACTAGGGAGTATTTAGCCTTGGGAGATGGTCCTCCCTGCTTCCGACGGGATTTCTCGTGTCCCGCCGTACTCAGGATCCACTCAGGAGGGAACGAAGTTTCAACTACAGGGTTTTTACCTTCTTTGACGGACCTTTCCAGATCGCTTCATTTACCCCGTTCCTTTGTAACTCCATGTTGAGTGTCCTACAACCCCAAGAGGCAAGCCTCTTGGTTTGGGCTAATTCCGTTTCGCTCGCCGCTACTCAGGAAATCGCGTTTGCTTTCTCTTCCTCCGGGTACTTAGATGTTTCAGTTCCCCGGGTCTGCCTTCAGTACCCTATGTATTCAGGTAAAGATACTGTTCCATTACGAACAGTGGGTTTCCCCATTCGGAAATCTCCGGATCAAAGCTTACTTACAGCTCCCCGAAGCATATCGGTGTTAGTCCCGTCCTTCATCGGCTCCTAGTGCCAAGGCATCCACCGTGCGCCCTTTCTAACTTAACCGTTAAAAAAGTCTTACAGATGCTTTGAAAAAATTAATTGCCTTCTATCTATTATCTAGTTTTCAAGGAACAAAGTGGAGAGAATTCATCACATCGTGATGCCTCTACCTTCATTGAATGAATTACTCATTCAAAACTGAACAAAACAAAAGCGCACTCGTATTATCCTTAGAAAGGAGGTGATCCAGCCGCACCTTCCGATACGGCTACCTTGTTACGACTTCACCCCAATCATCTGTCCCACCTTAGGCGGCTGGCTCCATGAAGGTTACCTCACCGACTTCGGGTGTTACAAACTCTCGTGGTGTGACGGGCGGTGTGTACAAGGCCCGGGAACGTATTCACCGCGGCATGCTGATCCGCGATTACTAGCGATTCCGGCTTCATGCAGGCGAGTTGCAGCCTGCAATCCGAACTGAGAATGGCTTTATGGGATTCGCTTACCTTCGCAGGTTTGCAGCCCTTTGTACCATCCATTGTAGCACGTGTGTAGCCCAGGTCATAAGGGGCATGATGATTTGACGTCATCCCCACCTTCCTCCGGTTTGTCACCGGCAGTCACCTTAGAGTGCCCAACTGAATGCTGGCAACTAAGATCAAGGGTTGCGCTCGTTGCGGGACTTAACCCAACATCTCACGACACGAGCTGACGACAACCATGCACCACCTGTCACTCTGTCCCCCGAAGGGGAACGCCCTATCTCTAGGGTTGTCAGAGGATGTCAAGACCTGGTAAGGTTCTTCGCGTTGCTTCGAATTAAACCACATGCTCCACCGCTTGTGCGGGCCCCCGTCAATTCCTTTGAGTTTCAGCCTTGCGGCCGTACTCCCCAGGCGGAGTGCTTAATGCGTTAGCTGCAGCACTAAAGGGCGGAAACCCTCTAACACTTAGCACTCATCGTTTACGGCGTGGACTACCAGGGTATCTAATCCTGTTTGCTCCCCACGCTTTCGCGCCTCAGTGTCAGTTACAGACCAGAAAGTCGCCTTCGCCACTGGTGTTCCTCCAAATCTCTACGCATTTCACCGCTACACTTGGAATTCCACTTTCCTCTTCTGCACTCAAGTTCCCCAGTTTCCAATGACCCTCCACGGTTGAGCCGTGGGCTTTCACATCAGACTTAAGGAACCACCTGCGCGCGCTTTACGCCCAATAATTCCGGACAACGCTTGCCACCTACGTATTACCGCGGCTGCTGGCACGTAGTTAGCCGTGGCTTTCTGGTTAGGTACCGTCAAGGTACCAGCAGTTACTCTGGTACTTGTTCTTCCCTAACAACAGAACTTTACGACCCGAAGGCCTTCTTCGTTCACGCGGCGTTGCTCCGTCAGACTTTCGTCCATTGCGGAAGATTCCCTACTGCTGCCTCCCGTAGGAGTCTGGGCCGTGTCTCAGTCCCAGTGTGGCCGATCACCCTCTCAGGTCGGCTACGCATCGTCGCCTTGGTGAGCCATTACCTCACCAACTAGCTAATGCGCCGCGGGCCCATCTATAAGTGACAGCGTAAACCGTCTTTCCATCTTCCCTCATGCGAGAAAAGAACGTATCCGGTATTAGCTCCGGTTTCCCGAAGTTATCCCAGTCTTATAGGCAGGTTGCCCACGTGTTACTCACCCGTCCGCCGCTAATCTCAGGGAGCAAGCTCCCATCGATTCGCTCGACTTGCATGTATTAGGCACGCCGCCAGCGTTCGTCCTGAGCCAGGATCAAACTCTCCGAAGAAATGTTTGACTTGCTCATTTGCTTTTTTGATAGTGTGTGCTCACTTAAAATTTAACGTTGGCGCTTTGTTTTGTTCAGTTTTCAAAGAGCAATAATGGAGCGGGTGAAGAGAATCGAACTCTCATCATCAGCTTGGAAGGCTGAGGTTTTACCACTAAACTACACCCGCATTTATATTTTCTTGAAATGTTACGAGAAAGGATGGTCGGGAAGACAGGATTCGAACCTGCGACCCCTTGGTCCCAAACCAAGTGCTCTACCAAGCTGAGCTACTTCCCGTAAAAAAATGGTGCGCCCGGCGGGAGTCGAACCTACAACCTTCTGATTCGTAGTCAGATGCTCTATCCAATTGAGCTACGGGCGCTAATTTCTATGATGTTAATGGTGCGGCCGAGAGGAGTCGAACCTCCACGGGGTTTCCCCCACTAGGCCCTCAACCTAGCGCGTCTGCCATTCCGCCACGACCGCGAAAGCGACTTCGTAAGTATAACACCCTTTTCATCTTGATGTCAAGAAGAAAATTATCAGTGCGGGTGAAGGGACTTGAACCCCCACGCCTTGCGGCGCCAGATCCTAAGTCTGGTGCGTCTGCCAATTCCGCCACACCCGCATACAAAATGGTGAGCCATGAAGGATTCGAACCTTCGACCCTCTGATTAAAAGTCAGATGCTCTACCAACTGAGCTAATGGCTCTAAAATAAAAATGGCTGGGCTAGAAGGGATCGAACCTTCGCATGACGGAATCAAAATCCGTTGCCTTACCGCTTGGCTATAGCCCAATGACTTGTGATAATTAACAGTCAGGTTAATATTATATCACAATAACTTTATTTTAGCAAGTGTTTCTTAAAAAAATAATGGCGGTCCCGACGGGAATCGAACCCGCGATCTCCTGCGTGACAGGCAGGCATGTTAACCGCTACACCACGGGACCATGTTGATATGTAAGAGAGTGACCCATACGGGATTCGAACCCGTGTTACCGCCGTGAAAGGGCGGTGTCTTAACCGCTTGACCAATGGGCCTTGATATAATATGTAACTGGCGGAGAAGGAGGGATTTGAACCCTCGCGCCGCTTACGCGACCTACACCCTTAGCAGGGGCGCCTCTTCAGCCTCTTGAGTACTTCCCCAAAAAAATGGCTCCGCAGGTAGGACTCGAACCTACGACCGTTCGGTTAACAGCCGAATGCTCTACCACTGAGCTACTGCGGAATAATGTAAATGGGTTCCTTTTTCATGCTCAAGGACCTTCGTGTTTGTCGTGAAGAACAAGTTGTTATCTTGTCGACTCTTATGATTATAAAGAGGTTGCAACTTAAAGTCAAGCGTTCTTTTGTGTTTTTTTATATTTTTGTTTCACCCTCTAAAAACCCCCGGTAGATCAAGGTTCCGCGGCATTTTCCACATACGAAACGGGAGGTGTCAATTCGTTTTTTTCTCATATATACCTGCTGACAGTCTTTACATTTATATTGAATCGTATTCATTTTTCTCTTTAATTGATTTGATGGCAGCGGCTTGCAAAATCTCGGAGCCCCTACCTCCATGAGTAAACGCTTGAAGTCCGCATCACGATGCTGATACCCCTTTTTTCCGATGTGAAGGTGATAATGGCATAATTCATGCTTTATGATACCAATGATTTCGTCGATCCCGCGTTCATCAAGATACTTCTTGTTAATTTCGATATTATGTGATCGCAATAAGTATCGACCTCCTGTCGTTCTAAGGCGCGGATTAAAACTGGCAAGGTGTTTAAATCTCCTATTAAAGTCTTTCAACGATATTTCCTCTACTAGCTTTTGCAATTCCCGATTATCCATTTCCCCCTCCTATTCCCTGGTAACAGGACAACCCATTATAACATAGACTAATAATACAAGAGGAGACTAAGGGAGGAAAAGCTATGCCTAATTGGTTCCAGAATCAAATTCGTAAAGCCTTTTATGAAAAGGATTATCATCAAGTGAAGATGTTGAATCAATGCTGGTTTTTTTATCAAAGGAAAGAAAGCCCCGGTTATATATATCCCAAAAAAACTCCTTCCAATTAAAGAAGGAGCTTGCCGCAAGCTAGTTTTGTTCCTTTGGTTCGAGCATCGTCAAAGATACCCTTTGCTTTTGAGCGTCGACTTGTTCGACCCAAACCGTCACCACATCCCCAACGGCCACTATATCCAGCGGGTGCTTAACGAACCGATTGCTAAGTTTTGATATGTGCACCAATCCGTCTTGTTTAACACCAATGTCCACAAACGCACCGAAATCCACGACGTTCCTCACTGTACCTTGCAATTCCATTCCAACTTGCAGATCCTCCATTTTCAGCACATCCTGCTTAAGCAGAGGTTTTGATAATTCATCCCGAGGATCTCTTCCCGGCTTCAGTAAATCCTCTATTATATCTTTGATCGTGATTTCCCCAATGTCCAATTCATCGGCCAATTGAGCTGGGTCTAATTTGGTTAACTCCGCATTCAATGCGTCATCGCCTAAATCAGCTGAAGTGAACCCCATCTTCTTCAACAGCTTATTGACGGCACCGTAGTTCTCTGGATGGATCGCGGTTTGATCCAAAGGCTCTTCGCCATTAATGATACGCAGGAACCCTATGCATTGTTCATACGTTTTCGCACCTAGCCTTGGGATTTTCTTCAATTCCTTCCTGCTTGAAAACTTCCCTTCCGCTTCCCTTTTCTTGACGATATTTTGAGCAACGGATTTTGATAAACCAGCTACATATTGCAATAAGGAAGATGAAGCGGTATTGACGTTCACTCCCACTTGGTTAACAGCTGTTTCCACGACAAAGGAGAGGGATTCGCCCAGTTTTTTCTGGGAAACATCATGTTGATATTGGCCTACCCCAACTGATTGGGGGTCAATCTTCACAAGTTCAGCTAATGGGTCTTGAAGCCTTCTCCCTATCGATACGGCACTTCTCTGTTCCACTTGCAGATCCGGAAACTCTTCTCGCGCAATGTCCGAGGCAGAATATACACTGGCTCCCGCTTCGTTGACAATGATATAGGAAATATTCCCTTTGACATCTTTTAATATATCGGCAATGAACTGCTCCGATTCCCGTGACGCGGTCCCATTGCCAATCGCCACGATCTCAACCGAGAATCGCTGAAGTATCTCGATCGTTTTTTCACGCGCGGCCTGAAGCTTTGCAGCCGGTGGATGCGGGTAGATGACACTGATGTCCAGCACCTTGCCCGTTTCATCGACGACAGCCAATTTACATCCCGTTCGGTAGGCAGGATCGAGGGCAAGTACCACCTTTCCCTTAAGCGGAGGCTGCAGGAGCAGATTTCGCAGGTTTTCCGAAAATATATGAATGGCTTGATCCTCTGCTTTTTCAGTCAGCTCCTTCCTGATTTCCCGCTCTACGGATGGCATGATCAAACGTTTGAAGCCATCTTCAATCGCAGATATCAGTATATCTTTTGCATCGGCATGACCATTTTTTATGATTTTTCTCTCAAGATGACCAATGATGATTTCAGTTCGCGGCTGAATCGATATCCGTAGCACTTCTTCCTTTTCCCCTCGATTAAGCGCCAAAACCCGATGCGGTACGATCCTTTGAACAGGCTCTTCGTATTCATAATACATTTCAAAGATTCTTTTCTCGTCCTTTTCTTGATTCTTAACAACCGAAATCACTTTTCCGGCTTTAAAAATCTCTGCCCTAATCCACTTTCTCAATTCTGCATCATCGGAAATATGTTCAGCTATTATATCCTGTGCTCCTGCAACAGCCTCTTCAATAGAAGAAACTTCTTTTTCTTCCGAAATGAATTCCGCGGCTTTTTCATTCACTCGGGCATCCATATGGCATTCAAGCAGCCAATTGGCAAACGGCTCAAGCCCCTTTTCTTTCGCGACAGTGGCTTTCGTTCTCCTTTTTTGCTTGAACGGCCTGTATAAATCCTCGACTTCCTGCAGTTTTGTTGCCTTATCGATTTGCCTTTTTAATTCATCCGTCAATTTCCCCTGTTCACCGATTGAACGGGTAACTTCCATTTTCCTTTGGCCGAGGTTCTCTAGATAATTCCATCTTTCCATGATCGAACGAATCTCGACTTCATCAAGCGAACCTGTCATTTCTTTTCTATAACGGGCAATGAAAGGAACTGTATTCCCTTCCTGCAGCATTTGTATAACGTTTTGAACCTGGTGATTTTTCAAACTTAGCTCATTGGATATTTGTTTAATCAATTCTTTTAACGTATCTTCAACAACGATCATAACGTTTCCCTCCAGCCTTTCGAACTCATATATATAGTCTAGCAAATCAGGAATGAAGTTGCGAATTCCATATAAAAAAGCTCACTTCCGAATTACAACGAAAGTAAGCTTCCTAAAATGAATGTCGTATCATCTGCAGTTGCTGGACTGCTTTCCAATATGGATTTAGCGTTCAATTCGATAGGGGCCTGCCTTTTCAAAAATGATTTAGCACCCTTAAGCTCAAGGCCATCAGAGTAAAGAATGAATTTTGCATCCGGTTCATATTTGTATCTTTCCGTCCTGTATTTTTGTTTCCTGCCCGATAGATAACCTGTTACGGGCAACGGGTAGACAAGCTTGTCGACCTTGGGATTATACAGGAAGAAACGGATGTTACCAACGGAACTGTATACAAATTCATTCTTTTCATAAAAAATTTTCAAAATGGATACGGCCGCCCCCCGTTTGTCGATTAAAACCTGATTGCATACAGCCATCAGTGATTCGACATCCAATTCATGATTGCGTTTGACTTCTTCGATGACGGCATGGGAAGATTCGTACGCATATTTACCACTGCCGAGCCCATCTGCCAAAACACATACAAAGTATTCTTTCGTATGAAGAAAAAAATAATCATCACCACAATAGACCATTCCGTTTTTGGAGGATTGGGAGACGAGGATTTCAATTTTTTCTTCACGCAGAATAGCTTTAATCACTGTATTAACTCCGAGTTTTCAGCGTTAATCGCCTCTTGAAGCTTCTTGATTGCACGGCGCTGGAGCCTTGATACATGCATTTGGGAAATCCCAAGCTTATCGCCCGCTTCTTTTTGGCTTAAGTTTTCTAAATAGGTATGTTGGATGATCATCTTTTCACGGTCGCTCAAAACATGAAGCACCTTTTCAAGAACAAGGCGTTGATTGACCCTTTCAAACCCTTCATCCACATTCCCGAATATATCAAGCAAGGTGACGGTACCGCCATCGGAATCCGCTTCGATGGAATGATCGACAGATAAAGCTTGATAGCTTTTCCCCATCTCCATCGCTTCCAAAACCTCTTCTTCCGTCACGCCTATGCTATCGGCTATTTCATCGATCCTTGGCGAACGATGCAGCGTCGTCGTCAGTTCCTCGACCGTGACCCTTATTTTCGGTCCCAGTTCCTTTATTCTTCTTGGAACATGGACACTCCAGGTCTTATCACGCAAAAACCTTTTGATTTCACCGATTATGGTAGGAACGGCAAATGCTTCGAAGCTTTTGCCGAATGATTCGTCATATCGTCTGATGGCACCTAATAAACCAATCATGCCGACCTGAGAAATATCCTCCTGAAATGATTTGCCTTTTGCGTACTTACGCGAGATCGTTTCAACCAAACCTTTATAATGGATGACTAGATTGCTTTGCGCTTCGTCATCTTGGTTCTGCTGATACGCTCTGATCCACTCGTTTACTTGTTCTCTTTGTGCCTGATTAGGTTGAGACTGTTTTTGCATCCATCTCCACCTGCTCTCCTTCTAAAAACTTAGTCATAAAAACTGTAACCCCGTCATGCTGATGAATTTTCACATCATCCATCAAAGTTTCAATGAGGTAAAGGCCCAAGCCTCCCTCTCTCATAAGTTCGACTTTTTGCCCATTTTCGTATGGTCCGAGACCTTGGCGAACTTCTTCGAAATTACAGCTCTTACCACTATCAGAAACCATGACCTCCAAGCGGTCTGGATAAAGGCCGAAACTGACCTTCACTTCCCCTTTTTCCGAATCCTTATACGCATGCTGCACTGCATTTGTACAAGCTTCACTTGTAGCGATCTTCAAATCCTCGATTTCCTCATACGCAAATCCCATACGGCTTCCTATTCCAGAAAGTGTTAAACGAATGACACCGATGAACTCTGGTTTTGCAGGTATTTTCATTTCGATGTAATCATATACTTGACTCATTCTAACCCACCCTCTGTACCACTTTTTATATCAATGATATCTGCAAGACCTGTAATATCAAATAAACGTCGCAGCCTTTCCGATAAACCAACTAAAGTGAATTCGCCATTATTCGCACGCACGCTTTTGAATGCACCGACAAACACTCCAAGACCCGTGCTATCCATGTAGGAAACTTCAGTCAAATCGATGGTGATCTTGACGTTGTCCCGTTCCGATATCGGGAATAGTGACTCCCTTAACTTCGGCGCAGTGTAAGCATCGATTTCACCTTTTAATTTCACTATAAATTCAGTATTCAATTCATTGACATCTACTGTTATATTCATCCTTGACCCACCTCTTCAAATCCTCTTCATTCTTATATCTATACCCAGAGAAAAAAAAGCTAAACATTTGATTTCAAAATTATTAAGGTGAAATCATCCCTTAGCTGGAAGTTCTGCATTTTCTCCAATTGCTTATATATATTATTCACCATTTCCTGGGCTTGTAGATGCATATTCTTCTTAATGAAACCAATAATTGTGTCCCTTTCTATAAATCCATCATTCGTCCGGCATTCCGTCACTCCATCAGATAATAAGATGATCATGTCCCCACGGTTCACCGTCTTTTCATATTGGCGGTACCTCGTCTTCTTATCGACTCCAAGCAAAAGACCTTTCGCATCCAAATCACTGAAAGTCCCTGAAGCGGCGTCATAATAAAAACCCGGTTCATGGCCAGCCGAAGCATAGGAGAATTTCCTGTCATGCGGATCATATAACCCATAGAACATCGTTATGAACATGCTCGGATCGACGTTATGCTCAACCACACGGTTCAAACTCTCAAGCACACTGTTCGGTTCATGCCGGTGCTCAGGAAGACTATCCATGGCATATTTGATCATGGACATGCACAAGGCCGCAGGGATCCCTTTGCCGATGACATCTGCTATCCCCACTCCGATCCGCTCATTTTCATCTTGGACGAAGTGATAATAATCTCCATTCATCTGTCTGGCAGGAACACTTATCGCCCCAATTTCAAGAGACTTTATATCGGGTATTTCCGTTTCCAAAAGGGTATGCTGCACGTTTGCCGCAATTTCTATTTCCGTTTTCAATTCCTGCTGTTGATGTCTGAGGCTTTGATGTTCACGGTAGGCAATTCCATATCCCATCATGACTTCAAGCAGGAAATCGAAAGAATCCATCACTTTCCCAGGTAAATCGGGGTAAAGTTCCATTAAGTTATTTTTATGCATACTGATGATTTCTTCTGGAGATATATTGTATTTAATATGTAGGCGGCTAATCTTTTGCCCTTGATAGAGTGCCTGCTCATTTTGGTCTTTAAGATAAGTAGAAAGCGCCTCATGATACTTTTTCTCCATGTTCTCCCTATTATCCATAGTCCCCCCTAACGGAGCCATTTCGTAGCGACAATCGTAGTCCCTTCACCTGGTGTCGATTCGATATCGAATTCATCCATCAAGCGCTTGGCACCAGGAAGCCCTGCACCCAATCCCCCTGAAGTGGTATACCCATCTTCCATGACTCTGCGGATGTCCTCAATTCCAGGCCCCTGGTCCTCTGCAATGATTTTCAATCCTGACTTCCCGTTTTGGTTAAGCTTTTCTATGCTTACACTGCCTTGTCCGGCATATAGGTAAATATTTCGGGCCAATTCGCTTATAGCCGTGGTGATCCTTGCCTGGTCGACAGTGCCGAACCCCAGCTCTTTAGCGACATTTCTTCCTAGCTGCCTTGCAGCTACAATGTCCCATTCATTAATTATTTTTACGCAGGATTGGAACTCCATTCTTTAATCCCCCAATTCCTGTTGTAATTTCTCCAGGCCCTTCTCTAAATCTAATGCTGTCATGACATCATCGAGACTGATTCCAAGTTCGATCAATGTTATTGCAACAGCTGGCTGGATTCCCGTAATTACAACCTTTGCCCCCATAAGCTTAGACATACTAAAAACATCGCCTAATACCTTTGCGATAAAAGAATCAATAAAATCTATTGAGGTAATATCTATGACAACGCCATTCGCGCTCGTTTCATGAATCTTATGCAACAAGTCCTCTTGAAATTGAAGGGCGGTCACATCATCCAATTCCCACTGTATCGAGACTAACAAGCAGTCATAAAGCTTTAATATCGGAATCCTCATCCTTATCCCTCCACCTCTACGATCTTGCGGCTCGTTAATTCCAACGCGACTTCTATTCCTTTTTTCAATGTGTTTTTGGTAATCACTTCATTTAGGTTAATCCCAAGATTAACGATGGTTTGGGCTATTTCCGGCCGTATGCCGCATAGGATGCATTTAGCTCCAACCAAACGGACCGCTTCCGCTGCCTGAATGATATGATGTGCAACCATCGTATCCACTACCGGTACACCCGTTATATCAATGAGGACGACTTCGGATCTATGCTGTACCACGCCGGTCAAGAGGTTTTCCATTATCTGTTTGGCGCGCTCCGTATCAATGGTGCCGATCAGCGGCATGACCGTAATACCCTCCAATACAGGAATGAGCGGTGCTGAAAGCTCCTGCAAGGCTATCTTCTGCATCGACACCGTTCTTTCCCAGGTTTGCGTATATATATTGACGATTTCATTGTTTATCGGTGTGGCCCACTTATCCAAATGATTAACAAGATTGACTTGATTATCCGGAGTCACCAGACCCTTTTCCACCATTCCATTAATGACAATCAACGTGAATTTATGAAGTCCTTCGTTGACGAATGTAAGAGGCCATCCCAATTGGACGACTTTCTCGGCAAAATCCGAAAGCTTCAATGTGAATTCCTTGTTCTTACTATCTACATTCGTGATGATCATATCGATAAATTCACTGCTCGTTTGCGTGAACATACGATCAGAAACAACTTTTAGCAGTCTTTCGTCCGTACTTTCCTTCATGATATCCATCCACTCAGTCAGGATGTAATCTTGATTTTGCTTAATAAAATCGTAAACCAATTGATTCATAATATCCTCCCATTCTAACACAATTGCTATGTTTTCCTGTCCTCGTCACAAGGATGTTAACTAACTGTAATGATGTTTCCATCTAGCCTTTCCATAGGTTTCCCCCTGGCACTTTCGTTTTCACTTTAACTATTTACAACATAACTTTATACCCGTTATCCGTTTAAAAAAACATATTTCAAGGAAAACATCACAACCCCGCCCTAATGACGCACCGCTCCAGACGGGTTTGATTGTACACTATTTTTATTCGTCAATTTTTTCATATTTCCTGCTCTAATGACCCATTATCACAAAACGGGGTACGCCCCCCCCTTATTTCAATCATAAAAAAAACGCGATTCCCTTATCAGGAATCGCGCCATCTAAATAAATCAAGAATGATTTGTATTATAATAACGCCCGCAAAAACGGGAAAACATTTCTCTAAAACTCAATGAGACCCAAGCTGATTTGCAAAGCTTCATTGACTTTTTGCATCATAGGTTCGTCAAGATGCGTGATTTTATCAGTTAAACGCTGCTTATCGATCGTCCTGATCTGCTCCAATAAAATGACGGAATCTCGCTCGAATCCGTATTTTTTTGCATTAATCTCAACATGTGTCGGCAATTTCGCTTTTTGGATTTGAGCTGTAATGGCTGCCACGATCACAGTCGGACTGAAGCGATTACCTATATCGTTTTGTAAAATCAATACCGGACGGGTTCCGCCTTGCTCTGAACCGACCACCGGGGAAAGGTCTGCGAAGTATACGTCACCACGCTTAACAACAATCAATGGCTCAGCCTCCGCTAACTAATCGTTCAACGCAATGACCAGCCTCGAATTCAGCCTGAAAAGCTTCAGAAGCAATCGTTAAATTAATGGCCGCCATTTCAATATAACCGCGTTTCATCGATTCACGGAACTCTTTCTTTTTACGTTCACGAAGATACATTTTTGTGGCACGATAAATAAATTCACTGCGATTCACATTTTCCTCACTCGCATACCCATCTAGTTCAGTTAAAAAATTTTGAGGTAATCGAATTAATATCTCTCTTGTTGCGCTGGATTCAGACACAAACATACACCTCCACCATCACTACACACCTGTATTATATATCCTTTTCAATATTACCATTAAAATGCCTATCTGCAAAGAGTATATTCTATTCTCAATCCTATTATCAGCATAATAAAGGAAATCTTATTCACATTCTTAGGATTTTTTTACAATCGGATCATTCCAAGATGTAGTTTCGGATATGTTTTTGCTGGTTATCTTTTATATATACGCGCGGTACCCTTGCCCCTATCATGCAGGTTACCTCATAATTGATCGTTTCCAGTTTCGCAGCTATCTCATCAATGGAAATCGTTTCCAGTCCGTCAGCACCAATGAGTGTAACCTCCGTCCCGACAGGGAATGATCTAGGGAGCTTGATCATGCATTGGTCCATGCAAATCCGGCCGACAATCGGAACCCTCATTCCATCTATAAGCACTTCCTGACCTTGCAGCTTACGGATCCAGCCGTCAGCATAACCAATCGGCAAGGTTCCGATCCATTCATTTCCTTGTGCCGTATAGGTCGCCCCATAACTTACACTTTCACCTTTAACCAGCTGCTTAACCGCGACCAATTTCGTTTTTAACGAGATGGCTTGTTGTAATGGAAATGGAACTATCGGCTTCATTTCCATCGATGGGCTTAGGCCATACATGGAAATACCCATCCTTACCGCATTCCATACCGGATCGGCAAACCTCAAAGATGCAGCACTATTGGCGGCATGGACAAATTCCGGAAGTGACGTAAGCGCAGTGAGCATCCCTTTAAATACGGCAAGCTGTTTTTCATAGAAATCGGTATTCAGTTCATCTGCCGTCGCGAAATGAGTGAATATCCCTTGAAAGTTGAAACACGCTTCCTTTTCAAGCGAACTTTCCACTTTCATCAGTTTATTTTTATCGCGTATGCCAATCCTGCCCATACCGCTGTCCACTTTTATATGAACCTGAAGGACTTGTCCCGGTTTAAGCTGGGCCTTTGCACTATCCAGCCAGGCATCATCAAAAGCTGTCACGGAAATCCCCTGCTCGGCAGCAATCGCCACGCTTTCCGGCCTGGAGATCCCAAGTACAAGAATCGGAGCAGTTATCCCCTTTTTCCGGAGAGCCAGCGCCTCATCCATAAAAGCAACGCTTAAAAAATCAGCGCCCGCTTCAAGCGCCGTTTTAGCCACTTCATAATCCCCATGTCCATAAGCATTCGCTTTAACGACAGCGAATAGGCTGACGCCAGTTTGCAATCTTGTTTTCATTGAAGAAATATTTTCATGAATATGATCCAAATTCACTTCTGCCCACGTATCTCGATGAAATAATTTCGTTTCCAAGCCCATTTCCTTCTTTCTCATGCTTACGATAAGATTCTTCCCATAGCAAAGTTTGCTTTTCATTATACGACCATTCTATAACCAACCGCCAGAAAGATAAAGCGCTTTTCACCAAAGAATCTAATTTCCCAAGATACAGCCCGTTGCCGGATGAAGCTGATCCAAATGATAACAAGCCGCTTCCCCGCCTGCTCTTCCTAGAAGAAACCTTCCTAAGGAGACGGGAAACATCAGCTTGTTTTGCAAACCTATTTGACTGGATCTCCCCCAACCGAACGGGCCACCTCTATCATCTCTACCTGCGTCAAATCCTTTGATGCAAGCATATAATCCACACCTTCAAAAGTCCACGCAATCGTATTTCCAGTCATGGCTCCAACTGTATAACCCAAATCAACCGGATCACCATTCACATTCGTTGAAACGGAAGTTTGGACCACTTCAGCTTTTTCCTGAACCAATGTAAAGCTTTTCGTGCCCTCATATGTCAAAACGACACGTTCCCCATCATTATCGGTCTTGATTTCCTTTTCTTCCGTCAAGCTCATATCACCAATATTCTCAGGGTATTTCACTGCAAAGCCTTCATTTTGGACTTCTGCCATAACAGGCGCTTCAAGTTGTGCGCTTGTCATGTTTTTCTTCATATCAAATGAATCCTTATCAAAGGTCGTATCGAATTTCACTTTTGAAAATTCAACAAGGACCAACGCCGTTTTATCCGGGTCCATGACCTTTACACTGACTGGGGATAGGTCCTTTTTGTTTATAGTAATCTCTTGATAAGGCAACATTTTATTGTTTTGGTAACGTGTCTTCGTTTCAAAGACATAATGTTTATCCGTTTCTTTGTATGTTGCACTTTTATCTTCCGTAATGTCTTTCACCAACGACTCGAATAAATAGGCCTGACTGCTGTTCTCCGGCCATTCACTTTGAAATTTAAAGCTTTTATTCAAAGCGGGCGTCAATACATACACACCATCATCATTCTTCAAAATCATTTGGCTTTGATCCTTCTCTTCATTTTTTAGGTTCACGCGATAAAAAGACGGATCCTTATGCCAAATTTCCACATTATATACTTGAGGTTCCGTGCCCATCTTCAACGTCATCTTCGCGTTAGCTTTATATCCCTTCATCTCGCCAAGCTTCTCATTCAATTCACTTACTACATCACTCTGTGATTTTTGGCCGCAAGCAGAAAGAGCAAGCAAGAGCATGATCCCTGCAAAAAGCATTAACATCTTCTTCATCTTTTCAACCCCTTTTTGTCATTTGAACGTAAAAGGGAGAGGAAAAGGCAGGATCCGGACATTGGCTCGACTGATGTCTTAGACTCCTCAGCATTTTAGCGCGGACCTAACATGATCCTGCTAAAAAGCCCTCTTAGAGCCCCCACTCTGCCATGTACCTTCTACCGGGCCTTGTCTCCCTATAGCACTAAATGTATATGAGACAACCTTAAGGTTTATGACCCGATCGGACAAAACTCAATCCACCCTCTCAATGATGACTTGGGCAACCGCATAATCACGGCTGTGGCTAATCGACAGATGCACCCCATTTGAAAACGGCTTGGAGATGGCCGGCTTTCCCTTATCATCCGCACTGATTTCGATATCCAAGAAGGATAAGTACTTACCGATTCCCGTACCGTATGCTTTTGAAAAAGCCTCCTTGGCTGCAAAACGTCCAGCAAAATACTCGATCTTCCTTCTTCCGTTCAACCCATCAAAAATCAAGATTTCCTTTTCCGTCAATATACGCTCCTTCAATCGCGGTTGTCGTTCAATCAATGTTTCCATTCTATCCAATTCAGTTATGTCCACGCCGATACCTTTAATCACTTTGACACCTCTTCTATTCAATTGATATGTTGCATAGTATTAGGAGGACTCTTTTACCTAGAAGGTGATAATATGGTCCCTAATTAAAACGATGCCCAGGAGGAATTTATGTTTACAAGAACCGAAAGCTTCCGCGAATATACCACTGCCTATCGAGCTGTGACTGCGCTCATTTTCATCATGATGCTCGTTTTCGTTCTCGTCCTTTTCCCCATAATTCCCGGCAATTTACTTTTTTATTACGGCTCAGGTGTAAATTTATTCATCAATGATGGACAATGGTGGCGATTGGTCACCCCGATTTTTCTCCATAGCACATTCACGCATTTACTGTTCAACGGGTTCTCGCTTGCCATCTTCGGACCAGCCCTCGAGAAGTATCTCGGTTCCTTTAAGTTCTTAATTTTCTTTTTGACGACCGGAATCCTGGCCAATATCGCGACCTTCTTATTTAAACCGCTCACTTATACCCACATAGGTGCAAGCGGTGCGATTTTTGGTTTACTCGGTTTCTTTCTTTACCTTGTGTTATTCAATAAAAACAACTTTACGAACAACGAAAGAAATACAGTCTATACACTGACCGGAATCGCCATCATCATGACCTTCATCCAACCGCAGATCAATGTTGTCGGTCACTTGGCCGGCCTGGTAATCGGCGTTTTAACCGCACCACTATATTGGAGAAAAAGATGATAGGAAAAAGAGCCGACTCTTTCGATCATTTGGAGTCGACTGCTTTTTTAGGTACATACCAAGATTCGATTGTTCGGCAATCCCCTTCTTCAACATCCCTGACAACGCCGACCCGGGAATGAACCCCAGACTTGATCGAGGCTGATATCGTGGCCAGTCCTTTCCGGCTCTGAAACCAGCTTTTTTTATAGGAAACGGATTGGATCCTGCTTCTTTGCATGATCAAGGTTTGCTTAGAGAACAAGCGATGGCTCAAAAGCAATAAATCTCCTTCTATATTCCATCCGGCATCCCTATATTGCATGTATGCCCAACAGATCCCCAACGGCAATAACAGTAGGGATAGGAAGCCCCAAGGCTTGAAAAACCAGGACAAGACACCAATGATAGGGATGATAAAAAGGGCTTTACGAAAAATGTAGCGGGAAATTGCCCGTTTAGGTATCGGGGTCATTTCCATAGTCGTTTGATAAACTGGTAACATTCCCCCTAATTTCCCTTGTAAATGCTTCTTCTTGATAAAAGGGAAAAGCATGATGGATAAGCTTTCTTTATCTTCAATACTGCCGCCCGCATATTCGAGGTAAACAGTCGCGAATCCCAACGGTTTTCGAACCAAATTTTCGATGATCCGAATTCCTTGAATTTTATGGACAGGGATGGTCAACTGCCTTTTCTCGAGAAGTCCTCTGGAAATGATGAGTTCCTCCTCCGTTTTCATCACGGTAAAAGAAGCATATTTCATGACCATGCTTAATGTGGCCAGTACATATACGGCCAATAAGCCCAATATTGCAAAAGAGGTCAAGATAACGGTGCCCATTCCAACAAAGTCTTCATAGTTCTTAAATATCCGTTCAAAAGGAATGACCTCATCAAACTGTGAAATAAAAGCGATGGCCCCAGATAAAAAGACCCCTACCGCTCCCGAGGTGGCAGCCATGAATACTAATTGCGGCAACGTCTGCTTATAAACGGAAGAAGCTATCACGACTTCTTCATTACCGGTCCATTCATCTTGTTCCAACCCAGGAGGCTCACTCGCTTTATTGTTTTTTTCGGCACTTATGAAGGCATTGATGCGCTCGGCATCACGTTTACTGATTGCCGATAAAACGGCATCCGCTTGGGTTCCTCCTGCCGTTTCAATATTGACCTTCACCAGACGGAATATCCGTTGGATGATGCCCTCCGAAATATCGATGCTATGAATCCGACCAAGCTTGATATATCGTTTCTTCCTTACGAACACCCCAGACTCGATTCTAAACTCGCCATCTTCTATGCGATAAGTAAAGCGTAGCCATTGAAGGAACGCATGAACGATCAAAAAAAGGACAATGACGGAAATGACTAGCGGTTGTACCCACCCAGGAATTCCTTCATTCCTTCCAGGAATAACGATCACCAATACGAAAGGCAGAACTAACTCCTTGATTGATTTCAAGATGTTAAGCAATACAGCTATGGGGTGAAGCCTCTTTAATTCAGACATCTTCCTCCTCCACACTGGCCATTCTGGAAATGTAGCGCCTCAATTCATCTGCCTCTGCAAGGTCGAGTGCAGGTATAACATGCATGGTTGCCGCAGTCGAAATTTCCACGGAGGCCAACTCATATTTTCTTAACAACGGTCCTTGCTTCGTTTCAACATGCTGCACCCGAATCATCGGAATGAGTGTTCTTTTTATGATGAAAATACCGTTCTGGATGTCAATATCCGTATTCCGTACTTCATAACGCCATCTTTTCCATTTTATCGATGGCATCAAGTAGATGGACAGATACGACTGGATGATCGAAATGATGAATAAAATACCAACAATCCAATATGTCCACTTAAAAAAGATGGTAAGTGTGAGTATCGCAATGGATATGATCCAAGTGATTGCAGAGCCTATCAATCCACTGATTTTCCAGACGGTCAAGGCCTTATTCGAGATGCGATTTTCCGGTTCCATGAACCCTCCTCTTCCGCATGGGGATATATTTTGAAGCATTATCCAGCCTGCGCACTTTTCTCCATTATACTATAATAATCCCCTCTCAATTAACCTGCTTTTTCGGGACTTCTCTTTCAAAAGAACCTGGCTGGATTATACCTATACATAAAAAAAGCCGCTCAATTGAGCGGCTTTCATAATTAATTAAATTTTATTGGATTTTTCTCTTTTTTGGCTTGTGCTACGGTTTCCGTAACCATTGGATTTACGGTTCGAACTTGGGCGTTTGCTTGATCCGCTGCCGTAATCTTTTCTGCCTGAAGAACTGCGGCCATTGCGCTGTCTGTTATTGGAAGAACTGCTTCCCCCGCGATTGCGACGCATTGGAGATGGAGACTCTTCGGTTAACTTGATTGGCGTTTGATCCGGTTCTTTCGTCATTGATTTAAGCATGGCAGCCACTAGGTCAGCCGCACCATGTTTTTGCAATAATTCTTCCGCTTGACCAAGATATAATGTTAAATCATCATTCTCGATTGTAGAAAGGATTTTTTCAGTAACTGCTTTTTGTTGGCCTTCCAACGCTTCAGTCAATGTAGGAGTTTTAAGTTTTTCCATACGTTTTTTCGTTGTATGTTCAACCGCATGCAGTTGGCCTCTTTCTCTTGGTGTTACAAACGTAATGGCAATACCATGTTTACCCGCACGACCTGTACGTCCAATACGGTGAACGTAACTTTCAGGATCTTGAGGGATATCAAAGTTGTATACATGTGTAACGCCTGAAATATCAAGACCACGTGCAGCCACATCTGTTGCAACTAGAACATCGATGCTGCGATCCTTGAATTTTTTCAATACGGAAAGACGTTTAGCCTGGCTAAGGTCACCATGGATTCCTTCAGCCATATAGCCGCGAATATTCAAGGCAGAAGCCAATTCATCGACACGGCGCTTCGTACGTCCGAAGACAATCGCAAGATCCGGTGTTTGAATGTCAAAAAGGCGGGCCAATGTATCGAATTTTTCACTTTCTTTTAGCTCCAAGTAATATTGCTCGATGCGATCCACTGTCATTTCTTTCGCTTTCACGCGCACAAGAACTGGTTCATGCATGAATCTTTCAGCGATTTTACGGATCGGATCAGGCATTGTAGCTGAGAAAAGCAATGTTTGCCTTTCGTCAGGAACTGTTGAAAGGATGGATTCGATATCCTCAATGAATCCCATGTTAAGCATTTCATCCGCTTCATCAAGAACTACAGTATGAACTCCGCCCAATTTAATATTTTTACGTTTGATATGGTCTAAAAGACGACCAGGTGTACCAACGATAATATGTGGTTTTTTCTTCAATGCACGGATTTGACGGTCGATATCTTGTCCACCATAAACCGCCAGAACACGAGCGCGTTTTCCGTAGCCAAGCTTGAAAAGTTCTTCAGAAACTTGGATGGCAAGCTCACGCGTAGGTGCGATGACAATCCCTTGAACGTTTTCATTGTTGATATCGATATTCTCCATCAACGGGATGCCGAATGCTGCCGTTTTACCTGTTCCCGTTTGCGCTTGACCGATGATATCTTTACCTTCAAGTGCTAGAGGAATCGTTTGGGATTGAATCGGGCTTGCTTCTTCAAATCCCATTTTTTCTATTGATTTCATAGACGTTCTATCTAATCCTAATTCGCTAAACAATGTCAATGTTTTCGTACTCCTTTTTATATCGTAAATTTACACGTGCATTCAAGAATGATGCACAGATGTTTAGTTCAAATCCTCATCATCATGACGGATGTTCTACTTTATCTCTTATGCAAAAGTTTATCATTATCACCTAAAAGTATGTCTGCCTTTTAGTTCAAATGAACTCAATATGATTTTTTAAAAAGGAAATATACCAGCACGAGCATTCACTGGCATTTTTAGCTTCGCGCACGTGTAGAGTTATTTTTAACATACGCACATCTTTTTAAAAGTACATGTAACCAAAATTAAATTCAATATGGAAAATTAAAAGTAGCATAAACGGGTGTTTCACCGTTTTATTCAGGTGAGGGCTGCTGCACCTTATTCAACAGACTTAAAAAGACTGTATGAACAAAACTTGACGAGAGCCAAGATTCTTATACAAAACAGGCCCGGTGCGTTGAGGATTTGCAGAAGTGGAAAAGCGCTAAAATGCGGCTTGATTCCCTATTAGCTACTAAAGCCGCCAAGAGATGCAGCTTTTATATATGACCAGACGCGCGGCCTATTTAATCTAAAATAATCTCAAGAATGAACTCATGAAACATGTAAGAACATACAATTTTGTTGCCTCAACCTGATTAATTAAACTAATCATCAATGATAAGACATTTAAACTCATACTTCATATTACCATTTTCAAACTGTTAATGCAATAAAGGATATCGACCCATTCACTGTTCCCTACAACTTTTCATCACTTCGAAAATAAGATAAGTCCAAATCATCCATACGAATCCCGCCCTGTATCACATTTGGGGAGATGATGTCATAATTCCTTCTGGAAAAATGAACCGACAGGATTCTTAAAGGACCCACGCTTACTATATCCCAATACAAGGTGTAGGATTCTTTATTGAATAAGCACAATCAATACTTATCTGAAAGGTTTTACCTACTATATGATATGTATTTCGAACAAATAGTTTCAACCTGATTTTGAACCATGCTTCTCCAACTCCAATTCCTCATCTCAATCTCCCCCTTCCAAAAACCTAGGCATTCCAACTCAATGAATGTATATTTTTTCAATTTTAAAAGAAAAAACGGTAAAAACCGTTATGGATTACAGTATGATAGACCTATAAACATAACACTTAAGGAGGCTGTATGAATATATACTCATTAGATATACCTGCATGCAAGGAGTTTTGCCTATTGTTAAAAACAATGAACAAGAACGTCACTTTTTTGGAAAATCCAATGAAACAAAGATATCTATTTCAGGAATCAACGGACCTCATGCAAACACTATTCGTATTACCATTGCACCTTTCAAAAGATTCCTGGCAGCAAACGGCCTTGTTTAGCTTAGCCGAATCCCTTGAAATTCCGATTTTGTTCATTTATAAACGGACGAAAAAAATGAGAGTTCCTCCTGAGTTACCAAAAAAGACCTTATATCTGACCATCCCCGTCCCTGCTGACCCGGTGGAAGTCAACATCAAGTTAAACTCACTCCAAAACATCAGCATGCACCTGTTCTCATTTAAAATGAAGGGACAGGAACTTGAAAAGATAAATCAGAAGTCGGCAAGGAGCATGCGCATCGCAAGGGGCTTTCAACATTTATGCTTACCTACACCAATCCAAAATAACCATATTGAGATCAAAGGCCTTTCCCAGCCTTCCACTGAATTATTAGGCGATTTATTTTTCTGGACCGAGGTAAGTGACGGCAAATACGCTTTCATCATGATCGATATGTGCGGAAAAGGCATACATACAGCGCTTGTACACATGTCCATCCGAACCTTGATACCCGAGCTGATAAAACGGATACGGGATCCTATCCTCATAATCAGGGAACTGAAAAAGCATATGAAGGGTTTATTCCAGGGAATGCATTGGGAAGATACAATCAATGCCTGTTTTTCAGCCTTCATTACATACGTGAATACAAGGAAAAGATTCATTGAATATGTGAACTGTGGACACCCCCCAGCCATTTTGCATGCCCCAGACACCAATTACATTCTCAAACTGAGTGAAGGGGCTGGCCCTATAGGCTGCATTAAGGAAACACCGATAACAAAAGTAGTATTTCATTACGAACCAGGAAGCCGCTTCATCATTTATTCAGACGGCCTCTCTAAATCTCCTAGTCCTTCCGCCGCTGAACGGACAGAACGCATCGAGAAGGAATTCATTGAAAACGCCCATCTTTCTACACACGACCTACTACAGGCGCTCTTGCTATCAAGAATGAGGCATTCCGAAATTGATGATGATATCAGCATCATTGCCGGTACACTTTTTTAGGATAAACGAGCGCCTGCAGAGGTATGCAACGTTTATTGAGAGAACCAAAAAAATCTGCAGATCAACTCCATGATTATCGAGTTGGTCTGCAGCCTGATTGAATCAAATAAAAACAACCTGTTTAAAAAAACCTTACTTCTGTAAAGCCTGAACGACTTCCTCCAACTTCATGCCCCTGGACGCTTTCACAAGGATGATGTCATTTGCCTGCGTCGATGTTTTCAGCTCCTCAATAAGCTTCTGCTTATCTTGGAAGGAACGAACATTTTCTGCAGGAAAAGCTCCGCTTGCTCCCTTGCCAATAAACTCGGCCAAAGGACCATAGGTGAAAATCTTATCAATCCGGTCATTTGAAATCAATTCACCAATTTTCAAATGAAAGTCTTTCTCCTGCGGTCCCAACTCCAGCATGTCTCCCAGAACGAGGATTTTTTTCTCGAAACCGGATAAACCTTCGATCAGCTCGACAGCGGCCTTAACGGAAGTCGGACTCGCATTGTACGCATCATTGATGATTTTCTGCCCTTTTGCGCCCTCGACCAATTCCATCCTCATATTCGTTAACTGAATGGTTGACAGGCCTTTTCGGATGGAGGAATCATCCACACCGAACTCCTTCGCAACCAAAATGGCTGCCAATGCATTAAGAACATTATGATGACCTAAAACGGGTATTTCGTATTCAGCTTCCTTTTCATCACAGGCGATGGTAAATGTGGTGCTATCGGTCCCTTGGGTGATCAGCTGTGGAAATAGATCATTTTGTTCGGTGCGGCCAAAAGATATTACATTCAAATCAGGGAGATCCCTTTTGATCCGATTGCGAAGCAGCGGTTCGTCTCCGTGATAGATCAGCACGCCATCTTTCGCCAAGCCTTCGACAATCTCCAGCTTTGCATTCGCAATTTCCTCACGTGACCCCAAATCCAATAAGTGCGATTCACCGATATTGGTAATGATGGCTACATCAGGTTTTGCCATTTTGGACAAAAATTCGATTTCACCGCGGCTGCTCATTCCCATCTCCAAAACGGCCGCTTCGGTATCCTCTTCAATCGAAAGTACCGTTAGTGGCAAGCCTAGGTGATTATTGAAATTACCGTTCGTTTTATGAACTTTGTACGTAGTGGCAAGCAGGGCAGCCGTCATATCCTTCGTCGTGGTTTTCCCGTTGCTTCCTGTAATCCCGACGACCTTTATATTCAGCTGAGAAAGGTAGGAACGCGCTAATTCCTGAAGTGCTTTTTCCGTATTTTCGACAATGATTAATGGTAAATCGGTAGGGGGATTCGGAACATCCTTTTGCCAAAAAGAAGCTGCCGCTCCCTCCGCCAAAGCCTGCTTGACATACTGGTGCCCGTCAACTTGCCCCCCCTTAAGCGGAACGAACAAGCATCCTTCTTTAACTTTTCTTGAATCAATGGTGACCCCTTCAATTGCTACGGATTGAAATGAAGTGATATCATTCAATCCAGCTGCCATTTCATGCACTTGTTTTAACGTTCTCTTTATCATTTTGTTCCTCCTACATTCTTCGAAACATTAACCGATCTCCCATCCATTAACCAAATGAAGCAGAAACCAGTTAACTGCCGGCTCCTGCTAATTTGGACCCATCAAAAAATGACCATTTGACGGTTTGTTGAGATAACTTATACATCACCTGATGATTAGACGGTATATTTGATTTGCTGTTTTTCTTGATGGCGTTCCAAAGCAAGCTTCACGAGTTTTTCAATCAACGCTGGATAGTCGACTCCCGTATGCTTCCACAGTAATGGGAACATGCTGTAAGGAGTGAATCCTGGCATCGTATTCACTTCATTAATATAAATTTCACCATCTTTGGTCAAGAAGAAATCAGCTCTGACCAACCCTGAGCAATCCAATGACTTAAAGGCTCTTATTGCCATATCGGATAATGCAGCATATTCGCTTTCGCTTATCTCAGCCGGGATGACCATTGCGGAATTGCCATCCTCGTATTTTGCTGAGTAATCATAGAAGGCGAAGTCTTTTTTAGGGATGATTTCCCCTGCCACCGAACAAGTCGGATCGTCATTGCCGAGAATGCCAAACTCCACTTCCCGAGCAATGACCCCTTCTTCAATGATGATCTTCCGGTCGAATTGGAAAGCCTCAGCTACCGCTTTTTCCAAGCTTTGTGCATCATCACATTTGCTGATGCCGACACTGGAACCTAAGTTCGCCGGTTTAACAAAGCAAGGGTACCCTATTTCATCTTCAACCTTTTTAATGCCAGCTTCCTTATCGGCCTCCCATTCGGAGCGAATGAACCACGTGTACTTCACTTGAGGAAGTCCAGCTTGGGCGAAGATGTTTTTCATGATAACCTTATCCATTCCAGCTGACGACGCTAATACGCCATTCCCTACATAAGGGAGATTCAGCAGTTCCAACATTCCTTGAACCGTGCCATCCTCTCCATTTGGACCGTGAAGCAATGGAAAAATGACGTCATATCCAGTCGATTCACTATTTTCATCAGTTGAATGTGCTTGCAGCGCCAGCGGGGAAGTCGTTTTTTCAGGTAAGAAAGTCAAAGCCGCGACATTCTCGGCAGGTGCCGTCAATTTCGGTCCATTTATCCATGAACCTTCTTTTGTTATGTAAATCGGATATATATCAAACTTTGCTAAATCGAGAGCTTTAATGACCGCTAAAGCTGTCTGCATTGAAACATCATGCTCCGCAGATTTTCCACCATAAAGCAAACCAAGTTTAGTTTTCATGAGTTATTACCCTCCAATATTCTTTTAACCATGTTCATTGTATCATTTTACACTAAAACGGGAAAAGCGAAACTTCCATCATCGATGCATTTCCAATCATTTCTAAGGGCTGCCGTTCACTGAATCCCCTCTTATCTTGTATGCATGGGATAGTAAGTCTTACTACTAAAGAATGAAAAGATCGAGAATCTTCACTTGTAGGAATCATTTTTGATGACACAATCCCATATTTTTTCCTTTCTGCTGAAAGTGATGAAGACATCCGGACTCTTAGCGTTTCGGTCTGAAAAGTCCTCATGCATCTCGTCCATGTTTAAATAATCACCTACGACCCATACAGGAATTTCTATTTTCGCTCTTGAATATTTAGCATCTCGAAACGAAAAAACGATGCCCTCGGCAAGTATCGGAATCAAGGTGGAAATAACTTCCAGAGGAATGGCCGTCAACTCTTTTTTCTTTCGGACTCCGAGCCACGTCCGCTCTACTTTCAGCAGCTCCAGCTTTAGGGGGATCAAACTTCCCAACATTATATAAAATGTTGAAAGAGATCGAAAATAGACCTTATTGAACCATCCATCGTCCTGTGCAAGGTACGCAAGTTGGTTATTCAATTTAGGAAAAAAAGGAGGCTGCAAATGGGTCTTGGTATGACCTAAATATAAAAGCTCCGCCAGTTCCCTTCCTTCCAGCTCATTCAGCCCTTCCGCCTCTTCAAAGTCGACCCAGCAAAAATCACCATATGAGCGGACGTTTTCTTTAAGAAGCTTGGCGATGGACTCTGACGAAGCACTCTCAAGCAGCACATTCAAATTGTATTCCCCACCATCGAATTGATGTTTCAATAATAAGATGGAATCCAAGGCAAATGGCAGTGAATAGGAAAACTCCCGAAAGTTGAGTCCGTTAAATAGGACAAACCGTTGGGAAGCTTGCATATGCATATATAATATATCATCGCTAACATTCTTCATAACCAGACCCCCTCCGAACTTGCAATCAATACTGTTATTTTAACAAACTTTTTGGTTTTGACGTAGGTTATATAACCGAGAATATTCATTCATCCTCACTAAATACGGAAGCTTGCACTACACTTTCACCTTTATATAATGAACTAACTCCGCACATTTAAATATCCACATGATAAAAAATGGGTACTCATGATAAGGATGGAGCCGAGGCAATCTGGAGAACAACTCTGAACCGGAATGACCAAATTCGCCTGGTGTGATGGTAAGATTTCAGGAGCATTTGAGACCCTATGTGATACAGGGGTGTCTTTGCAGCCGTCAATAGACGAAGCCGCGTTTTAAATTAAAAAAAATCCAGAGTGAACCTTCACTCTGGATTTTCGTTATTAAGAAACTTGTTTTAATTCCTCGGCGGATGGAGGATTGAATTGACCTTCCCATTTAGAGATGACAATTGCAGCCAGTGAATTACCGATTACATTGACTACCGTACGTCCCATATCAAGAATACGGTCGATACCGGCAATGAACGCTAAACCTTCGACAGGAATACCAACGGTTCCCAATGTAGCTAAAAGAACGACGAAGGATACACCCGGTACGCCTGCAATACCCTTGGAAGTAATCATCAGTACAAGCATTAACGTAACTTGCTCATAAACACTCAAATCAATTCCATACATTTGAGCGATGAAGATAGCTGCCAATGCTTGATATAATGTCGAGCCATCAAGGTTGAATGAATATCCAGTCGGGATAACGAATGTAGCAATATGTTTCGGGCATCCCGCTTTCTCCATTTTTTCCATGATTTTCGGAAGAACGGCTTCTGAACTTGCAGTAGAGAACGCAAGAATCAATTCCGCTTTAAGAAGTCTAATTAACGTAAAGATGTTGAATCCTACAAATTTTGCAATAAGCCCCAGAACGACGATAACAAAGAAAATCATGGTTCCATATACAGAAAGCGCTAACTTCCCTAACGGAATTAAAGATTCCAAACCGAACTTGGAGATGGTCACACCAATTAGGGCAAATACCCCGATAGGAGCGAATTTCATGACCATATTGGTTAAGTAGAACATTCCTTCTGCTGTACCTTGGAAGAAACGGAATACTGGTTTACCTTTTTCACCGATGGCCGCGATACTTAGTCCAAACAATACGGAGAAGAAGATGATTGCCAGCATATCGCCTTCTACCATGGCTTTTACTGGATTGGACGGCACAATGTGAACGAGCGTGTCCACAAATGATTCATGCTGCTTCGTTTCTGCTGTATCAACATATGTGGAGATATCTGTTTGTTCCAGATTATTCATATTCACACCGGCACCAGGCTGGATGATATTAGCTGAAATCAGACCAACAGCAATCGCTGTAAGGGTTACCACTACAAAGTATGAAAGTGATTTAGCACCCAATTTACCTACAGCTTTCAAATCACCTACGCCCGCAACTGCAACGATCAGGCTTGACACAATGATTGGTACAACAATCATTTTGATCATTCTTAGGAAAATGTCCCCGAATGGCTGTAAAAAGTTTTGAGCTGTCGCATTACCATAAAAAATGGCTCCAACGATTATCCCTAGAATTAAACCAATGAAGATCTGGCTTGCTAAACTTAATTTAATTTTCTTCATGTACTTTCCTCACCTTCTATAAAGTCTTTGATGCAAAAACGTTTGTCTCGGTAAGGGAAACAGATACTAATAGAAAGAAAGTAATTTTTCTTTTTTTGAAAAACTCTATCTTTACGCCGAAAAAAAAGACACTTCATGTGTCGATTTCTTATTGGCGTGAATATTCACACATGTTCCCTTAAAGACGCTGACGAGGTTAGCTGTCGGGTTAGGAATTGGAAACACAAATGCCCTTTCATTTCTGAATTCACCCCTAGCGGATTAAATCCACAAAGTTGGGTCCCCCGTTCTTGAATAAGATTAAGCGAATTAACTTATAATAAAATATTATACTAAAAACTTTAATCTGTAAATATTTATTCTTGTCGAACATATAAAAAATCTTTAAAAATGTCTGAAAATTCAGTATAGTAGACCGATTATACAAAAAATTATTTTCTAGATTTATCTAAAATAGTTATACCGATATATTATTCAGACTCTTTTCACACAAAGATTTTAGCTATTTTTCAAGGACTCCGAGCAATAAATATCTTACCTTTTCCCTAGTGGTGAACGTCTTGTAGGTTTTAATCTTCACTTGTTCGAAGTGAACGGGCGTAATGAAATGAGAATGGTTTTTCATCACATTCTCCGGTTCCATCAGGATGGCATCTCCTACTGCAGGTCCCTTTATAAGTTCCTGTTTTCCTTCAGCCTTAAGCCCCAATGTCACGTATTGTTTATCCAAATAGCCTTTTTTCGTCAATTTGTAGACATGCGGTTTTTTGGTTTGTTGAACAGCTCCTACAGGGACAGAAGGTACACCCGCCTTTTCATTGGTTATGACGGATAGGTTTACCTTGGATCCAACCAACAACGGCTCAGTTTCTTCACCTTCCGTTTCGATCATCGCTTGAAATGGAAAACGGTTATCTTTTGTTAGTGTCGGCTCTTCTGCCGGATACGAATGGATACGGCTTATTTTCCCCTTTAATTCCTTTTTTAGATCGGGGACGCTTGCCTTTATAGTCATGCCCACTTTGGCTTTTTTCATTTCACTTTCAGAGAAATCCCCTTCAATTCCCATATTTGCAGAAGCTATGGATATGATGGGATTATTAAGGTTTTTGTTAATATTTTTAACTATGCCGTCAGCCTCACTGGTCGTCTCGACCGCGCTGGTCTGTGTCTCGATTGAACTTAACTGGGTACTCAACATCTTCACTTTCTCGTTCAAACGGCTTTTTTCGAGTTCTTGCTTGTACATTTCTTGCTCGATGTTACTTTTAATAAGGTCCGAGGAGCTTGTTGTTATATCAATGTTCAACTTTTGTTTTACCGAATCATCAATGACCGCTTTATCAGGATCCCGGTCCAGATTCCCTTGATAGGCCCTCAGCTTCGCTATGTATTGGTCGATCCCTGAAATTTCTCCTTCAGCAGCCGTTTTCTCCGCTGATAGATCCGCTTTAAGCGCATCAAGCTCCGTTGTCGTAAACTCAAACAATGATGTGCCAGCGGTAACCACATCCCCTTCTTTTACGAGGAATTTCCGGAAGTCGTTTTTCTTGGCATCGAAATAAATATCATGCACTTCTGCAGGCTTCACAATCGCCTTTGTTTGAATGGTATCCGTAATGGTATCTTTTTTTACCTTTGACCAGTTTTCCACGAAAACGGTTCGTTCCACTTTGCTTTCTTTCTTTTCAATAAGATATATGTTAACTGTTATTAAAACGATCGACGCAACGGAGACCGCGGTTATCTTCCATTTCCCTTTCATTCCCCTTCACCCGCCTTAGACAAATACTCCCACATGTATGTATGCCAAAAAGGCTTTGGCAAACCATGTGACCAAATAGAATAGCGCAACCAATAAAAAAATCAAATAATGATTTCGTTCTGAAAATCCCTTTATATAGAAGTATTGCAGGGATATGATCAGCAATTGAAAAATGGTGATTTCACTGAAAACATGTATAAAGTAATCATTGCTGAGAAAATGCTGACTTATGACTCCGAGTGAAAAGGGATTGCCGTCGTTTCCTACATGTAACAATATGAACATCGGAATCAGCAAAACCTTTTCCAATAACTGCAAGCAAAATAGGATCATTTGAACGATTACTACTTTTATGTATGGGACATCCCCGATCATCCAAAAATAGAGAGACGCTAAAAATATGTATAAAGAAGGGTAAAGGAGACCGGCAATCATATTGCCGCCCATGATCAGCAGCTTACCCGCTTCGAATTCATTCATACTCATCGTCGTGATTTGCTTGGAAAAGGTTTCGGAACCAATCCCAAAATATCCACCAATGGCAAATACAATAAGACTAAGAAAATATAACAATAGCAATTTACTTCCAAGTCGAGTGATCGCCTCAGCATTTTGCAGCTGATAACGACTCCTGTCAGGCTCAAAAATGCCCTTTAACAATCTTACCTGGTAAACCATATGTGTTCCCCCTGCAAAAATTGATCTTTCTTCTAATATTTTATCTTATTTTGGAAACAATTGCAGATATAAGGAACCATTAAAACAAAAAACACATAATTAACCCCCGCTCTTCTCTAACTTGGGGTTAATACCGATAAATGGTGTTCAAGCACCTTAATTCCCGCAGGAGTCTGGCTGCTATAGTTTTCTCCATCCATGTCCACATCAAGCGGCGTCTTCGTTTCAATAGTTAAATTACTGCCCTGTACATAAGTCACTCCGGAATTCGAACCGAGATTTTCGGACCATTCACGTTTCATCGTTATTAATTCTAAAAAAGTACTAAAGTTTGCATTTTCCAAAATGGCAACGCCTAATTTCCCATCATCAGGATTCAGCATCGGAAAAGGCAAAACATTGGTTCCGATGAATGAGCCATTCATGACCAAAATCATGAGCGCTTCCCCTTCCATCTGTTTCCCATCAAATTCGACTTTGAATTGGAAGCCGTCATTATCTCCAATCGTCCTTATCGCGCTTAATAAGTAACCGATCTTTCCGAACCGGTTTTTTTCCTGATCATCAATATTGTTCGAGGTCTCGGAAACAAGTCCAATTCCCCAGAAATTAGAGAAATACACATCATTGGCCACCCCGATGTCGATGGGACGAACCTTGCCATTAACAAGGGCTTCCGCAGCTTGGCGTACATTTTGGGGAATGTTTAACGTCCTGGAAAAATCATTGCAGGTCCCTCCAGGTAAAACACCGAACAACGGCCGCTTCGCAAGTGGTGATAGACCGTTTACACACTCATGGACCGTTCCATCTCCTCCTAATACGAAAACTACATCCATCTCTTCCCCATATTCCAAACAAAAACGGTGAGCATCGCCTTTTTCCTTGGTTTTCATAATAAGGAACTCATCTATTTGTGGTGCAATCACCGGAAGACAACCTTCGAGGTTTCTTGCCAGTTTGTGATTACCTGCATTCTCGTTATAAATCAGCATTCCTTTTTTCCATCTCATGATCTTCCCCCCTATACGTATAATGAACAAATCACATTTCACTACCTATACTTTCTCCTAAACCATATCATTTGAAACGCACTCATGACTAAATGTAATTTACATACACTATAAAAAAAAGAGGCGTTGCGCCCCTTTCTTTCATATATTCGTTAAATATTCCTTCATCGTTAAGACAAGCTTTGAATATAAGGGGCCCTTCTTATCACTTTTTTCCAAGAATAATAAAAGGCTCTCCAATATTATCGATCTTGGCTTACCTTTAGATAGCTCTTCTTGAATCGCACTCAATGCTTTCGTATTTTTACTCGCTTTCCTTCCTTCTTCTTGGGTTTCCATTTCCAATAGTTTAGTGATGATCAAAAGGATTTCCTCTTTTGGATTAATGTCATGCAACGTGCAATTCGGCAAAGGAAAGTGCTTCAATAGTGGGTCTTCCATGTTTTGCAGGCTTGCGATTATCGAATCCAGCCGATTCAAAAAGAAGTTAGGGAATAATTCCACATCAAAAGCATCTTTTTTCCTCATGAGGATGCCCATATATCCTTTGAACAATGAATCCAGCATGACTGTGCAGTCCGGCAGAAATTCTGCAGGCAGTTCCGGGTATAACTCCGTAATTTTACGCTGGAACCAAATCATCCCTTCTTCATGGATATAATGCAAGAACTGATCCAGTTCTTTACTGATATGTACCATCTGCTCCTGCATCAGCATTTGAATTAAGTTGGTATTCCCCGCCATATGTTCAATTTGAACGGAGATTTGCCCTAGAAACCTGTCTTTATTGGACAAAGAAACATCAAGCTCCCAATCGAGCAAAGCGTCCGTCAACGCTTCATAGAAGTACTTGAAAATGGATACGAGCAGCTCTTCCTTCGATTTAAAATAATTATAAAAAGACCCCTTTGCTATCCCGCACTTTTCGGCAATCTCTTGAACCGAGGTAGCATGATAGCCCTTCTCCGAGAAAAGCTCTACCGATTTATCTATGATCAATTTATGTTTTTCATTCATCAGATCCATCCTATCCTTAAAATATTGTCCCTGTATGACCATCGAGTCACTTCATCCACATTGTATCTCAAAACCCTTGAAACCTCAATGATATGGCTACGGATTACTATCTGTTGCAATCGTAATTAATATGCTATATATTTGAGTCTATGACCGGCTGGTCACAATCTTATGTATGGAGGGTACAAAGCTTGAATTCGATAATCAAATTTTCTTTAAAGAATAAACTGGCAATCTGGTTGCTTACAATCATCATCGTTGCAGCAGGTTTATATTCCGGTTTAAACATGAAACAAGAAACCATCCCAAACATCTCCACCCCTTTAATCAGCATCTCCACCGTATATCCCGGGGCTGCACCTGAGGAAGTAGCCGATAAACTCACAGACCAAATTGAACAAAAAGTCACCAATCTATCAGGAGTAGAATTGGTCAGTTCGTCTTCCATGGCCAATGTTTCTTCCGTCCAATTGCAATATGATTATGATACGGACATGGACGATGCTGTAAAAGATGTGAAAGAAGCATTGGAGAAGCTCGAACTGCCTGATGGCGTAGATGATCCAAGCGTGTCCAAGTTGGAATTGAATGCTTTTCCGGTTGTCGCACTTAGTGTAACCGATAAGGATTCTGATTTGCCTGCCCTGACAACAAATGTCGAGGATGTGTTAGTTCCTAAACTTGAAGGAATCGACGGGGTGACATCCGTAACGATTTCAGGTCAACAAGTTAATGAAGGCAGCCTTGAATTCGATCAAAAAAAGATGGCACAATACGGGCTTAATGAAGAGGACGTAAAAAAGGTCATTCAAGCCGCAAATGTCAACATGCCGCTTGGCTTATATAACTTTGACGATAAAGAAAAAACGATCGTGGTTGACGGTAACATCTCCACGCTAAAAGACCTGAAAAACATTAAGATTCCCTTAACTGGCGGAGCACAAGCAGGAGCACAAGCACAAACAGCACCGGCACAGGGGCAAGCGGAAGCTAATCAAGCGGCCCCAGGAACGGCACCAACCGCTCCCCAAATGCAAAGTGTCAAATTATCGGACATTGCCGACGTGAAAATCATCGGTAAGGCTGAGTCCATTTCGAAGACAAACGGCAGCGAATCAATTGGAATACAGGTTACAAGATCGCCTGATGCCGATACAGTCGCCATTGTCGATGAAGTGCAAGACCAAGTTTCCAATTTTAAAGATGAATTTAAAGGCGTGGGCGTACATACTACGCTTGATCAAGCAAAACCGATTAAGGACTCTGTCGAAACGATGATTAGCAAGGCCATTTTCGGCTGTCTGTTTGCTGTCATAGTGATCATGCTTTTCCTAAGAAACTTCAAAACGACCCTAATCTCCGTCATTTCGATTCCACTATCCTTGTTGGCAGCCCTTTTGGTGCTCAAACAAATGGATATCTCACTAAATGTCATGACATTGGGAGCCATGACTGTTGCGATTGGCCGAGTCGTCGATGACTCAATAGTGGTAATCGAAAATATTTATCGAAGGATGGCACTAAAAGGCGAACAATTAAAAGGCGGCGAATTGATTCGTTCCGCCACTAAGGAAATGTTCATCCCTATCCTTTCATCAACAATTGTTACTGTAGCCGTATATCTGCCGTTGGCAAGCGTTACGGGACCTGTTGGCGAGCTATTCATGCCATTCGCTTTAACGATGGTGTTTGCATTAGTCGCATCATTAATCATTGCCATCACTCTTGTACCGGCCATGGCAGACTCATTATTTAAAAACGGCCTTTCCGAAAAAGAGTTGAAGTCACATGAAGAAAAACCAAGCAAGCTATCCGGTTTCTACCGCAGGGCACTGAATTGGTCATTAAGCCATAAATTGATTACATTCGGTACAGCTATAGTATTATTGGCCGGCAGCTTATTCCTCATTCCAAGCATCGGCGTCAGCTTCATGCCTGCAGATGAAGAGAAGCAGATCATCGTCACTTATACTCCAGCACCTGGCGAGTTAAAAGAGGATATTGAAAAGGAAACGGAAAAAGTAGAAAAGTACCTGATGAATAAGGATGATGTGGAAACAGTCCAATACACACTAGGTGAAAACATGATGAGCGGCATGATGGGCGGCTCCAGTAATTCCGCGCTCTTCTATGTGCTTTATGATGAAGACACCGAAAACTTCGGGGAAAAGAAAGAAAAGATCATTAAATATCTGACCAATCTTGACTCTCCCGGAACGTGGAAGCAACAAGAGTTCACATCTACATCAAGCAATGAAACGACTCTTTATGTCTATGGAAATACACAAAAAGACATTGAACCGGTAATCAATGATATTCAAAACATCATGAAGAAAAATAAACAATTGAAAGATGTCGATTCAAGTCTATCCGATGCATATGAGCAATATACACTCGTGACAGACCAGAAGAAACTTAGTGAACTTGGACTAACGGCCGCCCAAGTCGGCATGTCCATTGCAAATTCGAACAAAGACGATGCTTTGACCACTATCAAGAAAGATGGAGAAGAAGTCAAAGTTTATGTAGAGACAGAAGAAAAGACATTCGAAGATAAAAAAGATCTCGAGAATACGAAAATCACTTCTCCAATGGGAATGGAAATACCTTTAAAAGAGGTTGTTAAAATCGAGGAAGGTAAGGCATCCGATACGATAAGCCGCCGCGACGGAAAAATTTACGCGGACGTTTCTGCAACGATCAAATCGGATGATGTTGCAGCAGTAACAAAAGAAGTGCAAAAGGAAGTTGAAAAATTAGACCTTCCAGCAAGTGTCACTGTGGACTATGGTGGTGTGACCGAAGATATCCAAGAATCGTTCACTCAGCTTGGAATCGCTATGTTGGCAGCCATCGCAATCGTTTACTTTGTCCTTGTCGTCACTTTCCATGGCGGGTTAGCTCCGATCGCCATTCTATTCTCCTTACCGTTCACGGTAATCGGAGCTTTAGTAGGCTTATTCATTGCCGGTGAGACCATTAGCGTTTCAGCCATGATGGGTGTGCTCATGCTTATCGGTATCGTTGTAACCAACGCCATCGTATTGGTGGACCGGGTAATCAAAAATGAAGAATCCGGATTATCTACACGTGAAGCGCTGCTCGAGGCGGGCTCTACCCGTCTACGCCCAATCTTGATGACCGCCCTGGCTACAATCGGTGCTTTAATTCCGTTGGCCATAGGAGCGGAAGGCAGCGGCCTGATCTCACAAGGCTTGGGTATTACCGTAATTGGCGGATTAGTGAGTTCCACCTTGCTGACACTTGTCATAGTACCGGTAGTATATGAAGTAATCATGAAAATAGGTAAAAAGAAGAAAAAAGCAGCTAAATAAAGATCATTGAAAAAAGCCCTTGTAGCAGACACTTAACAAAAGTGGCGACCTACAAGGGCTTTTTTATGTACAATGAAATGGACCTTGAACAAAACGATAATAAGGAAATAATACTAAAAAAGCCCTCAGTGAGGTCTTTGGGCGAGCTGATCGATTAAAATTGCCTATAACGTCGTCGTGCCGTTATCAGCGGCCCCGGAAGGCAGGATAAAAGCTGGAGGATAAAGCCCGGCCTGGAAATCATTTGATTTCACCGAGGGAGACACATACCAAACAGCCCAGCAGAGACCGCGAGTAGCTCCTCAAGCCCCGCTCCCTTCCTTTCGATAAGCTAAGGTTGGGCGTATACCTGTATTTCCAAGGAAATGCTTAGGCCCTTTAAATGACACAAAAAAAAGGAAAGACCGTTCCTTCCTTTTACTTACCTATGAATCAATGCTTGGTGAATGTTTGGTCAATCGCATCTTCCAAATCCAGTGATTTTTCCTTTAAATAACGCTTTGTCACATTTAAATCTTTATGACCGGCAAGCTTGGATATCGTTTGAACATCTATCCCATTATCCACTAGCCTTTGGCAAAAGGTATGACGCAATTTATGCGGATGCACATTATATTTTTTCAATATATATTGAACCGATCTCGGAGTGATTCTTTGATTATAACTCGAAAGGAACAAAGGATCTGCTTTATCTTTTAAAGAGTATAGATAATTCTTTACATGCTGAATCGCCGATTGTGTAAGGGGAATGGTTCGATCGATTTCACCTTTTGCATTTCTGACTAGTATGCAATTCCGCTCCTGATCCATGATGACGTCAGAGCCATTTAAGTCACATAATTCAGAAACACGGATTCCAGTATGCAACAACAGGTACACGATGGCGATGTTCCTTAGATTTCCCTCTGCTTCTATATCCCTCAACAGGATTTCCTGCTCTTTTATATTTAAAGTTTCAGGCACCTCATGCTTGTGCTCTTTAACCTTACGCTCGACAGAGAGCATTATTTGCGGTTTTCCTAAAAATTTGAAGAATACATTTAGGGCGATATAGTGTTTTTCAATTGTCCCTGGGCTTTTCTTGCAATTTTCTAAATTATCAAGATATTCCTGAACATCTTCAGAATCAATCTCCATCAATATCTTTTGTGTCTGGTCACAAAACTGTGAAAGGACACCAGTATATGTTTTGATCGTATTATCTGATTTGCCTTGGTCTCTCAACCATTCAGCAAACGAAAAAATCATTTCATCTTTAGCAGAGGTATCCATCGGCTATTCCCCCAATGACAGTTTCAGAACTAAGTTAATTTTAACATATATCCCTACAGAAACGAAGAATTCTGTCCAGATGTCTTCATCTGGTTAAGAATATATAGAAAGAAGGTGACGTATTTATCCATATATCATAAAAAATGCTTCAAATATAATATGCCCTAACCTATTCTATATAGTAATATCATTATTTGAAGCTGATAGCCGCTTCCTTTTTTCATGCAGCTGGATACAGCGTGGATAAGGATATATCTCGCAAAAAAAGACCAGCCGGATGGCTGATCTTGAAATGGCTTGGCGGCGTCCTACTCTCACAGGGGGAGACCCCCAACTACCATCGGCGCTGAAGAGCTTAACTGCCGTGTTCGGAATGGGAACGGGTGTGACCTCTTCGCTATCGCCACCAAACATATGAGGAACGTTGTTCCTTCAAAACTAGATAATAAGAAGGTATTTCATTTTTTAAAGCGTTGGTTAAGTCCTCGATCTATTAGTATCAGTCAGCTCCACATGTCGCCACGCTTCCACCTCTGACCTATCAACCTGATCATCTTTCAGGGATCTTACTAGCTTGCGCCATGGGAAATCTCATCTTGAGGGGGGCTTCATGCTTAGATGCTTTCAGCACTTATCCCGTCCGCACGTAGCTACCCAGCTATGCCTTTGGCAAGACAACTGGTACACCAGCGGTGCGTCCATCCCGGTCCTCTCGTACTAAGGACAGCTCCTCTCAAATTTCCTGCGCCCGCGACGGATAGGGACCGAACTGTCTCACGACGTTCTGAACCCAGCTCGCGTACCGCTTTAATGGGCGAACAGCCCAACCCTTGGGACCGACTACAGCCCCAGGATGCGATGAGCCGACATCGAGGTGCCAAACCTCCCCGTCGATGTGGACTCTTGGGGGAGATAAGCCTGTTATCCCCGGGGTAGCTTTTATCCGTTGAGCGATGGCCCTTCCATGCGGAACCACCGGATCACTAAGCCCGACTTTCGTCCCTGCTCGACTTGTAGGTCTCGCAGTCAAGCTCCCTTGTGCCTTTACACTCTACGAATGATTTCCAACCATTCTGAGGGAACCTTTGGGCGCCTCCGTTACTCTTTAGGAGGCGACCGCCCCAGTCAAACTGCCCACCTGACACTGTCTCCCACCCCGATAAGGGGCGCGGGTTAGAATTTCAATACAGCCAGGGTAGTATCCCACCAACGCCTCCACCGAAGCTAGCGCTCCGGCTTCTCAGGCTCCTACCTATCCTGTACAAGCTGTACCAAAATTCAATATCAGGCTGCAGTAAAGCTCCACGGGGTCTTTCCGTCCTGTCGCGGGTAACCTGCATCTTCACAGGTACTATAATTTCACCGAGTCTCTCGTTGAGACAGTGCCCAGATCGTTACACCTTTCGTGCGGGTCGGAACTTACCCGACAAGGAATTTCGCTACCTTAGGACCGTTATAGTTACGGCCGCCGTTTACTGGGGCTTCGGTTCAAAGCTTCGCTTGCGCTAACCTCTCCCCTTAACCTTCCAGCACCGGGCAGGTGTCAGCCCCTATACTTCGCCTTGCGGCTTCGCAGAGACCTGTGTTTTTGCTAAACAGTCGCCTGGGCCTATTCACTGCGGCTTTTCCGGGCTATTCACCCTAAAAAGCACCCCTTCTCCCGAAGTTACGGGGTCATTTTGCCGAGTTCCTTAACGAGAGTTCTCTCGCACACCTTAGGATTCTCTCCTCGCCTACCTGTGTCGGTTTGCGGTACGGGCACCTTACATCTCACTAGAGGCTTTTCTTGGCAGCGTGGAATCAGGAACTTCGGTACTATATTTCCCTCGCCATCACAGCTCCGCCTTAATGGAAACGGGATTTGCCTCGTTTCCGGCCTAACTGCTTGGACGCGCATATCCAACAGCGCGCTTACCCTATCCTTCTGCGTCCCCCCATCGTTCAAACGATGTATAGGTGGTACAGGAATATCAACCTGTTGTCCATCGCCTACGCCTTTCGGCCTCGGCTTAGGTCCCGACTAACCCTGAGCGGACGAGCCTTCCTCAGGAAACCTTAGGCATTCGGTGGAAGGGATTCTCACCCTTCTTTCGCTACTCATACCGGCATTCTCACTTCTAAGCGCTCCACCAGTCCTTCCGGTCTGACTTCAACGCCCTTAGAACGCTCTCCTACCATCGACACCCTACGGTGTCAATCCACAGCTTCGGTGATACGTTTAGCCCCGGTACATTTTCGGCGCGGAGTCACTCGACCAGTGAGCTATTACGCACTCTTTAAATGGTGGCTGCTTCTAAGCCAACATCCTGGTTGTCTAAGCAACTCCACATCCTTTTCCACTTAACGTATACTTTGGGACCTTAGCTGGTGGTCTGGGCTGTTTCCCTTTCGACTACGGATCTTATCACTCGCAGTCTGACTCCCAAGAATAAGTATTTGGCATTCGGAGTTTGACTGAATTCGGTAACCCGTTGGGGGCCCCTAGTCCAATCAGTGCTCTACCTCCAATACTCTCATCTTGAGGCTAGCCCTAAAGCTATTTCGGAGAGAACCAGCTATCTCCAGGTTCGATTGGAATTTCTCCGCTACCCACACCTCATCCCCGCACTTTTCAACGTGCGTGGGTTCGGGCCTCCATTCAGTGTTACCTGAACTTCACCCTGGACATGGGTAGATCACCTGGTTTCGGGTCTACGACCTCATACTCATTCGCCCTATTCAGACTCGCTTTCGCTGCGGCTCCGTCTCATCAACTTAACCTCGCATGAAATCGTAACTCGCCGGTTCATTCTACAAAAGGCACGCCATTACCCATTAACGGGCTTTGACTACTTGTAGGCACACGGTTTCAGGATCTATTTCACTCCCCTTCCGGGGTGCTTTTCACCTTTCCCTCACGGTACTGGTTCACTATCGGTCACTAGGGAGTATTTAGCCTTGGGAGATGGTCCTCCCTGCTTCCGACGGGATTTCTCGTGTCCCGCCGTACTCAGGATCCACTCAGGAGGGAACGAAGTTTCAACTACAGGGTTTTTACCTTCTTTGACGGACCTTTCCAGATCGCTTCATTTACCCCGTTCCTTTGTAACTCCATGTTGAGTGTCCTACAACCCCAAGAGGCAAGCCTCTTGGTTTGGGCTAATTCCGTTTCGCTCGCCGCTACTCAGGAAATCGCGTTTGCTTTCTCTTCCTCCGGGTACTTAGATGTTTCAGTTCCCCGGGTCTGCCTTCAGTACCCTATGTATTCAGGTAAAGATACTGTTCCATTACGAACAGTGGGTTTCCCCATTCGGAAATCTCCGGATCAAAGCTTACTTACAGCTCCCCGAAGCATATCGGTGTTAGTCCCGTCCTTCATCGGCTCCTAGTGCCAAGGCATCCACCGTGCGCCCTTTCTAACTTAACCGTTAAAAAAGTCTTACAGATGCTTTGAAAAAATTAATTGCCTTCTATCTATTATCTAGTTTTCAAGGAACAAAGTGGAGAGAATTCATCACATCGTGATGCCTCTACCTTCAATGAATGAATTACTCATTCAAAACTGAACAAAACAAAAGCGCACTCGTATTATCCTTAGAAAGGAGGTGATCCAGCCGCACCTTCCGATACGGCTACCTTGTTACGACTTCACCCCAATCATCTGTCCCACCTTAGGCGGCTGGCTCCATGAAGGTTACCTCACCGACTTCGGGTGTTACAAACTCTCGTGGTGTGACGGGCGGTGTGTACAAGGCCCGGGAACGTATTCACCGCGGCATGCTGATCCGCGATTACTAGCGATTCCGGCTTCATGCAGGCGAGTTGCAGCCTGCAATCCGAACTGAGAATGGCTTTATGGGATTCGCTTACCTTCGCAGATTTGCAGCCCTTTGTACCATCCATTGTAGCACGTGTGTAGCCCAGGTCATAAGGGGCATGATGATTTGACGTCATCCCCACCTTCCTCCGGTTTGTCACCGGCAGTCACCTTAGAGTGCCCAACTGAATGCTGGCAACTAAGATCAAGGGTTGCGCTCGTTGCGGGACTTAACCCAACATCTCACGACACGAGCTGACGACAACCATGCACCACCTGTCACTCTGTCCCCCGAAGGGGAACGCCCTATCTCTAGGGTTGTCAGAGGATGTCAAGACCTGGTAAGGTTCTTCGCGTTGCTTCGAATTAAACCACATGCTCCACCGCTTGTGCGGGCCCCCGTCAATTCCTTTGAGTTTCAGCCTTGCGGCCGTACTCCCCAGGCGGAGTGCTTAATGCGTTAGCTGCAGCACTAAAGGGCGGAAACCCTCTAACACTTAGCACTCATCGTTTACGGCGTGGACTACCAGGGTATCTAATCCTGTTTGCTCCCCACGCTTTCGCGCCTCAGTGTCAGTTACAGACCAGAAAGTCGCCTTCGCCACTGGTGTTCCTCCAAATCTCTACGCATTTCACCGCTACACTTGGAATTCCACTTTCCTCTTCTGCACTCAAGTTCCCCAGTTTCCAATGACCCTCCACGGTTGAGCCGTGGGCTTTCACATCAGACTTAAGGAACCACCTGCGCGCGCTTTACGCCCAATAATTCCGGACAACGCTTGCCACCTACGTATTACCGCGGCTGCTGGCACGTAGTTAGCCGTGGCTTTCTGGTTAGGTACCGTCAAGGTACCAGCAGTTACTCTGGTACTTGTTCTTCCCTAACAACAGAACTTTACGACCCGAAGGCCTTCTTCGTTCACGCGGCGTTGCTCCGTCAGACTTTCGTCCATTGCGGAAGATTCCCTACTGCTGCCTCCCGTAGGAGTCTGGGCCGTGTCTCAGTCCCAGTGTGGCCGATCACCCTCTCAGGTCGGCTACGCATCGTCGCCTTGGTGAGCCATTACCTCACCAACTAGCTAATGCGCCGCGGGCCCATCTATAAGTGACAGCGTAAACCGTCTTTCCATCTTCCTTCATGCGAAGGAAGAACGTATCCGGTATTAGCTCCGGTTTCCCGAAGTTATCCCAGTCTTATAGGCAGGTTGCCCACGTGTTACTCACCCGTCCGCCGCTAATCTCAGGGAGCAAGCTCCCGTCGATTCGCTCGACTTGCATGTATTAGGCACGCCGCCAGCGTTCGTCCTGAGCCAGGATCAAACTCTCCGAAGAAATGTTTGACTTGCTCATTTGCTTTTTTAATAGTGTGTGCTCACTTAAAATTTAACGTTGGCGCTTTGTTTTGTTCAGTTTTCAAAGAGCAATTTCACAAATCGTCCGTTTCGACGGCTTGTTTATTTAGCATAACACACTATTGATTAGTTGTCAACTTCTGCGAAGTTTTTAACTTGTTTTTAATCGCCTTGTTTCTCAGCGACCATTTCATCTTATCATTTTCATAGTAAGAAGTCAATAGTTATTATTCCTTTTAGTAATCTACCAAAAGCGGATGAAACTTTCGTTTGTCTTACGTGGTGCTTATTTATATTAATCCTATTTCACCTTAAAGTCAATACATTTCGTAATTAATAATTCACACGCTAAATGTCCTCGAAATAGCATGATTAGGTTAGGGGTCGAATTATTGGCTGCCCGGGACGATTTATTTCAATTTCCCTTTTCCCCCAAAAAACGAACATATAATGACGAAAAAAGACCAGCCGGATGGCTGATCTTTGAAATGGCTTGGCGGCGTCCTACTCTCACAGGGGGAGACCCCCAACTACCATCGGCGCTGAAGAGCTTAACTGCCGTGTTCGGAATGGGAACGGGTGTGACCTCTTCGCTATCGCCACCAAACATATGAGGAACGTTGTTCCTTCAAAACTAGATAATAAGAAGGTATTTCATTTTTTAAAGCGTTGGTTAAGTCCTCGATCTATTAGTATCAGTCAGCTCCACATGTCGCCATGCTTCCACCTCTGACCTATCAACCTGATCATCTTTCAGGGATCTTACTAGCTTGCGCCATGGGAAATCTCATCTTGAGGGGGGCTTCATGCTTAGATGCTTTCAGCACTTATCCCGTCCGCACGTAGCTACCCAGCTATGCCTTTGGCAAGACAACTGGTACACCAGCGGTGCGTCCATCCCGGTCCTCTCGTACTAAGGACAGCTCCTCTCAAATTTCCTGCGCCCGCGACGGATAGGGACCGAACTGTCTCACGACGTTCTGAACCCAGCTCGCGTACCGCTTTAATGGGCGAACAGCCCAACCCTTGGGACCGACTACAGCCCCAGGATGCGATGAGCCGACATCGAGGTGCCAAACCTCCCCGTCGATGTGGACTCTTGGGGGAGATAAGCCTGTTATCCCCGGGGTAGCTTTTATCCGTTGAGCGATGGCCCTTCCATGCGGAACCACCGGATCACTAAGCCCGACTTTCGTCCCTGCTCGACTTGTAGGTCTCGCAGTCAAGCTCCCTTGTGCCTTTACACTCTACGAATGATTTCCAACCATTCTGAGGGAACCTTTGGGCGCCTCCGTTACTCTTTAGGAGGCGACCGCCCCAGTCAAACTGCCCACCTGACACTGTCTCCCACCCCGATAAGGGGCGCGGGTTAGAATTTCAATACAGCCAGGGTAGTATCCCACCAACGCCTCCACCGAAGCTAGCGCTCCGGCTTCTCAGGCTCCTACCTATCCTGTACAAGCTGTACCAAAATTCAATATCAGGCTGCAGTAAAGCTCCACGGGGTCTTTCCGTCCTGTCGCGGGTAACCTGCATCTTCACAGGTACTATAATTTCACCGAGTCTCTCGTTGAGACAGTGCCCAGATCGTTACACCTTTCGTGCGGGTCGGAACTTACCCGACAAGGAATTTCGCTACCTTAGGACCGTTATAGTTACGGCCGCCGTTTACTGGGGCTTCGGTTCAAAGCTTCGCTTGCGCTAACCTCTCCCCTTAACCTTCCAGCACCGGGCAGGTGTCAGCCCCTATACTTCGCCTTGCGGCTTCGCAGAGACCTGTGTTTTTGCTAAACAGTCGCCTGGGCCTATTCACTGCGGCTTTTCCGGGCTATTCACCCTAAAAAGCACCCCTTCTCCCGAAGTTACGGGGTCATTTTGCCGAGTTCCTTAACGAGAGTTCTCTCGCACACCTTAGGATTCTCTCCTCGCCTACCTGTGTCGGTTTGCGGTACGGGCACCTTACATCTCACTAGAGGCTTTTCTTGGCAGCGTGGAATCAGGAACTTCGGTACTATATTTCCCTCGCCATCACAGCTCCGCCTTAATGGAAACGGGATTTGCCTCGTTTCCGGCCTAACTGCTTGGACGCGCATATCCAACAGCGCGCTTACCCTATCCTTCTGCGTCCCCCCATCGTTCAAACGATGTATAGGTGGTACAGGAATATCAACCTGTTGTCCATCGCCTACGCCTTTCGGCCTCGGCTTAGGTCCCGACTAACCCTGAGCGGACGAGCCTTCCTCAGGAAACCTTAGGCATTCGGTGGAAGGGATTCTCACCCTTCTTTCGCTACTCATACCGGCATTCTCACTTCTAAGCGCTCCACCAGTCCTTCCGGTCTGACTTCAACGCCCTTAGAACGCTCTCCTACCATCGACACCCTACGGTGTCAATCCACAGCTTCGGTGATACGTTTAGCCCCGGTACATTTTCGGCGCGGAGTCACTCGACCAGTGAGCTATTACGCACTCTTTAAATGGTGGCTGCTTCTAAGCCAACATCCTGGTTGTCTAAGCAACTCCACATCCTTTTCCACTTAACGTATACTTTGGGACCTTAGCTGGTGGTCTGGGCTGTTTCCCTTTCGACTACGGATCTTATCACTCGCAGTCTGACTCCCAAGAATAAGTATTTGGCATTCGGAGTTTGACTGAATTCGGTAACCCGTTGGGGGCCCCTAGTCCAATCAGTGCTCTACCTCCAATACTCTCATCTTGAGGCTAGCCCTAAAGCTATTTCGGAGAGAACCAGCTATCTCCAGGTTCGATTGGAATTTCTCCGCTACCCACACCTCATCCCCGCACTTTTCAACGTGCGTGGGTTCGGGCCTCCATTCAGTGTTACCTGAACTTCACCCTGGACATGGGTAGATCACCTGGTTTCGGGTCTACGACCTCATACTCATTCGCCCTATTCAGACTCGCTTTCGCTGCGGCTCCGTCTCATCAACTTAACCTCGCATGAAATCGTAACTCGCCGGTTCATTCTACAAAAGGCACGCCATTACCCATTAACGGGCTTTGACTACTTGTAGGCACACGGTTTCAGGATCTATTTCACTCCCCTTCCGGGGTGCTTTTCACCTTTCCCTCACGGTACTGGTTCACTATCGGTCACTAGGGAGTATTTAGCCTTGGGAGATGGTCCTCCCTGCTTCCGACGGGATTTCTCGTGTCCCGCCGTACTCAGGATCCACTCAGGAGGGAACGAAGTTTCAACTACAGGGTTTTTACCTTCTTTGACGGACCTTTCCAGATCGCTTCATTTACCCCGTTCCTTTGTAACTCCATGTTGAGTGTCCTACAACCCCAAGAGGCAAGCCTCTTGGTTTGGGCTAATTCCGTTTCGCTCGCCGCTACTCAGGAAATCGCGTTTGCTTTCTCTTCCTCCGGGTACTTAGATGTTTCAGTTCCCCGGGTCTGCCTTCAGTACCCTATGTATTCAGGTAAAGATACTGTTCCATTACGAACAGTGGGTTTCCCCATTCGGAAATCTCCGGATCAAAGCTTACTTACAGCTCCCCGAAGCATATCGGTGTTAGTCCCGTCCTTCATCGGCTCCTAGTGCCAAGGCATCCACCGTGCGCCCTTTCTAACTTAACCGTTAAAAAAGTCTTACAGATGCTTTGAAAAAATTAATTGCCTTCTATCTATTATCTAGTTTTCAAGGAACAAAGTGGAGAGAATTCATCACATCGTGATGCCTCTACCTTCATTGAATGAATTACTCATTCAAAACTGAACAAAACAAAAGCGCACTCGTATTATCCTTAGAAAGGAGGTGATCCAGCCGCACCTTCCGATACGGCTACCTTGTTACGACTTCACCCCAATCATCTGTCCCACCTTAGGCGGCTGGCTCCATGAAGGTTACCTCACCGACTTCGGGTGTTACAAACTCTCGTGGTGTGACGGGCGGTGTGTACAAGGCCCGGGAACGTATTCACCGCGGCATGCTGATCCGCGATTACTAGCGATTCCGGCTTCATGCAGGCGAGTTGCAGCCTGCAATCCGAACTGAGAATGGCTTTATGGGATTCGCTTACCTTCGCAGGTTTGCAGCCCTTTGTACCATCCATTGTAGCACGTGTGTAGCCCAGGTCATAAGGGGCATGATGATTTGACGTCATCCCCACCTTCCTCCGGTTTGTCACCGGCAGTCACCTTAGAGTGCCCAACTGAATGCTGGCAACTAAGATCAAGGGTTGCGCTCGTTGCGGGACTTAACCCAACATCTCACGACACGAGCTGACGACAACCATGCACCACCTGTCACTCTGTCCCCCGAAGGGGAACGCCCTATCTCTAGGGTTGTCAGAGGATGTCAAGACCTGGTAAGGTTCTTCGCGTTGCTTCGAATTAAACCACATGCTCCACCGCTTGTGCGGGCCCCCGTCAATTCCTTTGAGTTTCAGCCTTGCGGCCGTACTCCCCAGGCGGAGTGCTTAATGCGTTAGCTGCAGCACTAAAGGGCGGAAACCCTCTAACACTTAGCACTCATCGTTTACGGCGTGGACTACCAGGGTATCTAATCCTGTTTGCTCCCCACGCTTTCGCGCCTCAGTGTCAGTTACAGACCAGAAAGTCGCCTTCGCCACTGGTGTTCCTCCAAATCTCTACGCATTTCACCGCTACACTTGGAATTCCACTTTCCTCTTCTGCACTCAAGTTCCCCAGTTTCCAATGACCCTCCACGGTTGAGCCGTGGGCTTTCACATCAGACTTAAGGAACCACCTGCGCGCGCTTTACGCCCAATAATTCCGGACAACGCTTGCCACCTACGTATTACCGCGGCTGCTGGCACGTAGTTAGCCGTGGCTTTCTGGTTAGGTACCGTCAAGGTACCAGCAGTTACTCTGGTACTTGTTCTTCCCTAACAACAGAACTTTACGACCCGAAGGCCTTCTTCGTTCACGCGGCGTTGCTCCGTCAGACTTTCGTCCATTGCGGAAGATTCCCTACTGCTGCCTCCCGTAGGAGTCTGGGCCGTGTCTCAGTCCCAGTGTGGCCGATCACCCTCTCAGGTCGGCTACGCATCGTCGCCTTGGTGAGCCATTACCTCACCAACTAGCTAATGCGCCGCGGGCCCATCTATAAGTGACAGCGTAAACCGTCTTTCCATCTTCCTTCATGCGAAGGAAGAACGTATCCGGTATTAGCTCCGGTTTCCCGAAGTTATCCCAGTCTTATAGGCAGGTTGCCCACGTGTTACTCACCCGTCCGCCGCTAATCTCAGGGAGCAAGCTCCCGTCGATTCGCTCGACTTGCATGTATTAGGCACGCCGCCAGCGTTCGTCCTGAGCCAGGATCAAACTCTCCGAAGAAATGTTTGACTTGCTCATTTGCTTTTTTAATAGTGTGTGCTCACTTAAAATTTAACGTTGGCGCTTTGTTTTGTTCAGTTTTCAAAGAGCAATTTCACAAATCGTCCGTTTCGACGGCTTGTTTATTTAGCATAACACACTATTGATTAGTTGTCAACTTCTGCGAAGTTTTTAACTTGTTTTTAATCGCCTTGTTTCTCAGCGACCATTTCATCTTATCATTTTCATAGTAAGAAGTCAATAGTTATTATTTCTTTTAGTAATCTACCAAAAGCGGATGAAATTTTCGTTTGTCTTACGTGGTGCTTATTTATATTAATCCTATTCCTGATCAAAGTCAACGCATTTTCTAAAATAAATATCTCTTGTTCCATCTCCTTGCTTCTTAACGGCCGCCAAGCAAAATGGAGAACTTATATAATAAGAAGTTTTATTTAGTTGCCGACCGTCCCCTTACAACCTAATGGATATTTATCGGAACGTGTTCATTTAATTACCTTGCCATCGATCCAACCTTCAGGAAATTACGCTAATCCAAGTTGACTTCACAAATCTCACTATGCTAGTATATAACCAAGTAATATAATCGGAATAGTTTATATTGTATTCTTACCGTTCAGCTTTTTACACAAAACACGCTTAAAGGAGATGGGACTATGACAGCAGCAAAGGTAATATCAGGTGCGGAACATTTTTTCTTGCCGGGCAATTCTATAGGTATCCTTATTTGCCATGGTTTTAATGGCACACCACAAAGCGTAAGATATTTAGGTGAAAACTTTGCTGCCAGAGGATTCACTGTCTTCGCCCCTCGTTTGGCTGGCCATGGAACGGACGAGAACGAAATGGAAACGAGCCATTATCGGGATTGGATACAAGATGTCGAAGCGGCTTACGCCGAATTAAAGAAGACCTGCACAAATGTATTCGCCATCGGGCAATCAATGGGAGGTGCTCTCGTCCTCGATTTAGCCACAAAAGTGGCTTGCGATGGAATACTCACGATCAATGCAGCGCTCAAAGTTCCTGAATATGAAAAATACCGCAACCAATCGGTCCCACGTTTCATCCCTGAAGGCAAACCGGATATAAAAGCGGAAAACGTTATTGAAATCGCTTATGACAGGGTTCCAACAAAAGCGGTGAATCAATTGCTTGATATCATGCAGCATACCGGTACACGACTCCAAAGGATCACTTGCCCACTCATGCTCTTCCACTCCCCAGATGATCACGTTGTACCTGACCGATGCTCCCATCAAATATACGAAACAGTCATGTCTGATGATAAGGAAATGATTTCGCTTGATAATTCATATCATGTGGCATCACTCGATCATGATAAAGATTATATCATTGAACAAACCCATCGCTTCATTCAAAAACATACCAAACAGGCAAACAGCGCCCCACTGACCTCCTTAATCATATAAAAGGGTTTACGCAAGAACTTCACGGGTATATATAAGTTATAACCAAAAAGGAGGTAACATAATGAGCGGCTTATCAGACAAAATAAAAGGTACTGTAAATAAGGTAAAAGGCGAAACAAAAGACCAGGTCGGAAACGCGAAAAATGATCCTCACTTACAAACAGAAGGTAAAATTGATAAATTAAAAGGAAATCTTCAAGAAGGTTTGGGAAAACTAAAAGATAATAAATAACATTCCCGCCTTAAATAAACTCGACTACACCCCCTTGCAAACCGAGAAGAGGCGGCAGATAATCTGCCGCCTCTTCTCGGTTGTTCAATTAGCCTGAATGACAACGACACACATATCATCAGGTTGATCTTGTTGCATTTCCGGGGACATCACAAAATCAATTGGAGCCATTTCCTTACATCCCAACCACCGAGTCGAGACAGCTTCTTGTATTTGATCAAGCCCATCCGACCCTTCGCCATCTATGGCCTCCATCACTCCATCCGTAAAGAGCAGGATTTGAATCCTATCTTCATAATGAATGGTCGATTTCTCCATTTTCATCTCAGTAAAGAAACCTACGGGGCATGTTCCTTTTGAAAGCGAGGCCACCTTACCGTCATCCATCAGCGCAAAGCCCGGCGGATGCCCCGCATTGACATACTCCACTGTTTTTTGCTCCGTATCAATGATCATATAAATTGCGGTAAAGTAATAATGCACATGGTTATCTTCTTTATTGAGTGTGTTCATCCAGCGATTCATTTCGCTTATGACCGCCACCGGATCCGAATGGGTCCTGATCGCATCCCTTAAAACAGAGGAAATGAACATACACACGAGCGAAGAGGATATACCATGCCCCATCATATCCAACAGGATGATCCCATACCGGTTTTCATCAATTCGATGCCAATAATACATATCTCCCGCTAATTTATTTGCAGGCAAGTATGAAGCCTTGATGGTTAAGTGATCATTAAGAATGGGTTCACTTAACAAACTGCTCTGAACCTGCATGGAGAGATCCAATTCGTTGCGGATTTTTTCATCCTGCATTTTATGCCAATCTTTTTCATATTTTAGCCTTAATCCTACTCGTATCCTTGCAAGCAAATCTATTTTATTAATAGGCTTCATTATATAATCGATTCCGCCCACATCAAGTGCCTCGGCGACCTTATTTGAATCTTCAAGAGCGGTCACGAAAATTACGGGTATATCTTTAAGATGAGGGATGCTTTGCAATTTTCTGCACGCCTCTATCCCATCGATGTCCGGCATCATGATATCGAGCAAGATTATATCAACGGAAGTCTCCTTAGGTTGCGGACTATCCACCTGTAAATATTCAAACATCTCAACAGCTGAAGTTAATGATAGAAAGTCCGTATAGCCAGCCCGCTTTAGTATTTTTTCTATAACGAAAAGGTTAACCTGGTTATCATCTACGATTAAAATCGTCATTCTTTCATTCCCCTTTTGGCTTATATCGAGCGGCAACTTTTATCTTTATTATATGGATCGACTTATTAAGCTCCCTTTATTAGGGATGTTTCTATTATATTATAACGAAGTTCAGTCTCATTTAATAATAATAAGCAGTGAAGGCACATGCACTTGCAGACTAACTGATTACATATTCCCCATCCTGACACTCCATAAACATGAAAAGGCAAAGAAAATGAAAAAAATTGTACCAATTCCAGTAAAAACAAAGAGTCCGCATAAATGCGGACTCTTTATTTCAATTTCCGATAAATCCGTTCCTTTGGATCAAAGTCCTCGTAATCTTCCGAAAAGGAGGATGTATGAAGTGTTTCCTTGCTGCCAACCGCAAGGAAACCATCTTTACATAAGCTGTCATAAAACAACTGATTAACATACGTTTGTAATTCGCTGGTAAAGTAGATCATCACATTCCTGCACATGATGATATGAAATTCATTGAATGAGCCATCCGTCACCAAGTTGTGCTGAAAGAATTCAATGTTTTTCAGAAGGCTCGGATCAAGGTAGGCATACTGATAATCGGTTGTGTAATACTCCGAAAATTCTTGGTTACCGCCTGCATGCAAATAGTTTTTCGTATAAGATTGCATTCTATTTAAGGGTAAAATCCCTTTTTCCGCATGCAGGAGGACGTCTTCATTCATATCAGTGGCATAAATCCTCGCCTTATCATAAAGCCCTTCTTCCTTTAGAATGATGGCCATGGAAAAGGCTTCCTCGCCAGTAGAGCAACCAGCATGCCATATCCTGATTTCCGGTAGGTTTCTCAGGAGCGGAACGATATTCAATCGGAAAGCTTTAAAGAAATCGGGATCGCGGAACATTTCGGTAACATTTATCGAAAAATCTTTCAGAAGCTTCTCGACATATCCCTTTTCATATAAAACCATTTCAATCAATCCGCTTATCCTGCGAACATGGTCCAGTCTCATTCGATTTTCCACTCTGCGTTTTATTGAAGAACGCATGTATTTCCGAAAGTCGAAGCCGGAAACGGAATAGATCGCTTGTAACAATAAATCGATTTCTATATCTTCTCGTTCTTCAATCGTTAAAGTATCCTTCATGTAAGACCTTCCTTACCTGTACTATCCATCAATTAGTCAACCAAACCCTTAAAACCGATAACAACTGATCTAATTTTAATGGCTTGCTGACATAGTCGGACGCTCCGGCCTTGAGGCATTTTTCCCTATCGCCCTTCATCGCTTTTGCCGTCAGCGCTATGATCGGAAGATTCTCGAACTGATCCTGTTCGCGAATCCTTGTCATCGTCTCATAACCGTCCATGCCCGGCATCATGATATCCATTAATATTGCATCTATATTATTTCCCTGTTCGAGAATATCCAAACACTCATAGCCGTTTTCAGCGATCAGGATTTCCATCCCTTCATGCTTAAGGGCGTTTTTTAGCGCAAATATATTTCGGTGGTCATCATCCACTACCAGTACCGTTTTATTGCAGAATGGCTTGGATTTATCCTGGCCATCCTCATCCAGTACTTCCACCGCCGTTTCTTCACGGCTGACAAAAGCGGCTGCGGGTGGTTCCTCGTGTGTGGCTGCTGCCACTTCTGGAGAAGCCGCTATCGCTTCACCGACATTCTTGAAGCCCTCTGGCATGCTTGGGATGAAGAACGTAAAGGTGCTGCCTTTGCCTTCCTCACTATCGACAACGACCCAGCCGCCTAGAAGCTTAGCGAACTCACGGCAGATGGATAGACCTAATCCTGTACCGCCATACTTCCTCACCGTAGCTCCGTCGGCTTGCTGGAACGCTTCAAAGATGATTTTCTGCTTTTCTTTCGAAATTCCGATGCCCGTATCGGTCACCTTGATTTCAACCCAATTGCTCGCCCCTTTAGTTTGTATCCATTGAGCTACATTTTCTTCGTCCGCCTTTTTGATCTGGACAGAAACGGAACCTTTTTCCGTAAATTTAAAAGCATTGGACAACAGGTTTTTCAGGATCTGCTGGAAGCGCTGTTCATCCGTAAAGAAAATGTCAGGAACATTTTTATCTTTTTCTATTATAAAATCAATGTTCTTCTTCTTCGCTACATGATCAAAGTTGCGGTGCAGTAAGTCGGGAAGCTCACTCATGTTCATTTCGTCGAATACCACTTCCAGCTTTCCTACTTCCACCTTGGATAAATCCAGAATATCATTGATCAAGGTCAGTAAATCCTGGCCCGATGAGTTAATGACACGAGCGAATTCCTGCTGCTCTTCGTTCAATTTACTATCATTCGGGTCGGAAAGCATTTCCGATAGTATCAATATACTATTGAGAGGTGTCCGCAACTCATGAGACATATTTGCCATGAATTCCGATTTATATTTAGAACTTAATTTTAATTCTTCCGCTTGTTTTTCAAGGTTCACCTTCGCGACCTGAAGCTCTTTCGATTTCTCTTCCGTTTCACGGTTTCTCTCTTCCAATTGCTCATTGATCATCCGCAGCTCTTCAGCCTGTGTTTGCAGTTCTTCCGATTGGGCCTGCATTTCCTCTGACTGTGATTGCAATTCTTCCGATTGAGCCTGTAATTCTTCCGTCTGTGCCTGAGACTCCTTCAATAAACGCTCGATTTCCATCCGGCCCTCGACACTATTAATCGTGATGCCCAATGTATCAAGGACATGATTAAGAAAGTTTTTTTGCAGCTTCGTAAAGGCATCGAGGCTGGCCAGTTCAACCATCGCCACAACTTCGCCCTCAAAAAGGACTGGCGCAATGACAATGCTTTTCGGGCTGACTTCCCCTAACCCCGTTGTAACCAACTGGAAGTCTTCAGGGATATCTTCAATGATCTTCGATTTCCTTTCAAGGGCACACTGCCCAATCAAGCCCTCTCCCAATCGGAATTCACGCCGTCCTGAGTCTTCGCCATCTCCCGCAAAGCTGGCAAGCTTCACGAAACGCATATTGTCACCTTCACCGCGCTTGACGTAAAACGCTCCGATTGAGGCTCCCATCATCGGGGCAAGCCTTGTAATGAACCGATCACCCAGAACCTCGACATCAACGATACGCTGATACATGGTGGCGATATCGGCAACACGGGTTTGAATCCAGTTCTGCTCACTGATTTTTTCCGTAAAATCTTTTTCTTTTTGATTATACACTTCAAGCGATTCCGCCATATCATTGAAGGAACGGGCAATGTCACCGATCTCGTCCTTCGTTCGTACCGGAACCCTCGGTATGACCGATAGATTTTTAAAGTCAATATTTTTGATGACCTTCGTAATGGATTGCAGGTCTTTTGACGTGCTGCGCATCATCCAGGCCATCGTTATCGAAATGACCAAAATGCTAAGAATAACCGCAAAGATGATGAACCCGATCATGTCTTCATAGGTTTGTTTCGAATTTTTCAAGGTATCTTTCATGACACCTTCTTGATAATCCTTGAAGTCATCCATCGTACGGATGACTTTCGTCCGCTTTTCCCTTTGATCGTTCATCAGGCTGGAGATATTATCGCCAGTATTCCCTGATTGTATCTTTTGCAGGATCTCGGCTTCCGTTATTGAGTATGATGCATACTGCGTTTCAAACTCTTTCAATAGTTGCTTTGCCTTCACCTTGTTTAACGTGCCGGATAACTTGGCAACCTTTGATTCAATCAAACTATGATTATCATTGATGATTTCAAGGCTTTCTGCTCTTTCTTCTTTGTTTGCATCATTGGCCGCAAACAAGATTTCACGATCCGACCTTGAAAACAGCTGCCGGATTTCCATCGAAGCTTGAACTTTTTCATAACGATTTTCGACTATTTCAGTCATGCTGCTCTTTAAATTGTTAAGAGTAAACATCATGAAAGAAAGTAATATCGCCAAGAATAGCAAAATTAAACCGAACCCTAACATTTGCTTCTTCTTAAAACCCATTTTCCCGCCCACCTTCAATACTTTTTTATGACCAGCCGATAATAAACGGCATTGCAAGATAAATCTTCATCCTATCACCAGTATTGTTTTTTGAAGAAATTTCATTATATGCTTAACATTCATAAAAATGATAACTAGGTAGATTCATTGCCTGAACTCCATTCTAACATTTCCTAAGAGAATATGGTTACCTACATAATTATTTTACATAAATTCCTTTTCCATTTTTACTGCAAAGTGACTCCATTATAAAAACCGAAAGTATGCACCTTCGGTTTTTACGTGTCTTGTTTATTGGATTTTCTTCACTTCAACGTATAATACATGGTGGCCATCCATTTCTTTTACGGTGAATTCATAGCCGGCGTACTCCATTTTATCGCCGACCGCAATTTCGAACCTTCCAGTCAGGACCCATCCGCCAAGTGTATCGATATCTTCTTCAGGTAAATCTATCGCAAGTGTATCATTGACATCCTCGATCAAGGTTTTTGCATCGAAAACATAATGACCCTCATCGATTTTTTGAATGAGCGGACGTTCGTCTTGATCGAATTCATCACGGATTTCGCCAACTATTTCTTCAAGAATATCTTCAACAGTAACAAGGCCCGCAGTTCCGCCATATTCATCGGTCAAAACAGCCATATGAATCCGTTCCTTCTGCATTTTCAGCAGCAAATCATGGATGGCAATCGTTTCAAGTACACGGATGACGGGCGTTACGAATGAATCGACCGTCAATGCCGATACATTCTCCTCTGTAATCGTCGCTGTATATAGACGTTTGATATTGACCATGCCCACGACATTATCCTTATCTCCATCTATGACCGGGTATCTTGTATATTGCTCCTCTTGAATCAATTCAACAACTTCCAATAACGGCATACCCTTTTCAACAACGGTCATTTCCGTACGGGGGACCATGATTTCATTTGCTATACGCTCATCGAATTCAAAGATCTGATTGACATATTTGTATTCGGATTGATTGATTTCACCGCTTTTATAACTTTCCGATAAAATGATGCGAAGCTCTTCTTCCGAATGGGCCATTTCCGACTCGGAGGCCGGCTTTAAACCGAATATGCCGGTCAGGAGACGGGCAGAACCATTCAGCAGCCAAATGAAAGGATATAAAATACGGTAAAAAAGGATTAACGGTTTAGCAAAAAGCAAGGTGACTTCCTCCGCCTTTTGAATCGCTACGGTTTTAGGCGCCAGTTCTCCGACGACAACGTGAAGGAAAGTCACTGAACCAAAAGCGATTACGAAAGAAATGATGTGACTTACGGATGCCTCCAGTCCCCATTTTGTAAATATTGGTTTTAAGATCGCCTCGACGGTCGGTTCTCCCAACACCCCTAACCCTAGAGCCGTTACGGTAATCCCCAATTGGCACGCTGATAAATATTCATCAATATGGGTTGTTACTTTTTTTGCTGCCAAAGCACTTCTATGCCCCTCTTCAATCAGTTGGTTGATGCGGGAACTTCTGACTTTGACGATGGCAAATTCCGAAGCAACGAAAAAAGCGGTCAATGCTATTAATACGGCTACTGCTAATAATTTTATAAAAATCTCCAATATGTGCGGGTAGACCAGGCATGGTGACCATCCTTTAAACAAGGGAATGGACATGCACGGTATAATCCCAAGCACCTCCTGTATAAATGGTTAGTTTCATTCCTGCATGCACCAAAACCATTTAGCCTATATCGTTATCATGCACCTTTGCACACTAAACTATAGGGGATAAATTTCAATCATACCAGCAAAACTAACAATGATTGGATTAAGGCCATGCTTTCATGGGAAATCTGTTTTTTTAAAAGAAGTTCATTTTTTTCGTCCTGCTTGATCAAGGTGATGACTTCTTGAAGTTCCTCGTTCAAGCCATCCAATTTGCTTTTCAGTTTAAGTCCTGTTTCTTCAATCGCTGATGCGGTTTCCAAATCTTGTTTAAGTAATTCTTTTATATCTTCCAATGATAGGTTTTTTCGTTTATATCGCTCGATCAGGCGAAGCCTTTCCAGTTCACCGAGTGAATAATAACGGTAATTGGAGGCGGAACGTTCTGCTTTAAGCAAACCTAAGTTTGTATAATAATCAACGGTTCGTTTCGTAACATTCGCCATTTCCGCCAACTCGCCAATTTTTAATGTCTCGTTCCCAACATAACCCCTCCAAACCGTCGCGTGATGGTTTGGGCATCCTCGAAGATTCATGCCCTAACACCTTGACGTTTTATTCTATTATCTAATCGTACAATATTTTAACTGAAATGAAAAATAATATTATTGGTTGAAGGGGTATATATTTCATTCTATTTATCCTTACCCCTCATGGAAAATAAAAAAACCGATTATTTGATAATCGGTTCAGACTGTAGACAAACTCGATGAAAATCGAGTTTGTCTATTTTTATGGCCTGTACAATTTAGACGTTGATTTCCACTCCAGGCACTCGCTTTCCGCGGGCGGTCGGGGAGCCTCCTCGGCTTTGCCTGCGGGGTCTCCCCTAGACGCGCTTTTCCCGCAGGAGTCTCGAACACCCGCTCCAATCAACTTTGTCTTACCTTTTAGATAGAACACTTTTGACTGGAGTCATTTTTGTTTTAAAATTGAAGGATTAAAACTTGAGGTGATGAGGATGCTTTCTAAACATGATTCTATTCAGCGAGATCAACTTGAAATGATTACTTTAGATCAACTGGTGCCACCGAACCATTTGGTTCGTAAAATGGAGGCTGCCATTGACTTCACTTTCATTTATGACTTGGTGAAAGATATGTACTCAGAGGTAGGACGCCCAAGTATTGATCCAGTTATTTTAGTTAAACTGACTTTCATTCAATATACCTTCGGTATTCGTTCCATGCGTAAAACGATTGAGCGTGTATTCGCAGATGCAAAAGAAAAGCATGGTATGCGTTGGACTACTTTAAGGGGACTTAAAAAATTGTCGATGCAGGCGATGCTTACTTTCGCTGCCATGAATTTAAAGAAGATGGCCACTTGGACATGGCAAGGTCCTAAAACGGCTTAACATAGTGGCTCGAAGAGCCCAAATCTCGTAACCTTTGGTCAAAATTTCAAAGGAATTTCAAAAGGGGTTCGGAATTTTTTAATTCCGAACCCCTTTTGTCTACAAACTGAAACCGATTATTTGATAATCGGTTTTCAACTATATCTATGTTATTTATTTTTTTGTTTTCACAGGAAATTGAGTGCTCAATATTTTAGGACCGCATTGGCATAGGGTGGAATGCTTTAGCTTTTTGATGGGTGTACCGCAAGTTTCACAAACTTTAGCTACCATTTATACCGTCCCCTCCTCATTCAAACTAGATGTCCCATTCATTATAACACTTCCGTTATTATAATCAATACTAAATTAAAATAATTATAAATAATCTCATTGTTCAGTTGCTGGCTTATCATGCCGCTTGAGTAAAAAGCCCTCCGAATACATTCCTGAAGAACATTCGCAGCAGCAATTCAATCAGCTGATCGCTGGCCGGCTTGATATCTTTCCTGCTTGGATGGACCGTTATCGGTTATTTGTTCACCTTGATCGTCGGGATAGCTTCCCTCATCGCCATTCTCGGTTTTTGCACCGGCTGCTTTATCCTTTATCAATGGAAGCGATATACCTATAAATCATTCTGAAGTACGCTTGGAATTGCTCTTTTTAACCCAATAAGCAGCAAGCAGGATCAATAGAAGCAGTACAGCTTGCGGTACAAGCGTTTCGATTGTTGGGTAAAGGCCAATCGCTTCAATGAACGGGAATGAGCTGATCGTATTTGTCGGTATCACCTGCGAAACCTGAAGCGAATGGATAGAGACTCCAAGTATCTTGAAAGCTAGAGCATATATCAGTATCGTTGCCACTTTAAAGAATACCGACATCGGTAATTTCACACTGTAGCGCAGCATAATGAAACCAATGACCATTAAGATGAGGAAGGCTAGCAAAATCCCGCTTAGCAGCTGCTTTACCTCCATATAAGGGGCCATTCCTGCATAAAAGATAATGGTCTCCGCACCCTCACGGAAAATGGATAAAAAACTTATCAACGCGAAAGAGAGGATGCTTCCCGTGGCAATGGCCTGATTCATTTGCTTGCTGATATATCGGTTCCATGCATGGACATTCGATTTACTATGAAGCCAAATGCCAATCGTCAGCATCATCGATACTGCTATTATTCCAGTAATTCCCTCGATATATTCCCGGCTTGACGCAGCCGTGATCTGAGAGAAAACGATGTTGATGATGACAGCCAATGCGGAACTGGCAACCAAGCCCGCACCAACACCTGCCCAAATCCATTTCTGTTTGTCCGCTTGCCCGATTTTGTTCAGGAAAGATAATAACGTAGCGACAATCAAGAGCGCCTCCAAGCCTTCCCGCAACAGAATCAGGGCGGCATCCCATGTTGTATAGCTTGTATCATCAATCAAAGGAAGTAATCTTGTGTTTAAATCGGCTACGATCGCCTTTGCTTCCTCCGCCTTTATATTCTTCGATTGCAAGAGGCTGATGGCAGTGGGGACTTTCGTTTCCATATCACTGTACAGCTTACTATCCCTTGTAGAGACTTCCCCTTCGACATTGGGCCAAATCCTTAAAATTTCATTTAAACGGTCAACGGCCGAATTCATGTCCTCTTTTTCAATATTTTTTACACTCCCTTGTAACAGCTGTGTTACATCCGCAAGGGAATAGGTTGTCTTCTTGCTTCCTTTTTCAACTTTGCCAGCGAGGAAATCCTCCATTAGCCCTCTTAATTCAGCTAAACTCTTTTTGCCTTTTTCCCGATCAGGAGGATCTTGTGTAATCGCAATTCGCACAAACGCCATTTTTGTTTCGATCTCACCATATGTAGCCACGCTTTTTTCCCTGACCACAACCTCCGCGTCTGTCCACCGATTCAGCAGGTTGGCATATTGAACGTTAGCTTGATCAAAGTCCTTTGCCGTGATCGAAGCGTCCAATTCATCGATTAAAGGCAGAAGGGATTGCAGCCGTTCTTTATAGTCTGTCTTGTCAACGGGGTTTTCGTTCGTGTCATAGACGATCAGCGCACTCGATAATGACGATAGCCGCTTTTTGATGTCAGCCGTTGAAGCTTCGTCTTTCAAGGCACTTTTTACGGATTGCAGCTCTTTGCTCACTTTCTTCGCGCCTTCGCTGTCCGTTTTAATCGTTTCCCAATCTTTCTCGAATGAATCGATGTTTTTCGATACCTGCTTAACTTCGCCGGATTTCACCTTCATTAAACTATCGCCAATATAGACAAAAAGCTGATCGTGATTTTCACCAGCCGAGGCCATCCTGATACCAGGTAAAATCAATAAAAGGCCGACGATCAAAACCAATATCCCACTTTTCCATTTAAAAACGTTCATATTCGCCACTCCTCATTCATGAACTAAAATCGCCAACCCGGATTAAATCCACGCTGGCGATTTTATGTCCTAAATCTGAAATTCAATTTATCCAAACAGGGAATCTCCTATATATCCACCCTTTTTCACACCTGGTAAACACGCAAACATCGCACTTCCCCTGTGAACGATATATTCATTGAGCTTGTCTTTTTTTGCTAGTCGCTCTTGTATAGGGATGAATTGTTTACTCGGGCTTCGCTGAAAGCAAATGAATAGCAGACCAGCATTGAAGCTGCCTGTTTTGGGATCCATGCCATCCGCATATGAATAAGGACGCCTCAGGATTTTTGCTTTGCCGTCTCCCCTGGCTAGGCTCATATGGGAATTTTCCGGAATGGTCAGGTTTCCATTTGAATCTTTCGCTTCTAAATCAACGCGATCAAACTCATTCTTCATCCCTAGTGGAGCTCCGCTGTCCCGGTGACGCCCAAACGTGTTTTCTTGTTCTTTCAATATCGTACGGTCCCAAACCTCGATATACATCTGGATTCGGCGCACAACCATATAACTGCCGCCAACAAGCCAGTCGGGTCCGTCCCCGGCCTTTACCCAAACATGCTCATTCATTTCACTGGCATCATCCGTATCCGGATTGACCGTACCATCCTTAAAACCGAATAAATTACGCGGTGTCGTCTTTTTCGAATCGGCTTGCTTAGTCCGTTGAAAACCCGTCTGCGCCCAATGAATGATCGTCTTCCCTCTTCCTATCCTTACCAAGTTCCGCACGGCATGAAAAGCGACTTGCAAATCATCGGCACACGCTTGAATGCAAATGTCCCCACCGCTCCATGAATCCTCCAACGCATCCAAAGGGAACTTCGGCAGATCCTTCAATTCAGCAGGTTTTTTCGAGTTCAAGCCAAACCGGTCTTTTCCATCCTTTGAAAACAAGGTCGGACCGACGCCGAACGTAATCGTTAAATTGGATGGTGATAATTCCTTCGCTTCCCCTGTGTCCTTTGGAGGCATATTCGCATTTAGGGATGCTTCCCCCACCAAGTTTCCCGCTGTCATCTGGGCCGCGGCCTCCGTCCAATCCTTAAATAACTGAATTAAGTCGGATCTTTTATCCGTAGTGACCTCCAATGAAGCGAAATACAGGTTATCCTGCGTTTCGGTCGTGATTCCTGCTTGATGCGCTCCATAAAAAGGGACAATATCCTTCGTTTGTCCCTTCGCCCTTGAATCGGAGAGCGTCAGCAGCCCGCCAATTCCAGATGCTCCTATCACGACTCCGATTCCGCCGACCCCTGCCGTTTTCAACATATTGCGGCGACTCACTTTTTTTGTGAAAAGCCCGGTTTTATCATTCGGCGTATTTTCCTTCAATTACGATTCCTCCGTTACAATCCCTATTTGCGAAAGTGGTTCAGCCAAGGCATCAATCGCTTGACTAAGCTCTTTAACTTCGGATTCCTTTAAATCCGTATAGGAGATGTATCCATCGCCTTCTTTGTGCTTTTCAAGCAGGGCGTATACTTCGTCAAAACGCTGTTGGATTTCCACGGCAAGCTTTGCATCCTTTTCTTTTAACGCTGGAGTAAGCAGTTCAAAAATCTTTTCTGCCCCTTCCACATTGGCCACGAAATCATATAAATCCGTATGGGAATACCGGTCCTCTTCGCCTGTAACTTTACTTGTTGAAACCTCATTCAATAGATCGACTGCACCCGTGATCAATAAATCCGGCGTGACCTCGACCGTTTCAACTTTGGCACGAAGCAAATTGACATCGCTCATCAACTGCTTTGCATACTTTTCATATCCTTTTGTCGTGTTTTCTTCCCATAGTCCCATTTCAATGCGGTGGTATCCACCCCATTCTTCATCCTTGACATCACCTTTACGTGCATCGATTTTCGGATCCAGGTCACCGAATACTTCAGCAATTGGTTCGGCTCTCTCATAATGCATACGGGCTGGTGCGTACACTTCCTTAGCCTTTTCAAGATCACCGGCTGATACCGCCGCCGTAAATTCTTCCGTAGCTTTTACAAACTCTTCTATTTCATTGATCGCATATTCGCGGTACTCACCCGAGACATCATCCAGCTTACTCTCACTTTTTTCTTTGGCTTTGTCATCTGCCGGCTTAGTCCCTTCGTTTTCCTGCGCACACCCGAATAATAGACTGGTAGATAGCAGGACTGCTAATGACGCCTTTGCTTTCTTCATAATGTATTCTCCCTTTAATATGATTTGTAGATTCATATTAGCAGATAATGAAAATCATTATCAATATATATTTTATTGGAAGGTGTATATTTTCAGTTAGCTATCCTTCACGCTCTTTCATTAATGTGTCGATTTCTTTATCCATGATATTTGTGATATCCTCAATGAATTGGATGGCAAATGTCAGCTCTTGCTCGTTATAAGCGGAGCATAAAGCCTGTGTGGACACCGACAGTGATCGATAATGCGATTTGATTTGTTCCTGCCTACCTGGTATCGGTGCAATCATGACTCGCCTTCCATCCTGGTGATCCCGTTCTCTTTTTACATAACCCGATTTTTCAAGACGATTGATCAGCGCCGTAACCGAACCTGTGCTCAATCCTGTAATCTTTGCTAACTCACCTGCAGTTATCGCGCCTGTTTCTTTCAATATTTCGGCAGTCTTCAAGTCGGTATGGGTCACCCCTATCTTTTGGGCCATGTTTTGTTGAAATAAAACGGATCTCATGCCGAACCGCTGCAAGCCATGAGTCAAACTCTCCAATAGAGCTACATTTACCTCTTTACCGCTTGACATAAAATGCCACCCCTTTTAAACTTAAATTTATCTTGATTTTCAAGATAAATGTTTGGTTTAATCTTAACGTTTACCTTTCAACCATGTAAAGCAAATTCAGAGCTGGTTGAAACGAAGGAGGATAATAAATGAACAATCAAAAAAACCAGAAATTCATTGTTGCCGGACTTTTATTGGGCATCTTGATGTCAGCGATGGATAATACGATCGTTGCGACTGCCATGGGAACGATCGTTTCTGATTTAGGCGGGTTCGATAAGTTTGTCTGGGTGACATCTGCCTATATGGTTGCGACGATGGCAAGCATGCCGATTTTCGGTAAGCTTTCCGATATGTATGGAAGAAAAAGATTTTTCATTTTTGGACTGATCGTCTTTTTAATCGGATCGGCTTTATGCGGTATGGCCCAAAGCATCGTGCAATTAAGCATCTTCCGTGCGATCCAGGGAATAGGCGGGGGCGCCCTGATGCCCATTGCCTTTACCATCATCTTCGATATATTCCCGCCTGAGAAGCGCGGGAAGTTAACAGGACTTTTTGGTGCAGTATTCGGAGCCTCCAGTGTATTGGGCCCGCTTTTAGGTGCTTATATCACTGAATATTCCAGCTGGAAATGGATATTTTACGTCAACGTCCCGATTGGGATCATATCGCTATTCTTCATCTCGAGATATTACAAGGAGTCGGCAAACACCCAGGAGCAAAAAATCGATTGGGGCGGCGCGGCTACGCTCGTCATTGCCGTTGTCAGCTTAATGTTTGCGCTCGAATTGGGCGGGGAGTATGGTTGGTCTTCTTCTCCGATCATCGCTCTGTTTGCTAGCTTCGCCGTGTTCTTCGTTTCCTTTTTCTTTTTCGAAAGAAGAGCAAAAGATCCGATCATTTCATTGTGGCTGTTTAAAAGACGACTGTTTGCCACTTCCCAAATTTTAGCGATCCTTTATGGCGGGACATTCATCATTTTAACGGTCTATATCCCGATTTTCGTCCAGGCCGTTTACGGTGGCTCGGCCACGAACGCCGGATTGATCCTCACACCGATGATGCTCGGCTCGGTAGTCGGCAGTGCAATAGGCGGGATATTCAATACAAAAACAAGCTTTCGCAACCTAATGACGATTTCCGTCATCTGCTATTTTGTTGGAATGCTGCTCTTAGGGACGATCACCCCTGAAACGAGCAGGACTTCATTGACGTTATTCATGATTCTGACTGGATTTGGCATGGGCTTCTCCTTTTCCCTATTACCCATTGCTTCCATTCACAATCTGGAACCGAGATTCCGTGGATCGGCCAACTCTACAAACTCATTCCTTCGTTCATTTGGTATGACGCTTGGTGTCACGATTTATGGAGCGATCCAAAATAATGTATTTACAAGTAAGATGGAGGACGCATTCAAAGGAATGCAAGGCGGCCCAGATCCAGGATTGCTGAAGGATCCGCGCCAGCTCTTCCAATCCGATGCACGGGCCGAGATCCCGGACTTTATCCTGGATAAAATCGTTCATGCCATGTCCGATTCCATTTCATTGATATTCACCTTGGCGCTCATCCCGATCGGGCTTGCAGCCATCACCGTGTTCTTTATGGGGAAAACGAGAGTGGAAACACATGCAAAAGAGGAATCATGACAATAAATAACGGATAAGCACTGGATTTCCAGTGCTTTTTTGTTGCCCTTCCATTAAGAAATTGGGGGTAAAGATTGCCTGACAATCAATCTACAACTAAAATATAAGTAACACATTCACAAACCGAGGTGAGAAGTTTGAAGATCGTCTGTTTTGGAGACAGTTTAACCAGAGGCATTTCTTATGTCAAAGGCAGGCTACGGATCATTAAAGAAAATTACCCGAACTCTTTAGCTAAGCTGACAGAATCATTGCCCTTCGTCGAGGTTTTGAATAAAGGGGTTTTCAATGACAACTCCGACCTATTGGTGAGCCGGTTCGAGAAAGATGTCATGTCGGAAAATCCCGATATCGTTTTAATAGAGGTCGGTGGAAATGACTGTAACTTCCATTGGGCTGAAGTAGCAAAAGATCCGGAAGGTCATCACGAGCCGATCGTTCCAATCGAACGCTACCTCGACAATATCACCCAGCTTGTCAAACAGGTTCAGGACAAGCATGTCACACCCTTCCTTTTAACACTCCCGCCATTGGATCCTGCTAGGTATTACAGATCCCTGGCTGATAAGTTCGGGCATTCAATCGGGCATTTCGTTTCCCATGTCGGAGGTATCGAGCACTGGCACGGCATGTATAACCGACAATTGAAAAAACTTGCGGAAGAATTGAAGGTGCCTTTGATAGATGTGCGTTCCTACATCAAAACCTCCGGAGATCTGGAACACCTGATCAGTGATGACGGCATCCACCTCACCTCGGAAGGATATCAGCAAATGAGCTTGGCCATATTCAGTGACTTAAAGAAACATATGACAGGAAAAATGCCTTCACAATCTTCATTTGATTGTAAACATTCATCGTGGTAAAGGACGACTTCCAATAAGAACCGCAGTTGCAATAGAGAGTGGCAGCAGGGATTTCCAAAACCAGAAATTAGCGACCATTGGAGTTCTACCTTCATTCTATTGTACGGTCGATATATTTAAAAAATAAAAAACCGCAGTCAATCTCATTATTATCGAGATTGCCTACGGTCCGGGGCAAAGCATGGCGCTTTGCCTTTTTTACTTTACAGGCTTTTCACTTCCACGTTTTCCGGAAGCTTGAAAGGGTTGTCGGCATTGATCCGGTCATAAAACATCATCCCGTTCAAATGATCTAACTCATGTTGAAACACGATGGCGGCAAAGCCCTTCAGCTTCCTTTTATATTAAAGGTGAAGATTGCCGGGAAATCATTCTACAACTAACTTCTTCTCGGCCTTGCTAATCAATAAAAGTATCATGTTTTTTTTATAATTGATTTTACGATTAAAAATACTCAAAACACTTAATAAAACTGCAACGCTAACAAAATAAATTAAACCACTACTAGTAAATCCAAAGCTATAAAAGATAATCGTAGCAATAATAAACACACTTGTTAAGATTATTTTATACGCCCAATATTTATTCATTATGATCACCTCTATTTAATCTTAAAAATCTCGATAGCTAGTTTTACTTGACCCCTTATGGTTCTTATCTTTATAGTAGACAATTTTCAGCTGTCCTTTTTTATTAGATTAATTCTATAAAATGGTTCAAATTCCTCTTTTTAATTTATTTTATTAATTATTATCTAATTAATTCCTCTTTTGTGCCTATATGAGAAAAGTTCTTTACAATAAAAAAAATGGTGAAACTTAAAAACTTCCACCACTTTTTTTGTTTTCCTCTTTGATTGATGCTCTTTCCAATTTGGTATTGATGTATTCTTGCTGTTTGTGCTATCTATTCTCTATATCAACAAGATGTTCCTTAATTTAGCATTTTTTTTATTTGGTCAGCGATGATGTGCATAGTTGAACTGATTTGTTCGAATGATTTTTGAATTGAAAATTTTGTTTTAGTTAGTTTTTTTGTTACTGCTGCATTACTGCCGTTGTTCTTTCGGTTTCTTGCAAGCATTAGGGATAAGCCGTCCTAAAATCCTTTCTCTATAAAATCTGGCTGTAGATTCAGCAAGATTTTATTATTTTGCGATAACGCTGCATCATGATTAAAAAGTCTTTTTCCAAACTAACCTTGCCGAATGGAAATTCATGTATTGGTATACTTCGATGTGTATCTTAAAAAATTACTGTTTAAAGTTGTCCGATATTGATATGGGAAATAAGAGAACTGAAAGAGAGTATAGACTATGCAGGTCGAATTGTCCTTGCAAACCCTTTATTCAAATCTATTGTTGTATAAATGAACAAAAAAAGGCAAAGCATGGCGCTTTGCCTCAGTTTGTAGACAAAAGGGGTTCGGAATTAAAAAATTCCGAACCCCTTTTGAAATTCCTTTGAAATTTTGACCAAAGGTTACGAGATTTGGGCTCTTCGAGCCACTATGTTAAGCCGTTTTAGGACCTTGCCATGTCCAAGTGGCCATCTTCTTTACATTCATGGCAGCGAAAGTAAGCATCGCCTGCATCGACAATTTTTTAAGTCCCCTTAAAGTAGTCCAACGCATACCATGCTTTTCTTTTGCATCTGCGAATACACGCTCAATCGTTTCTTTGCGTTTCGCATATATAGGTTTTACCTCTTGATGATGACGCAGATGATCTGCTTCTTCCACATATGCTTGCCAGATATGCCGTGTCACTACTTTTTGATGGTCTTTGCTTTCCGTACACCGTGATAAAAATGAGCATGTTGCACAAATTTGTTTGGGCGATTTGTACTCGCGATAGCCCTCTTTATTTGTTGTTGAGTACTTTAAAGTTTCTCCCGAAGGGCAAAGGTAACAATCAAAGTGTTCATCGTAAACATAGTCATGTTTGCGAAAGAATCCTTCTTTTGTACGAGGACGTGTATAGGGTAAAGCAGGTGTGATTTCTTTGTTAAATAGGTAGCTTGTAATCGCTGGTGTTTTATAAGCTGCATCTGCGGCAACTGCTTCTGGTTTTCCAACTTTCTCAATCACTTGCTCAACAAGTGGCTCCAAAATATGACTGTCATGTGTATTACCAGGTGTTACAATCGTTCCCAATACAAAACCGTTGCCGTCTGCGGCCGCATGGAATGAATAGGCAAACTGTTTTGTTCGTTCATCTTTCACATAGTAGCCACTCTCAGGATCCGTAGTACTTTCTTTAATTGCTTTGGTTTCTTCCTTATCAAATTTATCTGGTGGAAAAGGCTTCTTTCCGTGGTTTTCACGATCTTGATTGATTTCTTCTTGAAGACGTCCTTGATACGCTCGTGTTTCTTTACGAACGATTTTCTTTTCAAATTTCCGTTTATTCGCACTGGCTTTCACATGTGTGGAATCCACGAAAACGTGTTCTACACTTATTACCTTTTTATTAGCAGCTGTCATTAAAATGCGACAGAAAATCTGTTCAAACAGGTCTGTATCTTTAAAGCGTCGCTCATAATTTTTTCCGAACGTAGAGAAATGAGGTACTTTATCATGGAAACCATAGCCTAAGAACCAACGGTAAGCCATATTGGTTTCAACTTCTTCAATCGTTTTACGCATGGAACGAATACCGAAGGTATATTGAATGAAAGTCAGTTTAACTAAAATAACTGGATCAATACTTGGGCGTCCTACCTCTGAGTACATATCTTTCACCAAGTCATAAATGAAAGTGAAGTCAATGGCAGCCTCCATTTTACGAACCAAATGGTTCGGTGGCACCAGTTGATCTAAAGTAATCATTTCAAGTTGATCTCGCTGAATAGAATCATGTTTAGAAAGCATCCTCATCACCTCAAGTTTTAATCCTTCAATTTTAAAACAAAAATGACTCCAGTCAAAAGTGTTCTATCTAAAAGGTAAGACAAAGTTGATTGGAGCGGGTGTTCGAGACTCCTGCGGGAAAAGCGCGTCTAGGGGAGACCCCGCAGGCAAAGCCGAGGAGGCTCCCCGACCGCCCGCGGAAAGCGAGTGCCTGGAGTGGAAATCAACGTCTAAATTGTACAGGCCATAAAAATAGACAAACTCGATTTTCATCGAGTTTGTCTACAGTCTGAGGCAAAGCATGGCGCTTTGCCTTTTTTTACTTTACAGACTTTTCACTTCCACGTTTTCCGGAAGCTTGAAAGGGTTGTCGGCATTGATCCGGTCATAAAACATCATCCCGTTCAAATGATCTAACTCATGTTGAAACACGATGGCGGCAAAGCCCTTCAGCCGCAACTCTATTTCCTTACCATTACCATCCACCGCTTTAATTTTCACGCGTTCATATCGGGGTACATAGCCTTTGATGTCACGGTCTACAGAAAGGCAGCCTTCACTTTGGGGTAAATAGATCATTGTGGCCGAATGGCTGATGATCTTAGGATTCACAAGGGCGTATTCATACTGCTTCCCTTTTTCATCTGGAAAATACATGACGAACATGCGCTTGTTCAAACCTATCTGATTGGCAGACAATCCTACTCCTTCACGCAGGTTATACTTCTTTTGCAGTTTTGGATCCTGGCTATTTTTCAAATATTGCATCATACATTCCAATGTTTCACGATCTTCATCTGAAATCGGCAGGCTGACTTCCTCCGTTACTTGCCGCAGAATGGGATCACCTTCCCTAACGATATCCTTCATCGTGATCATATAGTCTTTTATAAATTTACTCATAGAAATTCACACTCTTCTACCATTTTATTTTTTCATCACTTAGACCATTACACTTTAGCATTTCAGATTTAAAAAGTCTAATGTGCAGGTTGGATGTCCCTAACGCATGACTTCACGCTTATCTCTTCAATAATAAATACTTTTTCTTGACTTTAACATTATTTACCTTTAATTTAGGGCATAAAGACCCATAGATTACAGGTTTAAAAATTTTATACTGAAGTTATATTCTTAAAGGAGATGAAAAATTGAATTCGAACTCTAAATTAGTTTCGAAGTTGCTGCCGTTCCTGACGGCTTTCATTGTGATAATCGGTGGTATCAGTTGGTATGTTGTAACTCAGTCAAAGGATAAGGTCATTCCCTTTTCTTCGGTTGAAAAGACGATCAAAGCCCAAGATGGGGCCCTGGTCTCCATAGAAGAAAAAAGAAACGGGACTCTCCACATCACGACACCTGATGGAGAATATGTTTCTAACATCCCTCCCAATAGTCAAATGATTAACAAACTAGTCGAAACTTATAATGTTCAATATTCTTTTTCATCAACCAATAAGTCGGCAATATGGATTCTAGGCGCATTGATGGCAGCTCTCGCCGCAACCGCGGTGATCATCAAAAAAAGAACCAAAGGCGGACTGCGCATCGGCAGTAAGAAACAAAGCCTTTCCGCCCCCAGGCCTTTACCAGAGATAACCTTGGCTGATGTAGGCGGCTTGCAGAACGAGATCAAGCAAGAAATCCTCCAGACCCTCACTACATTGAAGGAACCTGAGCGTTCGGAAAAGATTGGAATCAAGCCGCCTCAAGGCATTTTATTATACGGACCTCCCGGAACCGGGAAAACGCTGCTTGCACAGGCAATTGCCAAAGAACTGGGTGCCAATTTCTTCTCAACGAGCGGCTCTGCCTTCAACGAAATGTTTGTCGGAGTCGGTGCAGCACGGGTCCGCAGCCTTTTTCAAAACGCACGCAAGCAATCGCCGGCCGTCATTTTCATTGATGAGGTGGACGCACTGGCTGGCAAAAGGAAACCCCATGGCGGGGAGGAAGCCGAGAAAACGTTAACGGAACTGCTTGTCCAATTGGATGGAGGTCATCCTAATGAAGGCATTCTATTCATTGCCGCGACAAACCGCAAAGATATGCTTGATGAAGCTTTTCTACGGCCGGGCAGGATTGATTTCTCCTTCCAGGTTCCACTTCCTGATACTCAAGGACGGAAGGAAATCATCGATATCCATACGAAGGGAAAACGACTGGCAACTGACGTCCTTGCATCCCTTGATGAATTGGCTGAAAGTACATCCGGTTTCTCCGGCGCGGACTTATCCTCCCTGTTCGATACGGCATCACGCCACGCCCTTAGGAATGAACAGGATATGATCCGTAAACAAGATCTGGATTATGCAATTGACTGCACGATTCTAGGTGCCACATCACGGACATTGAACGATGTCGATACAAAACGGCGAGTGGCGATCCATGAAAGCGGACATGCCTTGATCGCCGCTTTGACAAAGCCCGGCTCTGTTCGAAAAGCGACCATCATTCCCCGGGGCGAGGCCCTTGGATATGTCGCACCTATACCAAAAGAGCTCCATTTGGCAACGGCAAGTGAATTGCTTGATCAAGTCAAAATGATACTGGCCGGTGGTGTAGCCGAAAGGATGTATTTAGGGGAGCACAGCATTGGTGTCGGCGGTGATGTCCAACAGGCGAAACAGCTTCTTGAGCAGATGGTCGATACGGGAATGCTTCAAGACGGATTTACCCTTACTTTCAATAAAAGCGATAAGGAACACAAGATGCAGGAATTATTCACCAGGGCGATTTCGGAAACGGAAATGTTGATTGACGCGAATCGCCCACAATATGAAGTTCTGGTTGAGGAGCTATTGAAAAAAGAGACACTCGAGGGATCGGTTGTACAGCGAATCGTTGATGCTTCCGAATTCACCAAGGCATGCTCCAACGCTTAATATTATACTTTGCATGACTAGGGGCCTGGACAGGCCCCTTTTTTTCGTTTCCCCTTATGTGTTCCATATAAGGGGGCATTCATTCAAACGGAACGCCTATGCAATCCGCTTGTTTATTGGCAGCTTTATTTTTCCTGCCGATATTACTGCATTCCAATGAACAATATTTACTGCTTGCCTTTCTTGGTTTAAACTCTTTCCCGCAATGTTCACATTTCTTCCATTGATATTTTATATAGGCTGTCCCTTTGCATGTTTGGGAACAGTATTTAGCATTTTGATTGTAACTTTTAAATTCACGACCACACACCATGCAATCGAATTGTGCCATTATCTTTCCTCCATATTATTAGTCTAATAGCAGGGAACCATCGATCAATCCACTTTTTCGTGTCGCTGCAGACGTTCACCATTAAAAACGTCTTCCTTTGCACTCCCGGAGCTTTTATACTTGTCCTGAATTAAACTTATCGCCACTGCCGCAATCACGGCTGGAATCGCGAAGCTAATGAAATTCATATAAATGGGTAGCTTTAGCTCGATTAACATACCACCCATCGCAGGTCCGAGAATGGCACCGAACCTCCCTATTCCGAGGGCCCATCCTAAAGCTGTTGATTTGATATCGGTAGGATAAAAGATCGATATAAATGCATTGTTCAAATTTTGGGACCCGATCGAGGCTGCTCCGGCAACGGCAACCAATCCATATAAAATGATCGTACCTGGTTTAAAGCCGAGTAAGGTCAAACAAATGGCGCCAAAGGTAAATAAACTAATGAGCACCTTTTTCGATCCAATCCTATCAGCCAGCCAGCCACCGCAAATCGACCCGATTATCGCCCCGATATTCAAACTGAAAAGGAACAGCAAGCTGGACCTTAATGGATAACCTGCTTCCATCATCAATTGAGGTAACCAAGTCCCCAATCCGTAAACCATTAATAACCCCATAAAACAGGCAATCCAGAACATGATGGTGGTTCTTCCTCTCCGATTTTCAAAGAGCTTGGCGACCGAAACGCCTGTCGTCGATAATTCGTTTATGAATCTATCGTTTTTTTGCGGGACGTAGGAAGGGTTCAAACGCTTCACTATCGCACTGGCTTTTTGATAATCCCCTTTTTCAACATAATAATAGAGGGACTCCGGTAAAAATTTAATTAAAAAAGGGATCGATAACAGCGGAATCGCCCCGATGAAGAACATCCATCGCCAACCTAAAGCCGGAATCACATTCATTCCTAATAGCGACACCAAAATGCCGCCTATCGAATAACCGCTAAACATGACGGCCACCATGATATTTTTTATTGATTTTGGCGAATACTCGGACGTCAGGACGACTAACAATGGAGGAATTCCGCCCAGTCCCATCCCGGCAATAAACCGGTATACAGCAAAATCAACCGGTCCCTGTGCAAAACCTGTCAATAATGTGAATGTGCCAAAAAGGGCCACACAAGTAATGATGACTGCCTTTCTCCCCACTTTATCCGCCAATATCCCACAGAAAAGAGAACCGATAAGACCGCCTACCAAAGTCAAACTTCCAATCATGCCCAAAACGCTTGGCGCTGTGCCCCAAGCTTCACCTACACTCGGGATGACGGCTCCATAAACGACTAAATCAAACCCATCAAAAAGAATGAGAAAAATGCACCATAATAAAACGGAAAGGTGAAAAGAATTAAATTTACTATTTTCGATGACGTGTGCAATATGAATATTCTGCAAGTTTATTCCCCCGTATATGTTTGGTATCCACTTCCTAAGGCCAGCTAGTGGTATCACCGATATGGAATCTTGCTCCTTATGTCTTGGGGGTTATTTTAAGACCCTCGCATATCCCTTCGATGGTGACAAATAGGGGCTGATCGATGAATCCTGCGGCACTTCCTTGATGTGCACAAACGGCAAGACTATATTCGCTGTCTACCCTATATTGTTTACAGGTATAATCAGCTATTGGTTTATTGCTATGTACATCTGTCAGTTGAATGTCATCCATGCCATTCCTGCTCACATTAAAAGCGCGTAAAGGCATGGATAAACCTTTACCGACTGCCTTGATATAGCTTTCCTTCAGGGTCCACATATCATAAAAGGCTGAAAGTCTATCTCCCGCTTCCCAGACCTCGGCATATTCTTCTTCTGTAAAGAAACCTTTTGCCAGCTCCAAATCGAACGGACCGTTTTTCTCGATGTCCACTCCAACCTCAGCATCATGGAAGGCACAAACCACATACTCTCCGGAATGGGAAATATTATAATGGATGGATGGATGCTTGGGTAAAAAAGGCTTTCCATATGCATTAGTCTCCACTTCCAAATTTCCCCTAACCGATCCATGCCGTTTTTCAAGAATGAATCTCAGCAGCAAGTCCCCTATAAGGGACCGGTATGCATCATCCACCTTATGGTATCTTTTCAGACGAACCTGCCTTTTTGTTGAAACATGGGCAAACAGTTCGTCCAAGTCTCCCTCACTTCTCTTGGCAGGCAAAGTACATATATACACCTCTACCATTCTTCTTCCTCCTTTCTCTCTTCTGGCAAAATGAATAGGAGGTCACTGTATAATCACAGCGACCTTCCCTTTAATGAAATCTCCAGGCTAACTGGATGAGTCACTCACTGACGCTTCTGACCTGTTTTACATCATGGGGCTTGGCAGTATCCTTTGCTGGCATGATGGCTTTGAAATCATCCTTCCTCAAACGCAGGGCCCACAATAATGCAGCGACGAGGAACAAGGCTGAGCCGAGGAGGGCGAATTGATAAGAGGCTAAATGAACCACCATATCCCCATTCGCTCCCGTCATGCTCGTACCGGCTGCCCCGAGAATGCTCGCCAGGATGGCTACACCAACGGCGGAACCCATTCGGTTTTGCACATTGAACAATGTCGTTGCCCTTCCCATGGAAGCCGAGTCGATATTTGTGAAAGTAGAGAATTGTACCGCAACGACCGTGTGTCCCAAGCATATCCCGACGCTGAATAATAAAGCACGCAGGACCCATGGGTTGGCTGTCGGCCCAACCAGGCTTATCACTGTGAATATGATGATCGTGCCAAGCAGGCCTATCCGGATCACCTGATGGATTCCCCATTTTTTAGTGGTCCAAGGCATCAGCCGCGACGCCACCATTAAACCCAGCGCTTCCGGAAAAGTTGTCAGGCCGCTTTCTAAAGCTGAAGCCTGAAGCGAACTTTGATACATTAACGGGAATACAAAGAGCATCCCCAATAACCCTGCCATTGAAAATAAAGAAATGATGCCCAACGTCCGAAATAATCGGTCGGATAATAAACGCAAATCAAGCATCGGTTTGTCCACTTTTAACTCCACTACAATGAATGTGCAAACAAGAATCGCTCCAGCCATTCCTGTATACAGGACCACGGGGGAATCCCACCCTTTAGCCGGCCCTGCGTTCAGTGCATACATCAGCATGGAGAATCCAGATGCCGAAAGCAAGAATCCCGGGAGGTCCAGCCTGCCTGCGGTTGGTTCCTTGTGTTCTTTTAAAAAAAGTAAGCCGAATAATATAACGAGAATGCCGAAAGGGACATTTATATAAAACGCCCAGCGCCATGACAGCTGTTCGGCAAAGAATCCGCCAACTATAGGACCAATGGCTGGCGCGAAGGCAATCGGCAGCACAAGCGACCGGGATACCTTCGGCCGTTCTTCAGGAGAGAATGTCCTAAATAAAAGCGCCATTCCAACCGGTGTCAGGACACCGCCCCCTGCCCCCTGCATAACCCGGAACAAGTTCAAGGTTTGGAGATCATTCGCGAATCCGCATAAAAGGGAGGCGGCCGTGAAGACACCCAAGGCCATCAAGAAGATTTTCTTGGTGCCAAAGCGATCACCAAGCCAACCAGCTACCGGGAGGAATACGGCCAGACTTACTAAATACCCGGTGTTGATTCCACTCGTCGACGAAGGCTCGATGTTAAATTCCTTGCTGATCGTTGGCAGGATCACATTGACGATCGTCCCGTCCATCGAAACCATGAACATCGCTATGACATAAACGATGCTCACTACTGCTTTAGGATCAAGCTGCATCCTTGCCTTCACTTTGTTCCGTCACTGCTGGCAACTAGCTTCAAGCTTTTTGGCTGCAAGTCCGTCCAGTTCGTGTTGATGTACTTCAAGCAATCCTGCCGGCTTTCCTCCCGGTATATGACGGACCAGCCGGATGGAATAACAAGAAAAGCGGGCCAAAGGGAATGCTGACCTTCTTCATTTATTAACACATTGTAGATGCCGTTTTCATTCTCGAAAGGGTTGGTCATCAGTTATCTCCTCCTTCATAAATCTTTGCTGACTTCTGCAGATTGATGAGTTTTTCAGCAATTACTTGGCCAATTTCAGCAAGCGGTCCTGGCTGACACATATCCTTATGGCGGCAATGGATATTATGCTGTTCTATTTCACCGTGAATGAATGGCTTCCAAGTCTCTGGGTGAATCGGATCGAACCAATCCGGGATGATCGTCGACCTAAAGAAGAGCACATCCCCTTTAAAGGTCTTTGGTTTATACTCACTCATGATCCGGACTGAATTCACATATGTCTCTTTCAGGTTCAGGATCGTTTCCTCTTCTAAACTGGCCAATGCACTTCCGTCACGACGCAGGATTTCTATGGCACTAGCATTATCCAACGGCTGGTCTCCTAATGTATCAGGATCGTATCCACCCAATGCAAGCAGCGCGATTAAAGCTTCCTCATCATCCGGCGCCTCATTTATAGGCAGGAAATGACTTGGATATGCATCTAGGATTGCAACAAGGCGTACGTCCTCTCCCTCATTTTGCAGTTGGGTTGCCATTGCATGAACGACATTGCCTCCGAGAGACCAACCCAATAGATGGTAAGGGCCTTTTGGCTGGATCGTCCGCAACTGTTCAATATAGTCGGCCGCCATTTCAATCAGCGTTTTCGGGAATGCCTCTTTCTGAGCTATGCCTCGTGCTTGTAACCCGTAGATTGGATAGTCAGGTCCAAGCGCAGTCATCAATCCAGCGTAGCACCAGCTAAGTCCGCCCGCCGGATGTACGCAAAACAACGGAAGTTCCCTCCCATTTTTCCTAAGTGGCAGCAGGACGTCCAATGCACTTTGGCTCGTGCCCATTTCCAAGCGTTCTGCCAGCCCCGCAACAGTCGGAGCTTCGAATAGGTTACCAATACTAAGCTCGACCCCAAGTGCTTCACGGATTTTGCTCATCAAATGGACAGCTAGCAGCGAGTGACCGCCTAGATCGAAGAATCCATCATCTATTCCGACATGAGGTAAATCTAGAACCTCCATAAACAGATCGCAAAGAATCTCCTCCTGCGGCGTTCTCGGCCCGCGTCCCGATTGTACGGCACCGAATTCCGGCGCCGGCAATGCTTTACGGTCCAACTTGCCATTCGGTGTCAAAGGCAGTTCTTCCATTTCAACGAAAGCGGAAGGAACCATATAATCCGGAAGGCCTTCAGCTACTGAACGACGTACATGTGCAGCATCGAAGGTCACATTTGATCCAGGTACGACATATGCGACCAGTCGCTTATCACCGGGGTTATCTTCACGAACCACTACCGCAACTTGTTCAATATCGGAGTGTTGGGCGACCGTTGCCTCTATTTCACCCAATTCAATACGGAATCCGCGGATTTTGATTTGATGATCGGCACGCCCCATATAATCCAATGATCCATCCTCGCGCCAGCGAGCCAAATCCCCGGTACGGTACATCCTCTCACCTGATGAACTGAATGGGTTGGCGACAAAACGGTCCGCCGTCAAGCCAGGGCGTCCCAAATACCCACGGGCAAGGCCTGGCCCGGAAACATAGAGTTCCCCCACTACCCCTGGCGGAACAGGCTGTAAGACGGCATCCAACACATACACCCCAAGATCGGGTATCGCGCACCCAATGAGGCTATTGGCTTTTATGGATGTAATATCACGATTAAGCTCTAGATAGCTGACATGAACGGTCGTTTCCGTAATTCCATACATGTTGATGAGATATGGTGCATTTTCCGGATGACGGCCATACCAATCCTCCAAACGGCTTAGTTCTAGTGCCTCCCCGCCATAAATCACATAGCGCAAAGCAAGTTGCTGCCCAATTTCCGGCATTTCCCGATCGGCCTGCATCAATTGATAAAATGCCGATGGGGTCTGATTCAGGACCGTTACTCCTTCTTTAACCAATAGCCCTAAAAATTCCATAGGTGATCGGCTGATCGAGTGCGGCACGACAACAAGCTTGCCTCCGTGGAGTAATGCTCCCCAAATTTCCCACACCGAAAAGTCAAAAGCATAGGAGTGGAACATCGTCCACACATCATTGGAATCGAAACCGTACCAATACTGCGTCGACCCAAATAGTCTGATTACATTCTGGTGCGGAACGACAACCCCTTTTGGTACACCGGTCGAACCGGAAGTATAGATGATATACGCCGAATTCAGGGGTGATAACGGGCGGATGCGGTCAACATCCGTTGGATTGATCGGCGAATGATGCTCTAATTCTTCAATGGTACTCGCTTCATCCAGGATGATTTGGCTGATATCTTTCATATCAGGCAGCTTCGATGCTACACTCGAATCGGTCAGAACACATGCAGGCTGGGCATCAGAGAGCATGAACGATAACCGGTCCGCCGGATACTCTGGATCCAGCGGCAGGTATGCGGCTCCTGCCTTGAGTACAGCCAGCAGGCCGATAACCATTTCCAATGATCTAGGCAAGGCCAATGCGACAAATTGCTCCGGTCCTATCCCTTTCGCAATGAGTAGGCGGGCAAGCTGGTTCGCCTTTTTGTTCACCTCTTCATATGTCAATGAAGTTTCACCAAATACCAAGGCAATATGTTGAGGATACTTTTTCACCTGTTCTTCAAGCAGTGAAGGTATGCTCGCATGCTCTATTTCATCGGAACTTCCATTCCAGTCCACTAGGATTTTTTGACGCTCTTCAGGTGCCAGTATATCCAAAAGCCCTATATGCTGATCGGGTTCCGAAAGGGCGCCGTCCAATAGTCTTAATAAACGATAGATTAGCATTTCGGCAGTTTCCCGTTTAAAGAGATCTGTACTATATTCAAGGAACCCGCTGATTCCATCCGGCCTGCCATTTTCAGCGTGCACTTCTCGGAATTCCATGGTCAAATCGAACTTCGAAGCACCTACGCTGTATAGCTTCAGGTTGGATTGCACCCCTGGAAGCTCCAATTTAGGATCTGGTGTATTCTGCAGCGCAAGCATGATCTGGAATAACGGATGCCTAGAGCGTGACCGGACTGGATTCAGCACCTCCACCAGTCGCTCAAACGGCAGGTCCTGGTGCTCATAAGCTTGTAAATTGACCCTCCGCACCCTGTCAAGAAGCTCCCGGAAAGTAGGATCACCTGATGTATCCGTCCTTAATACCAAGGTGTTGATGAACATCCCTACCAGGTCGCTTAAAGCATCATCACTGCGACCCGCTATCGGACTTCCGATCGGAATATCGTTACCGGCGCCAAGGCGAGTGAGAAGTGCAGTCAGGCCGGATTGCAATACCATGAATAAGCTGACGCCATTTTCACGAGCCAAATCCAATAAACGCCGATGCATGTCGGGATTTATCGAAAAATCGATCGTATCGCCGCGATAGCTGGATTCGAGTGGCCGCGGAAAATCGGTTGACAATTCCAATTGGTCTGGCAGGTTTGCTAATATCTCTTTCCAATAATCGATTTGTTCATTGGCTAAACTGGCTTCATCACGTTCGCTTCCTAAAAGATCATCCTGCCAGATTGCATAATCGGCATACTGTACAGGCAACGGCGGAAGGTTCGGTTCGTCACCTTTAATTCGCGAAGCATAAGCTGCGGTCAGATCGCGAGTAAGCGGTGTTAACGACCATCCATCTCCTGCAATATGATGTAATAATAAAACCAATACATGCTTGTCAGGGGCCATTGTGAAAAGCTGGGCACAAATGGCCGGTTCTTTCGCAAGATTGAAACTATATCTCGTAGCCGTCGCGATTTCCGCTTCAAGCTCGGCCTCTTTTATATGCGATACCAATAATTCCACTTGCGCCTCGGAAGGATCGAGCACATATTGATGAGCTGTACCCAATGTAACGGGAAAGAGTGTACGCAAAGCTTCATGGCGCTCGACTACATCATTGAGCGCCGCTTCGAGTGCCCCGGTATCGAGTTCGCCGGACATTTCAACCACGAGCGGAATGTTATACGTCGGGCTCGGACCTTCCAGGCTATGAAGGAACCATAATCGCCGCTGGGCAAAGGAAAGAGGCACCTGTTTTGGCCTTTTTGCCTTTTTAACAGGCAACCTTGCACTTCTCCCGTTGGAAAGCTGTTTGACAAGACCGGAAACGGTCGGTGTCTCGAACAATTTACCAATGCCTATTTCAACTCCGAATGTTTCTCTTATTCGAACCATCAAAGTCGAGGCAAGCAGAGAGTGACCGCCTAAATTAAAGAAGCTATCATCGATACCCACCCTTGAAAGGCCTAGGACCTCGGCGAAAAGATCGCTGACGATTTCCTCCTGCGGTGTTCTGGGAGCACGTTCGGAAACAAGGCCAGAAAGATCAGGCGCGGGCAATTCCTTCCTGTTGAGCTTTCCATTTGGAGTCAATGGCAACTCCTCAAGCTCAACGATAGCGGATGGGACCATGTATTCCGGCAAAACACTACCTACAAATTCCCGTATTTCCACAACATCGACCGTCACTCCCAAAGAAGGAACGATATAGGCAACGATCCGTTTCTCGCCCGGCTGATCTTCGCGTACGATGACTGCCGCCTGCTCGATGTCAGGATGCCGGGTAAGCCTTGCTTCGATTTCCCCTAATTCAATGCGGAACCCTCTTATTTTGATTTGATGATCGGCACGGCTGATATAATCCAGTGTGCCATCACTACGCCAACGAACAAGATCACCGGTGCGATACATGCGGCTGCCCTTTGGACCATACGGATTAGCGACAAACCGCTCAGCAGTTAAATCCGGGCGTCCTAAATATCCACGCGCAAGCCCTGTACCCGCGATATATAATTCCCCTACAGTCCCTTTAGGAACGGGCTTCAAGGCTGCATCAAGCACATATACCTGTGTATTCCAAAGTGGCTTGCCGATCGATGGCATACCGCTCTGTTCCGGATCAAGGGTAAGGGCTGAAGACCATATCGTTGTTTCCGTCGGTCCGTACAGGTTCGTCACTTCACATCCTAATTCATGTAAAGCGTTTGTCAGGCTGATCGAAAGGGCCTCTCCGCCAACTAACACCCGGAAATTCTTTATCACATCAGGATAATTCGCTACAAGTGAATGCCAAAGCGTTGGTGTGGCCTGCATGATGCTTATCTCATGCTGAACGATCATCTCGGACAAGGTCTTCGGATCTTGAATCGTTTCCTTAGCGGCAATGACACAGCTTGCCCCATTCAAAAGCGGCAGGAAGATTTCCAAACCGGATATATCAAAGGCAATGGTTGTAACAGCCAGGAGACGGTCGCGATGATCCAAGGAAAATTCGTTTTGCATTGAAGATAGGAAATTGATAAGGCTTTGCGATTGAATCACGACACCTTTTGGCTTCCCGGTAGAACCCGAAGTGTAAATCATATAAGCCGGGTTAAGCGGGGACATCGTTCCCTTCCTGTTTCCATCCTCCACATTTGCATCCGGCTGTTGCGCTAGCGCTAGAGCGGTCTCTTGCTCGTCCAATAAGATGCGCTCCGCTCCTTTGGCATCCGTTAGTTTCGAGGCAATCCCTTTACTGGTTATGATGGCTGCTGGCCTGGCATCTTCCAGCATGAATTCGATTCGATCTGATGGATAATCCGGGTCGATAGGCAAATATGCCGCTCCCGTCTTTAAAACCGCTAACATGGAAATGACCATATCCACCGAACGCGTCAAAGCGATCGCCACGAATTTCTCAGGTCCCAGCCTCTTCTGCAAAAGGAGGTGTGACAGTTGATTGACCCGCCTGTTTAAATCTTTATATGTAAGAACTTCGTTATCATCGATTACGGCCGTCCAATCAGGGGTTTTTCGCACCTGGTACTCGAACAATCGGGGTAAAGGTCCAGTTGGGAGCTCTGTTGCCGTACAATTCCATTCAAGCAGGACCTGCTGGTGTTCCTCGGGCAATAGAAGTTCAACTTCACCGATCGAACGATCTTCCTCTGCAATCGCAACCTTTTCAAGAAAGCTCAAAAACCGTGCATGATGGGTACCTAAATCTTCGAGGCCATATACTTCCGGGTTCGCATCAATATCGATCCTCAGCCCTTTTCCATCAGACTTGTCATAGATGTTAATCGACAAATCATCGACAGGACCGGTGGCAAGCTTATGTGTGATCGCCTTGATTCCTGAAAAATCGAGGCCATAGTCAAACGGCATGACATTGATTTGCGGTCCGAATAATCGCTGGTTATCACCCAGCAATTTAAGATCTCGGCGCAATTCCTCATGACGGTAGTTTTGATGGCGGCGGATATTGCGGACCTCCTTGGACACTTGCTGCACCAATTCTTTGAAGCTCATCTCAGGCTTTACAGACAAACGCAGCGGCAACAGATTCATGACCATGCTCGGGATGTTCAATGAGGAAGACCCCAACCGTCCCATCATCGGTAAACTGAGGATGACGTCTTCCGATCCTGTCAAACGGTTCACATAAGCGGCCGTCACCGCAATCACCACTTCATGCCAGCTTCCCGAATATGTATGGGCGTTCGCTTTTAAAGCTTGTGTAGCGGAAGGTGATAAATAACCCGTTTGGCTAAGAAAGCCTTTAGAGGTCCTGGGTGCACGATCCGCTAGGCTCATGACCTCCGGCTGATCGGCAAAACGTTCTAGCCAAAACTGGCGATCACTTTCGAACTTTTCGGAATTCCTATATGCCTTCTCTTCCTCAAGCAGTGTACGTAGGGGGGAAAAGGCAGCTTCGTTCACATTTCCCCCTTTTTGAAGTGCCGTATATAATTTGGCTACACGTTGTGAGATAAGGGAAAACCCAAATGCATCCATGACAATATGGTGAATGCGTTGATACCAGAAAAAGCGGTCCGATTCCACCTTGAATAAAACTTGATTGAAGAGCGGGTCATGTTTCAAGTCTATTGGATGAGCCAAATCTTCCTTCATCCATTGGATGGCCTTGTGCCGGGAGTTTTCCTCTTCGCTTAAGTCCATGAATGTAAAAGGAAAATCAAGCGATTCCCCACTCATTTGAAACGGACCTTCATGATCTTCGCCAAAGCGGACATGTAAAAACTCCGCCTCCTTGACCGCCTGCGTCAGTGCCTGTTCAAAATGCACGATATCAATTTGTCCGGCTATTTCTATGTATTCCCCTGTGTTATATATCGGGTTATCCGGCTCCAGCTGCTGAGCGAACCAGATACCGGATTGTGCGCCGGTCAAATTCCAGCGCACATCTTGATCCTGAATATTAAGCACTCCGAATTACCTCCTTCCTGTTTCTAATTCAAGCTAACACCTTTTGTGACGATAATAGTTCCCACCACGCGGCGAGTGTCGGTTTTTCAGCCATCTGCATGAAATTGATTTCCGCCCCTTTTCCTCTTAGGATTTCAACAAGGCTCATCATTCTAATCGAATCCATTCCTATATCCACTAGATCTTCATGGTCACCTATATCCGATGGCGATTCGCCCAGAAGGTCAGCGATGGTAATCCTCAGGCCATCCAACGTCAAACCTTGATCTTCTTTTTCTTGCTCTCTGCCGTTATTCAATTGTTCGAGCAATCGTGCTGTCGATGTTGTGACGGCACAGCGTTCAGCTGCGTATTTGATCGCCATTTTATGTTCATCCAACGAAAAGTCCGCTACTGCATCGGTTATCAGGAATGGCTCGATATCCTGCATGAAGGCCTCGCTTGCCGTCAGAAGACAGCCGATATGTGCATAGACCCCGCAGATGATAAGTTGATCACGTCCCTGCTCCCTCATCATTTCAAGGAGATTCGTCCGTTTGAATGCACTGTAGCGCCATTTAGTAAGGACAATGTCATCCTCGCTTGGAGCAACCTCGTCAACGACTTTAGTTTGATTGATATCGTCATCAAGTCCCGGGCCCCAGAAATCGGTAAGCAGTGCACGATCGTCAGGGTTCTGATTGCCAGGCTGAGCTGTATAGACAACAGGGATTCCCAGGTCCACGCAACGGCTTTTTATTGCCTGTATATGCGAAATCAGTTCCGTTATCGGTGATTCGGTTACTGTATAGTAATCGAGGAAATATTGTTGCATGTCATGAACGAGAAGCACCGCACGCGATGGATCGACTTTCCACGAAACTTTATTCTTTGGTAACTCGGATTCTACAGGCATTGCGTATGGTGTGATAGCAGGAATAGCCATCATAATCACTCCTTCTATATAGGTTATTTAGTCACTTCAGTGTAAGTTGATTGTTCAGTTTATCTGATATGATTTGCCGCAAGGCTTTTTTACTCACCTTACCTAACGGCGTTTTTGGAAAGGACGCGGTGAACTCAATCCGATCAGGAATTTTAAAAGCGGCAAGTCCCCGCCCCTTCAGGAATAGTTTAAGTTCCTTTGCCGTCGGAGCCTTCTCGCGCGGTATCACGAAGGCGCAGGATCTTTCGCCTAAATAATCATCGGACATGGAAACGATGGCGACATCATGTACAGACTCATGTGCCAGGAGATGGTTTTCCACTTCCTCGGCGGCGATCTTTTCACCGCCGCGGTTGATTTGATCCTTATCCCGCCCTTCAACGACGATATAGCCCGTCTCGGTCATACTTACCAGGTCACCCGTTCGGTAAAATCCATCTATCGTGAACGCCTTCGCATTATGCTCTTCCGCTTTGTAATAGCCACGGATGGTGTAAGGCCCCCGCGTTAACAAATGCCCCACCTCACCCTGCTCAACATCTCTGTCTTCCTCATCGACAATGCGCACTTCATCATATTTTGACATTGGCCTGCCTTGAGTATTGACGATGATTTCTTCCGGATCGTCCAATCTTGTATAGTTAACCAGTCCTTCGGCCATGCCGAATACTTGTTGCAATTTACACCCAAAAGCTGGAGATACCCGACGGGCAGCTTCCGCACTGAACTTCGCTCCCCCCACCTGCAGCACCTGGAGACTGGATAAATCATGGTCGCGGGTGGATATCGCATCAAGCCATCTCAAAGCAAGGGGCGGTACAAGTGCCGTAATCGTCACGCCTTGTTTTTCAATTAGCGGAAAGGCTTCGTCAGGACTAGGGCCTGGTGAAAGAACCACTCTGCCGCCTGCATAAAGGGTTCCGAGGGTCCCAGGCGAGCTCATTGGAAAGTTATGGGCGATCGGCAGCACAGCGAGGTAAACACTATCCTTGTCCAACCCGCAAACTTCGGCGCTAACCTCCAAGCTGTACATATAATCATCATGTGTTCTTGGAATCAGTTTGGAGAGCCCCGTACTTCCTCCGGATAATTGAAGAAAGGCAATGTCACTTGAAGCCACTTTTGCTCCGGTTTTTTTGGGATCGATATATAAATCAGCCAAATTCACAAATTCCGCGGCATCCCCCGTGACAATGACGTTTAATTTTTCATTCTTACGTTTTGCACCTCTTGCCAGCGTACGGTGGTCGAAACCAGCGTGCTTATCAGGGATGATGTAGGCAACCGCCTCAGCGAATTCGCAAAAATAGTTAATTTCACTGCTTCGGTGTGATGGAAGGGCAAACACTGGCAATGCGCCTAATCTGAATAATGCAAAACAAACTTCAAAAAACTCGATTACGTTGGGGAGCTGGACGACTACCCTGTCCATTTGCTTGATTCCTAGTTCCTGGAAACCAGCAGCCAACCGGTCGGCGCGATCATCCAATTCCGCATAGCTCATGTTTCTGTCCCCGCTGGTAATGGCGATCTTGTCAGCTTGTTTTTCGGCACGATCACGCAACATTTCCCCGAAGGTTTTCCCTTTCCAACACCCCTCCCGTTTATATAAATCCGCATAATCCGCAGGCCATGAAGAACACCCTGTTAACATTCTTTATCCCCCCACACTCTTTAGTTTAATGACTTTGCATCTATTCCCATTGCACGCAGCATCGTTTGGAATTTAGCCGATGTTTCCGCCAATTCCTCTTCTGGCTTGGATTCCGCAACGACTCCTGCCCCAGCAAATAAGCGAAGAACCTGTTTTTCTACCTCCGCACACCGAATGGTAACGATCCATTCGCCGTCTCCTTCTGCATTGCACCAGCCGACCATGCCCGTAAAGAAGCCACGATCAAACGGTTCGATTTCCTGAATGGCCTCCCGGGCCAATTCGGACGGAGAGCCGCAAACGGCCGGAGTCGGATGAAGCGCAATCGCCAGCTCCAACGAGGAAGTTTCAGGATCTTGAAGCTCTCCTCTTACTTCCGTAGATAGGTGCCACATGGTTTCTGTATGTATCACTGATGGTTTTTCCGGCACGTCCATCTTTTTGAAAAATGGGCGCAGGGCCTCTGCCACAGCTTGGACGACAACAGCATGTTCATGTAAATCCTTAGCGGAGGAGAGTAACTCTTCCGCCCGTCGCTTATCCTCGATTGGATCGTCACTCCTAGGCCTCGACCCTGCCAAAGGATTGGCCACCACTTGTAATCCCGTTCTTGAAACAAGCAATTCAGGACTAGCCCCGATTAGTGTTTTCAGGTTATCGGGATCCGCGTTTTCCGTTTCCGGCTGCGGTAAATCCACGGCAAAGGTATACCCGTTCTTATTGTGCCGCGCCAAATTTTGAAGCAACCGATTGATATTCACCTGCTCCGATGAAGTGAGATGCAACGATCTTGATAGGACGATCTTGTCAAGATGGCCGCTTTTAATATGAGTGAGACCTTGTTCCACACCATCCATATACCGAGAAGGTTCCGGTACGGATTCGATTTCATAGTCCGGCTTCGAAGTTCCAGCTTGCTGACTTGTGCCTAAGTCTTGCAAAGGTACTGATGTCCATATCATTCCTGGTACGATGAGCTGGGCATCCTTTTCATAATCGAATGGTACGGCTCCCGTTACCATTGGATTGGGGTGACCTTGCTCTTTTGCAGTTTTTAATGCAGCCGCCACTCGTGCTGCAAGGCTTGTCATTTGATCACGGTTTTCCCTATCATTTGGAACTGTCAGAAAGGAACCTTTTCCCAGTATTGTTTGAGAAGGCGATGCCAGAAAAAAGTCCCCGACCTCATAATCGTCCAACAGCTGTTTTTCCAATACGGTTGAATTCTCTTTGCTCTTGATCATATATATAAAACCTCCAAATTCACGTAATATTCAGACCGGAAATGAATGTGCTGCATCAAGCCCCTAAAGTGGCCCCGCCATCCACACATAAATTACTCATCGTAATATGATTTGATTGATTGGATATGAAAAACAGAATGGCGTCGACTATATCGGAAGGAGCAGCTATTTTGTTCAGTGGTATTCCCACTTTGAATGTCTCAGGCATCCCATTTATAACCGCTTGTGCACCATTTTCGTCATTCCACATCGACCACTGCATCTCCGTATCCGTTGATCCGGGCGAGACGATGTTACAGCGAATATTATATTGGGCCAATTCCAGCCCTAAACATTTAGTGAACATGACGGCAGCTGCCTTTGATGCTGCATATGCACCCAGTGAAATTCTTGGGACGCTTGCTGCATTGGATCCCACCGTGACGATCGAACCTCTTTTTCTCGTCATCATGTATGTGCTCACTGAACGTGAGACATTAAAAACACCAGTGGTATTGACGGCAAAGATCTTTTCCCAATCCTGATCACTGAATGATTCGATCAACCCTGTGCGAAGCACCCCTGCAACATTGACCAGTGTCTCTATGGGACCGATATCACGTTCGATTTCATCGACTATGCCAACGATTGCACGACCCTCACTTACATCAGCCGCAAAGGCATGTACATCCAAACCTTGAGACTTCCATTCACTTACTTGGCCATTAAGTTTTTCGGCATTATAATCAATTGCCGCAACGACCATACCCAGCTTTGCCAAAGCCTGGACGACTGCGGCCCCGATTCCTTGGGCACCTCCCGTTACAAGTGCAACCTTCCCACTGCATTCCAAAAAGTCCACCATGACACTCCCTTTCTTACTCCAAGATCTCAATATATAGTAGCCCGAATACCATCTCCCTCGAATATGGGGAGGTACTCACGGCTTAACCCATTACGCTGCAAAACGCAAGATTCCAACTAATAATGATAATCATTATCAACTGGAATCTACAGGTAATGATATATATTAAAAACTTGGTGGTCAAGTACCATTTGGCGATTTACTCAGATAGTCCTATTCCTCATCAGGAATATTTCGCTTCAATGCAAAACGCAGGCCCCTGTTAATCAAAGGCGGCAAAACGGATAAGTGACCTTCCTCTTCGAACTCCTTGAATTGAACATTTATTCCGCTATCGATCATCGATAAACGTGTTGATAACTTCCGTGCATTTTCATTCATGCCGCTTTTATGCGTGCCTTCCTGCTCCCCTACTCCCAGCATTAAGGAGATATCCCCGTTTCCTTGTTTCAACCGGGAAAGGAACCTCCCCTCTTCCTCGTGGAACCAATTTTTGTTCCAATGAAGTGATGGACTTCCAGCTATGTAATTTTGGAATGCATATGGATTTGTATAAAGAACATATAAAGCGAAAAGGCCGCCAAGGGAATGCCCGAAGAGGGTCTGGCTATTATGGTCGATCTTGAATCTGTTACCGATTTCCGGTTTTAAATCCTCTTCAATGAATTTCAGGAAGTTCTCCGCACCCCCATGTGCAGGCCATGGACTTCCATCCGGTCTTTCAGGTAGCTCGGCAGCTGCAACCGGTAATGTAAAATCATAATACCGTTCAGAAGAAAATGGTCCATTCGTGTGATAACCAATGCCCACGATGATGGCCGGAACTACACCCGACTTCTCCGGCCGGCGCGATTGCAACCTCACCGCCTCAACCATTGTTCCAAACACCGAGTTGGCATCGAGTAAATAAATGACCGGATATCCTGACGGAGGCGGCTCTTCCTGCGGCCGCGATACAAAGATTTGAAACTCACGATTCCCATTGCTTGAATGCATGATGCTCCGTTCGGTGCCTTTAATCGTGACCTCTCCGCTGCCAGCCGTTATATCCGTTGCATTTGTATCGATTTTTTTATGTATCATCCTATCGAATTCCCCCACCCATTATTACTAGTAATCTAATTCACCACTTTTCGGAATGATATCTGCCAAACCATAGTTTGGTAGAATCAAATTGAGAAAGATTACCATGACTTCGATAATGATAATCCTTCTCAATGAATATATCAACAGTGTATCTCTACCTTTTTACAATCTCTTACAAAAAAACCGCTATATCCTCACTCTCCGCGTTATTCTTCACAGTGTTTTTTGGGGGAAATTCCAAACGAAATATATTGTTTGGAAAATTATTCTTGAATTATTGGAAGTTTAATTATATATTTAATATCGTGTGGTGATGATAATGATAATCGTTATCACTACCACACATTATTATGTTAAGCTAATATTAATTTGGGCAAAGGAAGTGAAAATACATTTTCAACCGATTAGGATTGATTTTTTTGGTCCTTTGAAGCAGCGATAAATGATTTTTAATATATTAAAAAAGGGGAATCAACTTATGAAAAAGCAATTATTCGTACTTGGAATGGCAACAGTATTCAGTTTAGGACTTGGAGCTTGCGGTAATGCCGAAAAGTCTTCCGAGGATGCTTCACAGAAAAACAACGCGACTGAAACCACTGCAAAAAAAGAAGCGAAGACCCAAACCGTTACATATTTGGACAAGGAGTATACAATTCCAGCCAAAGTTACCAGTATCGCGACTGCTAGTTTGGAATCCATGGAGGATGCTGCCATATTGGGGGTTAAGCCAACAGGTGTCGTTACTGTAGGCGGAGAAATTCCGGAATATTTGGCGAAGGACCTTGCCGGTGCAAAATCAATCGGGGAAAAAATGCAGCCAAACTATGAAACTCTTCTTGGATTGAAACCTGATGTGATCATGTGGTCTTCTAAATCACCAGCGAACGTAACGGAGCAATTAGACAAAGTGGCGCCAACATTCCCCTATTCACATATCTCGACAAATTGGGAAGCGAACTTGCGGTTGATGGCCAGCCTAACAGGTAAAAAAGACGAAGCTGAAAAAATCATCACGACTTATAATGATGACGCTGCGAAAGCAAAAGTGGAAATCGGTGAAAAATTGAAGGACAAAAAGGTATTAGTGGTGAGAATCCGGAATGGAAGCCTCTTCCTATATCCTCAGGATGTTTATTTCAACCCAGTCGTTTATAAAGACCTAGGCTTGACTGTTCCTGAAGAAATTAAACCTATTAAAGCACAAGAAATGATTTCATTGGAAAAATTTGCAGAACTTGATCCAGATTATGTTTTCTTGCAGTTCTCTGAAAGTGAAAATGCACAAAAACCGGAAGCATTAAAAGATTTGGAAAACAACTCCATTTGGAAGAGCATCACGGCAGTGAAAGAAAACAAAGTGTTCGTCAACTCGGTTGATCCTCTTGCTCAAGGTGGAACGGCTTGGAGCAAGACTGCTTTCTTGAAAGCTGCAACGGAAAAATTAGCTAAATAAGCAGTAAGGTGCGTTGATTGATATGGCCAAAACAAATTCATTACCAATAATAATCCTTTGTATGGCACCTCTATTGATTTGCTTTTCCATCGTTTTATCGATTTTATATGGTGCCAAAAATATAGATTCCATGACGGTATGGAATGCCATTTTCCACTATGACTCTGGTAACGTTGATCACACGATCATCATGACTTCCCGTTTGCCCAGAGTTTTGGGTGCCCTTATCGTCGGGGCATTTTTAGCCATATCAGGAGCACTCATGCAGGGGATGACAAGAAATTATCTTGCATCCCCTTCAATCATGGGAGTGACGGATGGCTCTGCGTTCGTGATTACACTATGTATGGTATTTGCTCCAGGTATGTCTTCATTCCAAATGATCCTCTTTTCCATGTTAGGTTCTGCAATGGGTGCCGGAATTGTCTTTGGTTTTGGTTCGCTGCTTCCAAATGGACTGTCGCCTGTTCGGCTAGCCATAATCGGGACTGTGATCGGGACATTTTTAAGCAGTATTTCTGCTGCCATAGCATCCTATTTCCAAATTTCCCAAAATGTAAGTTTTTGGTACAACTCCAGGTTGCACCAGATTGATCCCAATGTACTCAAATTAGCGATACCGTGTGGAATGGTGGGAATCATCCTCGCCCTTTCCATCTCAAAATCCGTTACGATATTATCTTTAGGCGAAGAAATTTCCATCAATTTAGGCCAGCGCACGAAATTAGTAAAAGCCGTGGCCCTCCTTTCCGTGATCTGCTTAACGGGAATTGCCGTGGCGCTTGTAGGGAAAATTGGCTTTGTTGGCCTTATCATCCCCCACATCACCCGGTTTTTGATCGGGATCGATTATAAGTGGATCGTTCCATGTGCCGGGGTAATTGGTGCGGTTTTTCTAGCTCTGTGTGATGTCTTGAGCCGGTTTGTCAATTATCCATTCGAAACCCCCATAGGAGTCGTGACCTCCCTGATCGGCATTCCTTTCTTCCTGTACTTAATAAGAACGAGAGGAGGAGAAAAAAATGGATAAGAATACTCGGTGGCGCTTCACCCTTACGATGACCATCATTTCCTGTTTAATTGTTGTTACAAGCTATTTCAGCTTGATTTCCGGGACATTCGACATGACCGTCAAGGCTGTCCTTCAGACCTTATTCAGGGTGAATCCGGTACCCGATTTTGATTTGGTCATTTTTGATTTCCGCCTCCCCCGCATCGTGATCGCCGGTTTGGTGGGAGTGAGCTTAGGAATTGCGGGCACTGTCATTCAAGGTGTTACGAAAAATGGCTTGGCCGATTCGGGCATTCTCGGCATTAATGCCGGTGCCGGGACAGCCATTGTCATTTTCATGTTTTTCTATCAAGGTCAAACCAGCAGCTCGGACTGGTTCTCGATCATGAGTTTACCGCTATTTGGTCTTTTTGGCGGACTTTTGGCAGCCCTGGTGATTTTCCTTTTCGCTTGGAAGAACGGGACCCTGGACATGGGCCGCCTTTTACTGACCGGAATCGCGATAGGCTCGGCATTCGGCGCCCTTTCCTTATATTTGTCATTAAAAATGAAATCAACCGATTTTGAAATGGCAACGGTTTGGCTCTCGGGTACGATATATGATGCAAACTGGAAATACATCGCATCCATGTTACCATGGATGTTAATCCTGATCCCGATCATTAAGAAAAAGGCTTATTTACTTGATTTGTATCAGTTGGAAGAATCGAGCGTTAAAAGTTTGGGGATTTCCGTAGAAAAGGAAACGGTCATCCTTTTACTCTGCAGCATCGGATTGGTGGGCGCCTCCGTTTCGGTGTCGGGGAATATCGGTTTCGTAGGTTTGATGGCTCCCCACATCGCAAAGCATCTTGTAGGGATTCATCATAATCAGGTCATCCCGGTATCCGGGGCAATTGGCGCACTGCTGGTGATCGCATCCGACTTCATTGCAAAAACCGTTTTTGCGCCGGCAGAATTACCGGTCGGGATTGTCATCTCCATTATTGGTGTCCCTTATTTTCTTTATTTACTCATTAAAGCTAAAGCATAGAAGGAGAGATGATCGGTGAGTATTCTCCGTATGGAAAATTTAGAAACGAATTACGAGAAATTGACGGTATTCAAAAACTTGAATCTGGAAATAAAAGAAGGCCTGGTCACGACCATCATTGGACCCAATGGCTGCGGTAAATCGACATTATTAAAGACAATCGGCCGGATTTTAAAACAAAAAAGCGGAAGCGTTTTTTTACAAGGGCAGGACCTGCATAAGATCCACACAAAGGAGATTGCCAAGCAGCTGAGTTTGCTCCCCCAAAACCCGGTCGCACCTGCACAATTGAAGGTCGAGGAACTTATTTCATATGGAAGGTATCCACACCGTAATAATGTAAATAAGCTGACGAAGGAAGATAAAGAAACGATCGAATGGGCCATGGATATTACCAAGACCGTTTCATTTCGAAACAGGCAAATCGCCAATTTATCTGGCGGTCAAAGACAAAAGGTATGGCTGGCAATGGCTTTAGCACAGAAAACGGATATATTATTATTGGATGAGCCAACCACCTACCTTGATATGGCTCATCAATTAGAGGTTTTGCAAATCGTTGAAAAGCTAAATAAAGAACAGAAAATAACGACTGTCATGGTTTTGCATGATATTAACCACGCGTCCCGGTTTTCACATGAAATCATCACGATGAAAGAAGGAGAAATCATTAAGATCGGGCCTCCTTCGGAGATCATTACGCCTGCCATACTGGAAGAAGTGTTTCGTATTGATGCAAGGGTCATGATTGATCCTGCCAATGGGGCCCCTGTTTGTTTCGGATATGACAATCTATCACAGCAAGAAACATTTAAAGAAGCCGTTTTATCAAATAACCAATGAAAAAGGCAGTCGACATTGTCGACCGCCTTTTTTTTCCACCCATCCACTCAATGATTTTCCAAACGGATGATGTCTGCTGTATTTTGATTCTGAGTTCCCGTTTTTTGCAATTTCACTGCCGTTCCTTCAGGTAAATTAGTGAAGATGATAGGTGTGATCGCAGAAGGAGCATTCCGTTTTACGAAATCAAGATCGATATCCAAAAGCGGCGTACCTTTAGTAATCTTCTGGCCTTCTTGGACAAGAGATTTGAAACCTTCTCCATTTAATTTAACTGTATCTAACCCTACATGAATCAGAATTTCCAGTCCATTATTCATTTTCAATCCCAGGGCGTGCTTAGTTGGAAATACATTAAGCACTTCCCCATCGATAGGTGAAACAAGTTTTCCATCTACAGGATCGATTGCGAAGCCATCCCCCATCATTTTCATCGCAAACACTTGATCAGGGACTTGTTCGATTGGTAAAACGGTCCCTTCGATCGGAAGCACAAAATCATCGAAGCCTAAATCTGATGCTTTGTTTTCTACTACACGTTCATCCACAACTTGTGCTGCTGGTGCTGTTTTCACTTGGCTTGGACTAACTCCATTTTGAACAAGCTGTTTCATCGCATCTGCAACAAATTCGACGTTTGTTCCTACTATGACCTGAACGCTTGTTTTATTTAACTTCAGCACACCTCGTGCACCATGTCTTTTTAGAGCCGATTCATTCACATTATCTGCATCAGCCACTACTAAACGTAAGCGTGTTGTACAATTATCTATAGATTTCAGATTTTCTTTACCGCCAAGATCTTGAATGAACAGAGAACCCATATCGGTATATTTATCACCTGTTTTCACAACCGTTTCTTCTTCTGGGCCTTCCTCATCGTCTTCACGTCCTGGTGTTTTCAAATCCATGGCCTTGATGACAAAGTAGAAAATCACGAAATAAATGGCTCCATATACCAACCCGATCGGTATGATCCATAATGGTTTTTGAGCTATCCCAAAGTTCAACAAATAATCGATGGCCCCTGCCGAGAATCCAAAACCGTGATGGATATCCAGCATAACAGCCAGTGCCATGGAAACCCCTGTTAAAAGGGCATGTATGACATATAACACCGGCGCAATGAACATAAATAGAAATTCGATTGGTTCCGTGATTCCGGTCAAGAAGGAAGTGAAAGCCAATCCGACCAGCATTCCCGTTACTAATTTACGTTTCTCTTTCTTGGCCGCTGCAATCATGGCTAATGCCGCTGCCGGCAGACCAAACATCATGATTGGGAAAAAGCCGGTCATGAAAGGTCCAGCACTTGGATCGCCTGCGAAGAAACGATTAATATCTCCAGTTGCTCCATTATATTCTCCAAATACAAACCATACCAAGCTGTTCAGAACGTGATGCAATCCTACAGGAAGCAATAAACGATTCAATACGCCAAATACACCAGCGCCTAAAGCCCCTGCACCTGTGATCCATTCGCCAATGTTATTGATGACATCTTGAATCGGCGGCCATACAATCCCGAATATTCCCGCCAGTGCAATCATCGCAAGCGAAGTGATAATCGGGACAAACCGTTTTCCTGAAAAGAATCCAAGCCATTCAGGAAGCTTTATATCAGAGTATCTGTTATATAGGAAAGCTGCCACGATACCAGATATGATACCGCCTAAAACAGCCATGTCGATTTCTTTATTAATGGCCTGTGTACCATTGGTTAATACAAAATAACCAACAAGACCAGCTAATGCCGCGGCACCGCTTCCGTCTTTAGATAACCCGATTGCAATACCTAAAGCGAAAAGTAAGGCAAGGTTATCAAAGATCGCTTTACCCGCGGCTGCCATGAATGATATATCCAGCAAATCTGGCTGACCCAGGCGAAGCAATATAGCCGCTGCCGGCAAGACAGCAATCGGTAACATTAGAGCTTTACCAATTTTTTGTAAATAATTTAACATCGAACTCATCTCCCTTGTTCCTAACTTCTATTGATAAGGCTAAATGACAAGAAGTGTAAAAGCGTTTTCATTTCATTAATAACTTTTCATTGGCTTATACTAGCACAAAAAATATATAGATGTCTATACCAATTTTATTGAAATTCTTCGGAAATAGCCCGATTCGTTCTTTTTCGTTGCTTGTACGAAGCAACTGGTCTAGACAACTTTTAATAAAAGCGATAAAATTAGAACAAAATATGTGAGACTCAATTCGTGACTCATTCATTACGTTTCACTTTCATAAAGGAGATTATGTATGAAAACATTCATTATCAATAATCTAATGGTTCATAGCGAAAAGGAAACCTACAAGGACGGGTACATTAAAGTCGTGGACGGGAAAATTGCCGAAGTGGGCCCAGCCAGTCAATGTAAACAGGATGACGATACCACGGTAATTACGCTTCCATCGGAGTATCAGATCATCCCCGGTGCCATCGATGTTCATATCCACGGCGCGGCCAAGGCCGATGCAATGGACGCCACTAGCGAAGCATTGTCGACGATGGCAAAGACTCTTCCAAAAGAAGGCACGACCAGCTTTCTGGCAACCACGATGACCCAATCTGCTGATGCCATCGAATCAGCACTGCTTAATGCGGGTACCTATATTAAAGAACAAAACGAAGATCATGCTGAAATAGTCGGGATTCATTTGGAAGGCCCGTTCATTTCACCAGCACGTAAAGGGGCACAGCCTGAAGACTTCATCGTCGATCCCGATGTTTCGCTCTTCAAGAGATGGCAATTGCTTGCCCATAACCATATCAAGCTTGTAACGCTTGCACCTGAACAACCAAATGGACTGGAGCTTGCGCGACACCTAAAGGAAACAGGCGTCGTCGCTTCCATTGGACATTCCGATGCAACATATGACCAAATCAGTGAAGCGATTGAAGCTGGCACGACACATGTGACACATCTTTATAACGGGATGCGGGGCCTCCATCACCGAGAGCCTGGCGTTTTGGGCGCGGCCTACCTTCGTGACGAGTTATTCGTTGAACTTATCACGGACGGCATTCATTGCCGACCGGAAATGGTGAAATTGGCTTTTGACCAAATCACCAGCAATCGCATGATCCTGATAACCGACTCGCTTCGTGCCAAATGGCTTGAAAAGGGCACTTACGACTTGGGCGGCCAGGATGTGAATGTTGATGAAACGAAAGCAACGCTTCCAGATGGGACACTTGCGGGCAGTATACTGAAAATGAATGATGCGATTAAGAATACTTTGCAATATACCGGTTGTTCCATGACTGACATTATAAAAATGACGGCAGAAAATCCTGCCAAGCAACTTCGGATTTTTGATAGGAAAGGCAGCATTGAAGTTGGAAAAGATGCGGACCTTGTCATCTTAAATGAAGAATTGGACGTTGAAATGACGTTTTGCAGAGGTAAATTAGCTTATAAAAAGGAGAATGTAAAATGAATATCATCAAAGTGCAGGACTATGCAGAAATGAGCCGGACGGCTGCAGAAATCGTTATTGGAAAGGTTAAAGGAAATCCGGAAGTCATCCTTGGCCTGGCAACGGGCGGTACACCTAAAGGAATGTATGATTCCATGATCGAAGACCATGTCCAAAATCATACTTCTTATGAACATGTAACATCTTTTAATCTCGATGAGTATATCGGCTTAAAACCAAACGATCCCAACAGTTACCATTTTTATATGAATGACTCCCTATTCAACCATATCGATATCAATAAAGGGCAAACCTTCGTACCAAACGGCACACCGGATAATTCAGATGAAGAATGCAGACGGTATGACGAAAGAATCGATTCCTTGGGAGGGATTGACCTGCAAATACTTGGAATTGGCCAAAATGGACATATCGGTTTTAATGAGCCTGGAACTTCTTTCAATTCCGGTACCCATGTAGTAACGCTTGAGGATTCAACACGCCAAGCGAATGCCCGTTATTTCGACTCCATTGACGAAGTTCCCACACAAGCAATGACGATGGGCATTTCCACAATCATGAAAAGCAAGGAGATCCTTCTTCTGATTTCCGGCGAAGAAAAAGCCGAAACCTTGAAGAGGCTCTTCGATGGAGAGATTACGGAAGAATTCCCTGCATCTATCCTTAAAAAACATAATAATGTTACAATTATCGCAGACCAAAAAGCGTTATCCGGCGTGGTAATGCCCTAAAAGGAGCGAAAATCGATGATTGATAAAAACTCACCTCTTCCGATTTATTTTCAAATCGAAGAACAAATAAAAAGGCAAATAGAAAACGGTGAGTTCCAAGCGCACAATGCCCTGCCGTCTGAACGTGAATATGCCGAGCAATTCGAAATTAGCCGGATGACCGTGCGGCAGGCGATAAATAACTTGGTTAATGATGGATATCTATACCGGCAAAAAGGCCGGGGAACCTTCGTCGCCGACAAGAAGCTCGAGCAGCAGCTTAACGGTCTGACCAGCTTTACAGAAGATATGAAGGCCAGGGGCCTCAATCCCAGCAGCAGGCTTCTGAGCTTCGAAATCATACCGGCTACTAAGAAAATCGCCAATGAATTGCATATTTCCCTATATGCCCCCGTTTATGAAATCAAACGGATTCGATTGGCCGATGATGTCCCAATGGCACTCGAGACGGTATACATGTCTGCGAATTTAATTAAAGGATTAACGGAAGAAATCATTAACCTTTCGCTTTACCAATATGTCGAGAATTACGTTAAACTTAAAATAGACTATGCGACACAAACGTTGGAATCATCGATTGCTTCCGATTTGGAAATCGCCCATTTGGCAATTCCCAAACACTCGCCCATTTTATTCATTCAAAGGAATACGTACCTAATCGATGGAACTCCCCTTGAATTTGTCAGATCAGCATATCGGGCAGACAGGTATAAGTTCACCATCACCATCAACAGATAACCTCGATTGTTTTGGCTGATATTCGTATAGAGACAATTTCATCACTATGATCAATGGAGGGTGTCATATAATGAACTCATATTTCAAAGAAGTGCAGGCTCTACTTTCCACTGTTGTAGAAAAGGAAAAACAATCATTGAATGAAGCAGTGGAAAGGATCTCAGCATCCATCATGTCTGACGGAATCGTCCATTTATTCGGAAGTGGGCACTCCCACATTTTGACGGAAGAGGTGTTCTACAGGGCTGGCGGATTGGCAGCCATCCGCCCCATTTTCGTTGAAGATTTAATGCTTTTCAAAGGCGCATCAAGAGCATCGCAACTTGAACGGCAAAATAACCTATCGGAAAAATTCATGCAGGATGAAGATATCCGTCCGGGTGATGTCTGCATCGTCATCTCATCCTCTGGTGTCAATCCCGTACCGATTGATGTCGCTGCAATCGCTAAGGAAAAAGGCGCCTTTGTCATAGGTTTGACATCACCGGCTTATGCATCCAGCTGTCCTTCCCGGCATAAAGAGAAACTTTACCTCCATGATGTCGTGGATATGGTCATCGACAATCATATTTCCAAAGGTGATACTTTGCTGAAATCAAACAATATTACATTTGGATCCGGATCGACCGTAACCGGTGCCGTCCTCCTAAACATGATCTTCACCCAAGTCATCGAAACGATCATTGATTCAGGAGTGACCCCCCCGGTATTCCTAAGCAGCAATATCGAAGGGGCCGACGAACACAATCAACGCCTCATCGCAAAATATAAAACAAGAATTCCCCAATTATAAAATGCACTACATAATTAAAGAAGGCATTCGAATGGATGCCTTTTTACTGTAGCCAACCCGAATCAACTTCAGCCTTTCACGCAGTTTTTCGGCCTTCCATTCACTTTTTTCGACCGTCGCAGGTTTTCCGACCGTTCATGCAGATTTTCCGGCCTTCGACGCAATTTTCCCGACCTTCCTCTCACTTTTCCCGCCCTTCCAGGCAACTTTTCCGACCTTCGTCGCAATTTTTCCGCCCATCCACTCACTTTTTCCGGCCGCTCATGCAGTTATCACTATTGCCTTCAAAATACAGGGCGCACACAAACTGAAGGCATCCGAATGGATGCCTCAGTTTGTAGACAAAAGGGGTTCGGAATTAAAAAATTCCGAACCCCTTTTGAAATTCCTTTGAAATTTTGACCAAAGGTTACGAGATTTGGGCTCTTCGAGCCGCTATGTTAAGCCGTTTTAGGACCTTGCCATGTCCAAGTGGCCATCTTCTTTACATTCATGGCAGCGAAAGTAAGCATCGCCTGCATCGACAATTTTTTAAGTCCCCTTAAAGTAGTCCAACGCATACCATGCTTTTCTTTTGCATCTGCGAATACACGCTCAATCGTTTCTTTGCGTTTCGCATATATAGGTTTTACCTCTTGATGATGACGCAGATGATCTGCTTCTTCCACATATGCTTGCCAGATATGCCGTGTCACTACTTTTTGATGGTCTTTGCTTTCCGTACACCGTGATAAAAATGAGCATGTTGCACAAATTTGTTTGGGCGATTTGTACTCGCGATAGCCCTCTTTATTTGTTGTTGAGTACTTTAAAGTTTCTCCCGAAGGGCAAAGGTAACAATCAAAGTGTTCATCGTAAACATAGTCATGTTTGCGAAAGAATCCTTCTTTTGTACGAGGACGTGTATAGGGTAAAGCAGGTGTGATTTCTTTGTTAAATAGGTAGCTTGTAATCGCTGGTGTTTTATAAGCTGCATCTGCGGCAACTGCTTCTGGTTTTCCAACTTTCTCAATCACTTGCTCAACAAGTGGCTCCAAAATATGACTGTCATGTGTATTACCAGGTGTTACAATCGTTCCCAATACAAAACCGTTGCCGTCTGCGGCCGCATGGAATGAATAGGCAAACTGTTTTGTTCGTTCATCTTTCACATAGTAGCCACTCTCAGGATCCGTAGTACTTTCTTTAATTGCTTTGGTTTCTTCCTTATCAAATTTATCTGGTGGAAAAGGCTTCTTTCCATGGTTTTCACGATCTTGATTGATTTCTTCTTGAAGACGTCCTTGATACGCTCGTGTTTCTTTACGAACGATTTTCTTTTCAAATTTCCGTTTATTCGCACTGGCTTTCACATGGGTGGAATCCACGAAAACGTGTTCTACACTTATTAACTTTTTATTAGCAGCTGTCATTAAAATGCGACAGAAAATCTGTTCAAACAGGTCTGTATCTTTAAAGCGTCGCTCATAATTTTTTCCGAACGTAGAGAAATGAGGTACTTTATCATGGAAACCATAGCCTAAGAACCAACGGTAAGCCATATTGGTTTCAACTTCTTCAATCGTTTTACGCATGGAACGAATACCGAAGGTATATTGAATGAAAGTCAGTTTAACTAAAATAACTGGATCAATACTTGGGCGTCCTACCTCTGAGTACATATCTTTCACCAAGTCATAAATGAAAGTGAAGTCAATGGCAGCCTCCATTTTACGAACCAAATGGTTCGGTGGCACCAGTTGATCTAAAGTAATCATTTCAAGTTGATCTCGCTGAATAGAATCATGTTTAGAAAGCATCCTCATCACCTCAAGTTTTAATACTTCAATTTTAAAACAAAAATGACTCCAGTCAAAAGTGTTCTATCTAAAAGGTAAGACAAAATTGATTGGAACGGAAGGTACGAGACTCCTGCGGGAAAAGCGCGTCTAGGGGAGACCCCGCAGGCAAAGCCGAGGAGGCTCCCCGACCGCCCGCGGAAAGCGAGTGCCTGGAGTGGAAATCAACGTCTAAATTGTACAGGCCATAAAAATAGACAAACTCGATTTTCATCGAGTTTGTCTACAGTCTGAAACATCCGAATGGATGCCTTCTTTAATTTACGTTTATTCCTTATCTTTCAAAAATGGCCACCAATTCGCGTTTCCAAATGTTGCAACCATTATGGGTATGAACAATGGCAAGATGACAAACGCATATAATCCAAGGCCAACCAATATTAAGGTGGCAATCTCCAAGAGTGATAAAACCCCTGCTGGCATCATGGCCGCAAATGTCCCGCCCAGAATGACAGCCGCTGAGATGATCACCGTTCCCATTTTTCTCATCGACAGCAGCATCGCTTCCTTCACCGGCTTTTCTTTCATTTCGTTAAAGCGATCCATCAAGAAGATGCTATAGTCAATGCCCAGGGCCATCAGGATGACGAAGGCAAAGAAAGGAACGGCCCAGCCGATACCTGCATAACCAAGAATGTTAACAAAAATCAACTCTGTTATCGCTGCCGCTGTATAGTATGTCAAGACGAGCGACACAATCAGGTAAATTGGCATCACCAGTGATCGCAGCATGAAAAAGAGGATGATTGCAATGCCTGACAGCATCAAGATGACGGTGCGTGAGAAGTCCGCCTCGGACATTACGCTCAAGTCATGATGCGTACTTGTGATTCCCCCTATCGCCACCTGCGCATTTTCAAGCTTTGTACCTTTCGTGACTCGCTCTACCGTTTCCTCAATCGAGTCGATTTGCTCGATTGCTTCATTGGAATATGGATTCTCCTTGAAGACCACATCCATTGTCATCACTTTACCATCTTCAGATAAGTACGCGTTCAATGCTTCACCAAATTCTTTGCTTTCCACTACTTCTTTTGGAATGTACATGCCCGTTACCGTTTTATCCGTTTTTGCCAACCCGGATAAATACCCCTGTGCAGACGATAATCCATCATGCACTTCATTGAGGCCATCTGCGCTTTGATTCAAACCGTCTTCCAAATCGGTAAGCTGCCCTCCAAGACTTGAAAAACCATTCAGGAGTTCTTGCTGCCCATTGTTAAGGCTAGTAAGTCCCCCTTTGAATTGTGATAGATTATTGATGACTTCACCTTGACCATTGGCCATCGTGCCCAGGCCTTTTTGTAGCTCATCAACACCAGCAATCAACCGGTTCAGGCCGCTCCCTAGAGCTTTCTGTCCGTTTACGATTTCTGCCATATTTTCGTTTGCTGTATTCAAGCCGCCCGACACCACACCAAGATTCCGATTGAGCTCGGAAAGACCTGCTGCCATGGGCTCCAACCCATTCTGGGCCCCTTGTATGGTTTGCTTGATTTTTTGATAAGATGCATCTGCCTGTAATTCCGGATGGGCGCCTTCCACTTGCTCAAAGGAAGGATTTAAAGCAGCCAGGCTTTGTGACACAGCCGTCAGATTCGTTTGGATCTGTTTGTAACCATTCGTGAGTTCCGTCAGGCCATTGGTTGATTGCCGATAGCCCCCCAGGAGCTTCTCGCTTCCGGCAGACAGCTTCTCCAAATTGGCCTTCACTTCATTCAGACCTGCTTTGATGTCACCTGTCCCGGAAGACCCGTCACGAATACCTGCTTCAATGCTCGTTAACGCTTTCTCTACCTGACCTACACCGCTCTTTAATTCATCCGTGCCAGAAATGAGTCCCCCTATCCCGTCAGTCGCTTGCTTCAAGCGCGGTCCTGAATCGGAGAGCTCATTGCCTGCCGTTTTTAACCCGTCACTGATTTCTTTAATCCCGTCATTCCCTTCCCCGATTCCTTTTTCCAGCGTTTCAGCTTGATTGGAGACAAAAAGGTCCTTGATGGGCTCACCTGCCGGGCGGGTCATGGCTCGGACTATATCGACTTCATCGACCTTGGCGACTTCCTGACCGATTTTTTCTGCGAGCGCGACGTATTCCTCCGAGTCCATCCGTTCGTCATTTTTTATGACGATCTGTGTTGGCATCGACTGTCCCGGCCCGAATTCATCGGAAATGATATTAAAAGCCATGATCGAAGGAACGTCATCGCCCGCTTCCTCCAGGGAGTTATAGGATATGTCCCCATCGTATACGAACAAAAAAGGCACACAAATGATTGCAACGATCACTAACGCCAATAAGGGACGTTTCAAGGAAAAATTCCCAAGGATTGCCCATAATTTGCTTTCACTATGCGCAAGCTTCCCTTTAGCAGGCCAAAATAACCTTTTGCCTAAAATCGCCATGAAAAATGGAACGATCGTATATAGGGCAAGCATCAATATGAAAACCCCGATGGCAACCGCTGCAGCAGATTGATAGAGCTTGAAAGTGGAAAAACCAATTGCCGCAAAGCCAATCATTACAGTCAGGCCGCTGAAGAAGACCGTCTTGCCAGCCGTTCGATATGTCTCCACGATGGCTTCGACCAATGATTCCTGTGACGACAGCTCCTCCTTGAAGCGACTAAGCAGCAGGATGCAATAATCGGTGCCGATTCCAAATAAAATCCCGACTAGGAATATTTGCGTATAAGATGAAATCGGAAAGTCCCATCGATCGACCAGGAATGAAACGATGGATTGTGAACATAAATACGTAAAGCCTACGGTGATCAACGGAATGATCGGTGTCACCACCGACCGGAAAACGATCAGCAATACCGCCAAAATGAAGACAACCGTAATGCCTTCGGTTTTTTTCAGCCCTTCTTGGGAATTGGTATTAAGATCTTCATCGATCATCCAGCTGCTAGTGTAATAATGTTCGATATCGACTTGTTCCAGTTCCTTATAAAGGGTATTTATCACTTCCTTGGCTTCCCTGTCCCCTAATGTCATCGTGATGGATGTCAAAACCGTCGATCCATCCTCCGAAACCAATTGATCCTTAAGCGATTTCTCTTTGAAATGTGTCATGATTTCCGTGATGCCTAACTCGGATTTATCCTTTTCCAGCTTTTCTATGGCTAGCTTGATTTCCTTCAATTCCGAGGAAGTTAGCTTCTTATCACCATGGAATACGAGAGCTACTTGGGACTCATCTTCATCTTGTATCTCTTTCATGAGTTCATTGGCTTTTCCAGAGGAATACTCTGCCGGTACATCAAGCTGGCCCTTATCACGGACAAGGTTTGCGATATTAGGAGCCGAAAACATTAAACCGGCTGTAATGGCAACCCAGATGATCAGGACTAACCACCTTGCCTTTATTATCCCTCTCATTTACAGTTCCTCCTGTTCGCCATTTTTCATTTCTATGAAAATTTGTGAGAGCTTCTCATATGTATCAAGGAATTTAACAATCTCTTCATATTCGAATTTAGTCATGATGCCCTCGACCAATTTATGAATCTTATGCTCCGTTTTATGCAACAATGCCGCTCCCTCTTCGGAAAGCTTCAAATGAAAGACCCTCCGGTCATATTGGTCCTGCTCCCGTTCAATCAGCCCTTTGCCTTCAAGCCTGTTGATATTGGAGGTGACCGCGCTCTTATTTATATAAAAGGCTTCGCTGATATCCGTAGAGGTACATAATCGTTGTTGTTCAATGAATCGTAGTGTGTAGTATTGCTCGTTCGTCAGCACATCACATATTTGATCTTTAATCAATAGTTCCCCCATCTTATTGACATAAAAGGATACTTTCATATATCGGTCAATTAAAATGGATATTTTTTCATCATTCATCGAAACACCTCGCAAAATTAGTTCACTCACTTAACTATATGTAGCTTACTACTAGTTTATTTATTATGTCAATCCTATGACAGTTTATTTTTTCCAGTTTAAATTATGGTAAATAAGGGAAAACCCGAAGTAAGCAAACAATCTACTATTCTTAAGGAGGAAATATAAATGACTCAATCGACGATCGAAACTCAATCGAATAGCAAATTATTAAAAGGCATTCTCATCGGAGGACTTGTCGGCGGCGCCTTGACCTTGCTTGACTCCACTACAAGAAATAAAATGAAGCGTTCTGCGGTCCTTTTAAAAGATAACTCCATGAATATGATTGAACAGGTTAAGGAAAATCCCGGAGAAGTGAAGGACCAGATGGTATCAGGCGTCAAAGGGGCTACCGAGACGATCAAAGAGGCCATTCATGATGTTGAGGCTTTGTATGAAACCGTCAATGAAGACGTGGTAGGTAAAGTTTCCGAAGTGAAGGATATCTCGACTGATGCCCTTGGTACAGCCAAGGAAGCTACAAGTGAATTGAAAGACATCAGCTCAAAAGTTGTCGTTGCCGGGAAACAGCTAAAAGAAACGCCATCTTCATCCGTGAAATCGAATAAAAAAGGGGAAAAAGAAAGTGATGAAATCGTAACGAAATCGGAATTATCCAATCAAAAATCGATCTCATCGAACTTCTAATGATTAAATAGCTGAAGAAACGACTCAGCTTCAAAGCTGCAGGCAAACTCGTTAATTGGAGTTTGCCTGCAGCTTTTTTGAGTTCTGATCGTTTGGCACTCGCTTATCCAGGGGCGGTCCGTTGAGCCCCCGCCAAGCCACAGCGGCTGCATGGTCGCAGATCTAAATAATCGCTTCTGCCAACAGTCATTTGATGGCCATGTGAACGTGGCTGTGACCGAATAAGGAATGATAAAAAATAAAAAAAGGTTTCGGGATGCTGCTAGCATTCCGAAACCTTCAAGACCTTATTCAGACTCCGTTAATTCATTCGTTATATCGTGGTCTTTTTTCACTTCCGCCAACCAAGCGGGATATTCCTCCTGCAATCGTTCAGTGATAAGCGTTTCTTTAATCGCATCTTTACTATCTTCCAAATTCGCTTTTTTCGCTTCCTTCTTTCCAGTGACTTTAATGATATGGTAGCCGTATTCGGTTTTGACCGGTTCACTGACCTTGTCCACATCAAGATCGAAGGCAACATCCTCAAATTCGCCGACCATATCACCTTTTCCAAAATACCCTAAGCTGCCGCCGTTACTCGCCGTTTGCGTATCGGTAGAATACTTGGCGGCCAGTTTGGCAAAGTCGCCGCCATCCGCTATTTCTTTTGCGACTTTTTTAGCCGTTTTTTCGTCTTCGACTAAAATATGGCTAGCCTCGACTTGCTCCGCTTGTGCAAAGGTATCTTTATTGTCTTCGAAATAGGTGCTGATTTCATCATCTGTCACGGTAATTCGCGGTTCGACCAGCTTTCTCGTTTGCAGATAAACAACGATATCCTTTTTCAAGGCGTCCATGGAAGATCCGCTTGCTTCCAATTGCTCTTTGAACGCTGCCTCCTCGCCATAGGATGCAACCATGTTATCGATTTCCTTCTGGATCTCTGCATCCTTTATTTTGATTCCCGCTTTTTTCGCTTCCAATTCGATCAACTTATTCGTGATCAAAAGGTCTAATGTATCTGCTCCATATCCTGCAACAAGGGCATCGTGCAGCTCATCCTCATTGATTTTCTCGCCGTCGATGCTCGCCACTGCCTTACCCATCGACGATACCATCGCAAATGCCATGATACCGGCAATGATTAGAATGGATCCTGCCCAAACATATGCCTTCGTAAATAGTTTCATGAATACTCTCCCTTAATTTTTCTATAATGATAGTGATTAAATATTAATTAATCCTTAAGATAAACTGCCCGCGGCTATATGAATGAACCGACCAGCCATTATACTACCATACTTATCTTCCCACTAATATTTTTGTGCCTTTCGGATTCTCCCCGTTTGCATACGAAAAAAACATGGTGTAACGGGATTTCTCCATTACACCATGCTTTTTCATTTGTTATTTACGATGCATCTTGAATTCGAGGAAGAGTTCATTATAGCGTGCCAAGTTTTTCTTCCCGAGGTTTTCATACACTTCAAGCTTCTCTGTCAGTTCTGGTGATGGATAGAAGCGTTCATCCTTCACCACTTCTTCTGGCATATATTTCAGCGCTTCTTTATTAGGTGTCGAATAGCTTACATATTCGGCATTCTGTGCCGCAACTTCAGGGTCAAGCATGAAGTTGATGAACTGGTGGGCAGCATCGACATTTTTGGTCGTTCTCGGAATGACCATATTATCAAACCAAAGATTCGACCCTTCCTCCGGAACCACGTATTCGAGATCTTCATTTTCAGCCATGATTTCGGAAGCCACTCCCGACCATACAAGGCCAATCGCCGCTTCCTGGGCCTCCAATAGCATGCGGCTTTCATCCCCGACGATCGCTTTAATATTAGGAGTGAGCGCATCGAGCTTGGTCTTCGCCTCTTGAAGGTGCGCTTCATCGGTATCATTCAATGAATAGTTCAAGGAGTTCAGACCCATGCCCATGACTTCCCTGGCTCCATCCGTCAGGAGGATTTCATTTTTTAAATCCTTATCCCAAAGATCGGCCCAGGCTGTGATCTTTTTACCGCCGAGCATCTTGGAATTGTAAACAATGCCAACGGTCCCCCAGAAATAAGGGACGGAATATTTATTCCCCGGATCGAATGGCAGATCGATGAATCGTTGGTCAATATTTTTCAAATTCGGTAGCTTGGAATGATCCAAGGGAACCAATAAGTCTTCCTGCCTCATTTTATCAATCATATATTCAGACGGAATGGCAATATCATAAGTCGTACCGCCCTGTTCGATTTTCGTCATCATCGCCTCATTGGAATCGAACGTCTCATAAATGACCTTGATGCCCGTTTCTTCTTCAAAACGGTCGATCAGATCGGCATCGATATAATCTCCCCAATTATAAATGGTGAGTGTATTGCTGCTCGTAAAACCTTGTGAAGAATTCAGCTTGGATATCGCATATAATAGCAAAGCGGATACAAGGGCAATGACTAAAAACAATTGGACGAGCTTTTTCATCGTTTCCCCCCCATTCCCGTCTGCCTAACTCGCTGGGTGATGAAGTAATAAACGATGACCAGCAGCAATGTCACGACAAACAGCAGAGTCGATAACGCATTGATATTCAATGAAATCCCGCGGCGGGCCAATGAATAGATTTCCACGGAAAGAGTGGAGAATCCGTTGCCGGTCACGAAAAACGTCACCGCAAAATCATCAAGTGAATAAGTGAGTGCCATGAAGAATCCCGCAAAGATACCTGGCAAAATGTACGGTAGGACGACCTTCGTCAATACATCCCACCGACTTGCCCCTAAATCACGCGCCGCATCGATCAGGGTTGGGCTCATTTCCTGAAGCTTCGGCAGGACAAGCAGCACAACGATCGGGATGCTGAAGGCGATATGCGACAGCAGCACCGAGTAGAATCCAAGCTTGATTCCGGCCATCGTGAAAAGAATCAGGAAGGAAGCACCGATGATAACATCAGGACTGACAATCAATACGTTATTCAGTGACAATACCGTATTCTTTGCCTTGCTGCTCGTAAACGACCGAATCCCGATCGCTCCAATCACCCCTATGATCGTGGCGATGAGAGCCGATAATAACGCAATGACAAGGGTATTCAATACGATGATCAGCAGCCTTGTATCTTTGAACAGCTCCTTGTACCACTCCATGGTGAATCCTTTAAAGTCATACATCGTTCCACCGCTGTTGAACGAGTAAAACACTAAAAAGAAAATCGGTGCATAGAGTATGAGAAAAATTAAAACGAGAAACGCCTTTGATAATGGCGATAATTTATTGCTCATTTTACACACCCTGCTTTCGGTTACCCGTTACAAACATAATCAGGAACATGATAATAATCAAAAACACAGCAATCGTCGAGCCCATTCCCCAATCCTGGGTCACGAGAAAATGCTGTTCAATCGCCGTACCAAGCGTGATGACACGGTTACCGGCAATCAACCTTGTAAGCATGAACAATGAAAGCGCCGGGATGAAGACGACTTGGCATCCCGTCTTTACACCATCAAGCGTCAAAGGGAAAATGACGCGGCGAAATGTCATCCACCGGGACGCACCCAGGTCATTGGCCGCATCCAAAAGGGTGGGATTCAGTTCATCCAGCGCATTGAAGATCGGCAGGATCATGAATGGGATGAAGATATAAACCGAAACGAATATGAAACTGAAATCAGTAAAAAGAATTTGCTGACTGCCGATTCCGATTACCTCGAGAAAACCATTCGCCACACCATATGTGCCAAAAATCCCAATGAAGGCATAAGCCTTCAAGAGTAAGTTGATCCAGGAGGGGACGATGATCAGTAAAAGCCACAGCTGCTTGTGCTTGGTTTTCGTTAACAACAAAGCGGTCGGGTACGCGACCAAAAGTGATATGGCCGTAATCAGGAAGGCATACCAAAATGAGCTCAATGTCATTCTTAAATAAACGGGTGTAAAGAACTTCTGATAGTTTACCAAGGATAGATTTCCTTCGATGTCAAAGAAGGAATAGTAAAGGATCAGCAGAATCGGTGCAATCACGAATAAGGCGATCCATAAGACATAGGGTATGAAGAATATATTCTTTGATAGTTTATTCTGCATGGCTTTCCTCATCATGATACGCTTCCAAACGCTTATCGAATTCTTCTTCCGTCTCGCCCAATCGCATGACATGGATTGCTTCCGGATCGAAGTGCAGGCCTATTTCATCGCCAACGGTCGCCTTTTTGGTTGATTGGACAAGCCATTCATTTCCATCATGATCATAGCAGCTGATTTCATAATGAACACCGCGGAATAGCTGGGAATCGACCCGGACTTGGAGCTTTCCGCGATCGACGGAGGTAATTTCCAAATCCTCCGGACGAATGACAATATCGACAGCTTCATTACTGTTCAATCCCTGGTCTACACATTCGAACTGCCTTCCGACGAACTCCACCAGGTAATCTTGGATCATTTTTCCTTTTACGATATTCGACTCACCGATGAAATCGGCGACGAATCGATTCAGCGGTTCATCATAAATATCCGTAGGAGTCCCGCTTTGCTGGATCTTCCCTTTGTTAAGGACAAAGATCTCGTCTGACATCGCCAACGCCTCTTCTTGGTCATGCGTAACGAAGATGAACGTGATTCCCAGTCTTTGCTGGAGCTCACGCAATTCATATTGCATTTCAGTACGAAGCTTCAAATCAAGGGCAGAAAGCGGCTCATCCAGGAGGATGACCTCAGGTTCATTGACAATCGCCCTGGCAATCGCGACCCGCTGCCGCTGTCCGCCGGACATTTCCCTGATCTCCCGTTTTTCATAGCCGTCCAAATTGACAAAACTGAGAGCTTCCTTCACCTTTTTTTCCACTTCCGAGTTTTTCATTTTTTTGATCCTCAAGCCGAAGGCCACATTTTCAAACACATTCAAATGGGGAAAAAGGGCATAATCTTGAAAAACCGTATTCACTTGCCTCTTATTGGCTGGTACATTATTGATCTTTTTTCCTTCAAAATAAATATCGCCTTTGGACGCTTCCGTAAATCCCGCAATCAAGCGAAGGATCGTTGTCTTCCCACAGCCGGAAGGACCCAGGAGCGTATAGAACTTCCCTCTCTCGATTTCAAAGCTTACGTTATCAAGTACTACCGTATCATCATCAAATTGCTTCGTAACCTGCTCAAAGCGTATTATATTCTCGTTAGCCATTGCTACTCCCCCTCTTTCCATTACCATACTTATCTATCTTTACCCTAAACGGACGGTTGCATTTGTTTAAAAGCCTATAAATATGATTTCGTCACCACAAGCAGTAATTCGGAAGGACCCTCGAAATCGTTGACGATTTGATGTTCGTCAGAAGCATGGAAGTATATCGATTCCCCGGCATGGGCGAAATAGGAATGTGTGCCGAGCTTTACAATGACTCTTCCGCTCAATACATAACCGAACGTTTCCGATAAGGACGGCTCGAATTGTTTGAATTCGCTTTTTTCCTGAAGAGTGAGGCGAATCGGTTCCATTTCCTTCTCATTCGATTCGGGGACGAGCCACTGAATCTGATAGCCCCGTTCCTCATCGATAAAGAATGTTTGGGCTTCTTCTTCATACACCACTTTTTGGACCAGTTCCTCTTCATCGAAGAACTGCGTCGGCTTGCAGCCAAGAACTTCCAAAATATTAAAAAGAGTTTCAATGGAAGGGGAACTTAGATCTCTTTCCAATTGCGAAATATACCCCTTGCTTAGGTCCGTTCTTTCCCCCAGTTCCTCCTGGGTCAGCCCTTTTTTCAAGCGAAGGTTCTTTATTTTCTTTCCAATTTGCATCGTATTACCCTCAATCGGTTTACTTATAGTAAACCTACAGTCATTAAAGTTTGATATAAGTAAACTTTCAGTTTAATTTAACGAATTTTATTATACAGGAAATATAAGAAACTTCAATCGAAATTTCAGCTCAAAAAAAAGGGCCTGCATGTTGGCAGCCCTTCATTTACAACTTCGCATAAATTGCTTGTGCTTTCTTTTCTCCATCCGCAATACAGTCCGGTATTCCGACACCATTGTAAGAACAGCCCGCAAGCAAAACATTCGGATAATCCTTGGCCATTTTCGCTTCTAAAGATTGAACGATTTGAGGGTGTTTCATATGGTAGTTCGGCATATTTTCATGCCATTTGGTCACTTCACTCGTTATCGGCGTTCCGGTAATCGCCAAACTATTTTTAATGTCGTGTAAGGCCACTTTGATTAACTCCTGTTTTGTAAGAGAGCGTAACCGTTCATAGTCAGGACTTGAGCTTTTATAGAAAAGTCTTACCAAAAGTTGACTTTTTTCAGACGTATGTTCCCATTTCCGGCTCGTCCAGGTGCAGGCATTGCAAATCAAGTCACTATTATCACCAGCAATGAAGCCAGTCCCATCATTAGGAAGCATGCTGTCCGGGATATCGAATCCGAGATAAATGCTGATCATCGAGCTATCGACCAAGCCAGCAAAGTCTTGATCCAGTTCCTGATCACCCAATAGTTTCCGGGCAACGGTGTGCGGCGTACTCAATACGATGAAGTCCGTTTCAAGCGTTTCACCATTTTCCAAGGCGACGATATACCCTTGTCCATTCTTGCTTATTTTTTCCGCTTTGACCCCTTTTATGATTTCCACCATCTCAAGGCATTCCTCCATGCGATCAATCAGGACCGACAGGCCGTTTTTGAATGAAAGGAACTTCTTATTTCCCTTGCTTTGGTATTTATCCTTATTTTCCGATAGGCCGCGGATGATGCTGCCATATTCATTTTTATAATCAAGCATTTCAGGAAGTGTTTTCGCAATGGTCAATTCATTTAATTTCCCTGAATACACACCAGATAGGACAGGAGAAATCTGTTTTTGCACCAATTCCTTGCCTAAGAAGCTTTCAAGAAATAAGCCGATCGAGTCATTTTTCGTAAACGTCTCATTTTTTGTATAGAAATCCTTTAAGGCATCGACCTTGCCTTGTGCTGAGACCAATTCACTGCTCGCCAAGGACTCCAGGCTCATCGGGATGCCGAATAAAGCATCTTCAGGAATTTTTTTTAGCACGCCATCCGTATGGATGAATGATTTTCCCGTCGCATTATAGACCACTTGATCTTCCAGGCCCAACTCCTTGAGAAAGGGCTTTATATTCTGCTTCCTCGCTACAATGGAATCGGCCCCTGCCTCTATTTTGAATGGACCGTCATGGACCGTCCTGATTTTACCGCCCAATTTTTCATTGCCTTCTATTAAAATTAATCGTACGGATTGGCTGGCCGTTTTTACTGCTTGCTGTAAATGATACATGGTTGATAGGCCGGTAATGCCCCCACCTACGACTACGACTGTTTTCATCTATGGATACACCTCGATTAACGAAATTTACATTAAATAAAGTGTACCATAATGGAGCCGAATAATTAAAAACGGCCATTCAAATTGGCCATTTTCCCTTGAAGGCATGTAACAATTTAGACAAAGAAAAAAATCCCAACATGGATTGAACCCTTATTCCGAATCCAATGCATTCAATCATCACTCCATGAACTGCATCCACCAGCTTCTGCCTTCCTTCCTGGTCCCTGTATCCCGAAAAACCGATTTCTTATAAAGGATTTTCGCAATCACATTCATTTAAATAAGTGATTCCTTGTCCGGAAATCACGCTTTTGCAAATTCCGTAAGGAGCCGCAAAGTCTTCTTCGCAACCCTTTTCCTTGATATTTTCGATCAATAAGCAATCCGCGAAGCAAAATCGCTTCCCTTTCATTGGTGAAGGAGCTGATGTTACCGCCAACATGTAAAACGAAAAAGCAGGCCGGAATGTCACCTGCCATGTTAACGAAGGGATGCCCATCCTCAGGATTATCTGATCCCGTCTCTCTTAAGGTACGCTCTTCATCTTTAATTATTTTAGGGTCATTCGATGCCGCCTGGAGCATTCCCTCCATATACCAAAGAAGCGCCGCCGAGGAAATCGGCAGCGCTCCTTAAGTTCTTATTGATGTGTGTTTTCATTGATCGTCAATGCTTCACGCAAATTGATTTGATGACGGAGAATATTGGCAACTTCACGGGAAATTTGTCTTGTTTCAAACATCTCCTGTACTTCATCACGCTCTGCCTGAATCGCCTTATAAAATAGCTCTCTTTCATATTCGACCATTTTACTAGGGACTCGGCCTCTATTTTCCCGTTTGCATTTCAAAATCAACACTTTATATTCTTCAATGATCATCGAGGATGTCTCATGGTTTTCGGCATTAATGCCGGCTTGTATCTCTTGAATGGCAGCTTTATACATCCTGACTTTAAGGTCCCTCACCTTTTCCAGCCGCTCGATGTTGAATCTTCTTGTTTCATTTTTATTAGGGAAAAATAATTTAAAGATTCTCAACATACTTCTTTTGAAAAGTGTTACGGATCTCAAAAGGCGGAATTTCATCAGGTTAGTCACCGCGCCCTCCATCCTTTGGATATATTCCTTGCATATAAATGCCGTTTCTTTATCCACTTTCTCATCCTTGATAAGCTTATCGAGGAATCTTTGTTCTGCCTCAAGTGCCTTGAAGCGAAGAACCTTTTCTTCTTCTCTTAATACAGCGGGCTCTTTCTCTTGTTCTACATAGGAAAGTGCATTGATTTTCGTATGGTATCTCGATATGATCGATAACGCCGCTTCACGGTTTTCATCGGTCATTTGCGATTCTATAACTTTGATTGCCGCTTGATGTGTGTGAATCGCAGCCGCTTTCGATTTGTCAGCCTGTTTATCCACGACCTCCTCTTCGTCCGTTCGTGCTACAATCGGCAAAAACACACTTGCGACAACCAATGTCAGCAATATGACCCCGGCTGCAATGAAGATGATCAACGAACGCTCCGGGAAAGGAGTTCCATCTGCCAATACATACGGAATCGAGAATGAACCCGCTAACGTTACAGCTCCTCGAACTCCGGAAATGGTGATGATTCCGGCCGCCTTCATATCTGGTTTTTGAGCTCCTGCTTTTTTCGTGAACCAACCAATCGACCAGGCCGCCAAGAGCCAAATGAATCGTAAAGCGAAGAGGAAAAGTGTGATGATCACGATATAAATAATCACTTGTCCGTTATTGAAGGCTGGATCTTCGAATATGGTCTGCGCCACGCTTGGGATTTGCAGGCCCAGTAATACGAAAACCAGTCCATTCAGTACATACAAAATAACAGACCATGTGCTTTTGGAAACAACCTGCAACTCCACCGTCGGTGATATTTCCCGATCCCGTTCTATTGCATGGACAATCCCCCCGGCAACAACTGCTAAAATACCAGAAAGGTGAAAATGCTCCACAGCGAGGAAAATGATAAAAGGAGTCAGGATTTGGATCAGCATGTGCATCGTAACATCTTCCATGCCAAGGCGGCGAAGGAACACACGCAGTCTGATAATGATGAAGGCAATGAGGGCACCTCCTGCAAAACCGCCGATCGCAATCCATATGAAACTAAACGTTGCATCCACCAAGGAGAAAACACCAGTGACTGTAGCTGCCACAGCGAACTTAAATGCGACAAGGCCCGAAGCATCATTCATTAGCCCTTCCCCTTCAAGAAGATGCAGAATGCTCTTCGGCAGCTTAACACGGCTTGCCATCGCGCTGACCGCCACTACATCCGTAGGGGACAAAATCGCAGCTAAAGCGAATGCAGCCGGCAATGGAATCGAAGGGATCAACCAGTTAATTAAATAACCGCCAGACCAAACCGTCAAGAATACGAGGCCCAATGCAAGCATGAGAATGGGCGCCCTCAGCTTCCAAAGCGCTGTACGCGGCACGTTCTTCCCATCATTGAATAAAAGGGGTGCGATGAACAACAGCAAAAACAGCTCTGTCTCCAACTCGACGTGGATCCCAAGCAGGACCTCCAGCAAAACCCCCAATGAAATTTGAATTAATGGTACAGGTATAAAGGGTATAAAATGGTTAATTACATTGGACATTCCAATTAATATTAGAAGGGCCAATATAATAAGAAAAAACTCCATACAAACATCTAACATCCTCTCTCATCTATTTTCATAACTATAAGCGTAACATATTTAGAGCGATTCATTCATGCAATTACTATTCTTGCCTAGAATCGCCCGGAATAAAGATGCCATTTCCCCCGTCTAATCAACCGTCATCGAAGTCAGGGAAATGACGTCCTGCCCAACAGCTTAATCTCGCTTTTTTGTCCCGCTCATAGCGTGATCGAGACGAATTAAATTGGACACAGGTCGAATTATTGCCGGCGGTGGACGAAGTATTATCGGTATAAGCCGAAAAAAGCTGAGCGGGCAGCATCGGCCCGAGCAGCTTTTCCAACATTCATGATTCGTGTGATACATATCCAGGATTCCAGGCGGGTACACATTTCCTCATTCAGCTGATGCCGTATCCGGGACAAGCAGACGAAGATGTTTATGCAATACAGTTGCCTGGACAGGAAGGAGGAAGCCTTCATCTCCATCAATGTTGACTTTAATGTCCTCGGGAGTGGATAAGTGGAGCTTGGATGTTTGAATATATTCTACTTCATCATGTTCCTTGATCTCGCCCTTTATTAAACTAGGGATGATCTTGAGGAGAAGGGGGAGAGACAAGTCTTTAATGATGAAGGTGTGCAGCTTTCCATCATTCACTTCCGCGTCTGGTGCAAGCCGCTCGAAGCCGCCGACAGAGTTAGTCATTGTCGCGATTAATAAATGGGCCTCACCGATCCATCTTCCTTGGTCATGTTCAACCGTTAACGGAAATGGATTCTTCTTGATGACGGCTTTTGCTCCTTCCATGAAATAAGCAAAGGAGCCGAGGCGGGTTTTTTGTTCAACGGATACATTATAGGTAGCCTCGGCGATCGGACCGACCGCCAAAACATTCATGAAGTAACGATCATTGATTTTCCCGATGTCGGATTCTTTCATTTTCCTATCCTTAATGATGTCTATCGCCGCTTCCGGATTCAGGGGGATACCTAATGATCTAGCGAAATCATTAACGGTACCAAGCGGGATGATCCCGAATGCCGGGCGATGTTCCTGTTCCGCCAGCCCATTCACGATCTCATTCACCGTTCCGTCCCCGCCCATCGATATGACAGCATCGTACCTTTTGGCACATGCCTCCTTGGCAAATTCCGTAGCATCTCCTTCTCCCTTCGTTTTAAGAACGGTCACCTGATCGTACATTTCCCCCAGCACCTTTTCTGCATTCGGCAAAATCTTACCTGCCTTTTCCTTACCTGAAGATGGATTTATGATAATCATCACTTTCGACATAAGCTACCTCCCATTAATTCACTTCTATTAGCAAGTTACCTCTTTACTGAATTACTAAAACCACAATGGCCATATTCTGATTGCCTATTTTTTTCCTCCTTGAAGCTCCTTCATCCAAAGCAAGCCTGCTGCCGGTCACATTCACCTATAAGAAGCATTTCTTTAACTTCTCGATTAACTTGCACCATCTGTTACAGTACTGGCGGTTAAATGGTCTCGATTCCGAGCATTTCTGCATTGGTTTTTCATTTATTAGATTTATTTTTTTGTAATTTCTTGATCTCCGTCAAGAAGAACGAGGAAAACATCGTGCAGTGAATCCTTGTCATCAAAGGGTTTTTACCTTTTCGCAAAATAAATTTGAAATTTTCTGTAAAATACCTATACATTTTCCAAATTCGGGTATATACTGTATTATAACAACAAACAAACAACTTAAACTGTACTATAAGGAGGATCATGACATGCAAGCAAACCAAACAAATTCATTGACGATCGATTCCGTTACACATTGCCCCGAATGTGGTGAAGCACATGTCGACCATTCAAATTCCTATCTATTGGAATGCGATCGCTGCCTTTCCAAACGCGAAGACTAATCGATCGAAATATGAGGAGGAATCATGATGCAAACTAAAAACCCTATGGAGTTTTTCAGGAGCCTGCCACCTAAACAATGTACGGAGTGCGGAACCACCATCACCGAGCAAGCTGAATCGTATCTCTTGGAATGTGATCATTGCCTTTCCAAACGCGAAGACTAATCGACCGAAATATGAGGAGGAATCATGGTGCAAACTAAAAACCCTATGGAATTTTTCAGGAACCTGCCGCCTAAACAATGTACGGAGTGCGGAACCACCATCACCGAGCAAGCTGAATCGTATCTCTTGGAATGTGATCATTGCCTTTCCAAACGCGAAGACTAATCGACCGAAATATGAGGAGGAATCATGATGCAAACTAAAAACCCTATGGAGTTTTTCAGGAACCTGCCGCCAAAACAATGTACGGAGTGCGGAACCACCATCACCGAGCAAGCTGAATCGTACCTCTTGGAATGTGATCATTGCCTATCCAAAAAAGATGAGTATTGAAAAAGGATGCTGACATCCCATTGCCATATCCCCTATTATGATGTCAGCATTTCCCCCTCCATTCATCAGTATATGAGCTCCCATTTCATTTACCATGCCAAAAAGGATGTCCCTTGGACACCCTTCAAGTTTAATTCACTTCCCCATATATTTATTCACATAATTCCCAGTGACGTCCCTGCTGCTGTACTGAAGGAAATCCAATGCAAAAATCATGAATTCCAGGCCAAGACGCTTATCCGATCGCATGAAATCGGATCCTAGCAGTTTCTCTAGCTTCTCGAGCCTATGATATAGTGTTTGCCTGACAATGAATAGTTGTTTGGAAGTTTCCTGTTTAGATCCGTTACATGCCAGATAAGTCTTCAGGGTAGGCATTAACTCTCCATTGTTTTGCTTGTCATATTCAATGACAGGACCTAAAAACTCGTGCACCGTCTCCTCCAGGTTTCCATGCTTATTCAAGAGTGATATCATGCGGTGCATATGTAAATCCTGATAAAAAATGCTCCTGCTCTCCTCTGGTAAACTATCCTGAAGCAGCAGGGTTTCGCGTGCCGTTTCATAGCTTTTATAAATCTCACTTAATCTTTGTACATGCTTTCCAAAACCTATCGAAAGCTGACCCATGCGGTTACGGCTGCCCACATCCATTTTCAGCATGCGATCCACAGCACTTGTCACCCTCGATTTCCAATCTTCAGATGAGCGATTATCCCCTAATATGAATACAAGATGCTGGTGGATTTCCATGGAAAAAATCTGAAAGCCATACTGTTCAAAAACTGTCCGAAACATGATCTTCAGATAGGTTCCATCCAATTTGGCAACACTTTTATTGTTCCTCGAATGCTGTTTGCAAATGCAAACCATTCCGCCACCTAGCTGCATCTTCGGATCGATATAGGAAAGCCTCTCCCGGATCGCTTCATCGCCAATCTCCCCTTCGATCCAGTCGGTCAGCCATTTACTCTCTTCCGACATTTTCTTCTCTTCTATATATAATTCCCTTAATAGATGCTGTGCCAGCGCTGTAGCCGTCCTATCCAAAATAAGCGAATCAAAGTCCGTCAGCTCTCTATCATCACTATATATGTACAGTTCCGCATAATTCTCACCGAGCACTTGAATCGCCTGTTTAAGCATCGTTTTTTTCAGTTTCGTTTTTTCATCATAATCGTCCGCTATCATTTGATAGGTTAATTCTTTCTTGGTTCTTGGAATGGTCGCTATGTCATTTTCATTAAAGATCAGAATGACCTGTACATTCAAATAACTATGGAGAAATTTAAGAATTTGTTCATAATGGTCCATTTCGAGGAGATTTTTATTTAACTGCTGGGAGTAGTTTTCTAAGTTGGAGATCATCTGGTATTGTTTATTGATGATTAAGGTGTGGATATCCTGTGTGATTTTCACAAAAGGCACTTCTTCATGAAATAGGATGATAGGGAATTGGTGTTCATTTGCAAGATCGATGGCGCTTTGCGGCACTGTCAGCATGTTGGAGCCCATTTCTATACAAAGTCCGGCAGCGTTGCATTGAATCAATTGCTTTAAATAGGAAAGAAAGGTGTCATCGCATTTTTTCCAACCCAAGCCGGTGGTCAGAATCAATTCGTTTCCATTTAACAAATGGCTGATTTGGGTGACTTCCATACAGTGGACCCACTTCACTTGACGCTTTATTCCACTGCTTCCAGCAATTATATCGGTCAGGTTGAAATACTTTCGCATAAGAATTTCCTCGATCGTAATCGACGTATTCATCCATTCACATCCTTTCCTTTTATAAAACTGCTTTAAAACCTATTATAAACGGACGTTCTTCAAATCTCCAGTACTTGTCAGAAAATCTAACGTCAAAATTCTACAAAAGTTTTGCCTTTTCCATCTCCTTCTGCTTTCCTATCCTTTAAATCTTAAAAAATGAACGGGACAAGAAAAAGGACCCATTCATCAAGGAATAGGCCCAGGCCAGAAAACTATTTCATGTTCAATTCAACTTCCTGAAAAGCAATGTAGAGAAGTATTTTCTTCCTTCAGGGGTTTTGATATTCAACTGCTTCCATTCCTGTTTCGTCCCCTCGATCAATTCAAAATCGAGAAACGCACCACTTAAATTTTCCGAAACCCGGGTGATTCGATATCCTCTTTCAAGCAAGAAATCGATTTGCTCCCTTTCCAGGCGATACTCTTGATATTCGGACATTTGCACTCCCCCTTTTTTTATACGTTTTCCCCGCCAGTTGCAGCCGTAATGACCATGTCATCTTCAGATTCTAAATCTATTTTCCAATCCCTTCCCACTGATAGGCCCAAATATTTCTCATCACTGGGATCAATGATTTCAGCTTGTTCATATTTGTTGAACCACCAAAACTTAGCCAATACATAATAGCTTGCACCGCCAAGGACAAAACCGATGATAAAGGAGTAATTCGCAAAAATCGTGGCACCGATTCCACCAATCACCCAAGAAATGATTCCTGCCCAATTCACTCCATTTAAGTATCTATATTGACCATCAGCTTCATAGAGATCTTCTACATGAACCCGCCTTTTGCGGAGTAAATAATAATCAGCTACGAGTATACCGACAATGGACGCCAGGATTCCGCCAATGATCAATAAAACTTCTATTATGATACCGAACAGGCTCCATGGCTGAACCACTATCCCGATGCCCCCCGCTACAACGACCCCAGCCCAAAATGGCATCCTCGGACCCATGACATTGGAAAAAATGGTAGCTGCGGGAATGACATTGGCTGTCGTATTCGTCGACCATTGTGCAAAAACGATCATGATCAAGAGGACCCCGAGTGCCATTCCGCTTGCCGATCCCTGTATGGCAACTACAGGGTCATAATTGGAAACGGCCATATAAGAAACAGCTCCGATGATGACCATGAACGTTTGAGTGATGGGATAGGTGATAATATTCCCAATGATTTGCCCTTTATTGCGCTTGAACCAGTTTTTTTCATTTTTCGGTGCCTTTATAAAACGGGAGAGTGTAGGCATATCAGCCGTCAACGTCCCCCAAAAACCCATATTTGCCATGATGACGACCATGAATGCTGTCCCCGCGGCCCCGCCGCTTACCGGGCTTTCGATCCAGGTCCATACTTCCCTGCCTTGGGCTATAGCTTGATCGGAAAGGGTGAAATACATCCAGCCGGAAATCAAAATGATAACGGGCGCTGCCAAGTCGGCAAACCGTTCGATCGACTTGATTCCCATCGCCGTGTTCACCAATTGTAAAACGGCAAAAATGAGGAAGCAGATGAACCAATTATCGAAATCAAAGAGGGTTGCAAAGATGGCATTCATTGCAGTCGCCCCAAAGTAGGTGTTAAGGCCAAACCAGCATGAAGCGACAAACCCACGCACAACCGCGGGAATGTGGGTGCCGATCGTTCCGAAAGGAGCCCTCATGTAGACTGGGAAGGATATGCCATGCTCCACTCCAATATCTCCTGTCATTGTCATCAAAAAACCGAGAACCACACAGGCGATGACCGTTGCAAGCACGACCCAGCCCAGGGATAAACTTTGGACGCCGTTCCCGCCAATCGCGAAGGCAGCCAACACCACTGCCATCCCCACCCAAATGAACCCAAATCCGGCTGCACTTATGTTTTTCTCATTATGAGGTATGGGCAGCAAATCGGGAGACTTTAGATAATCTTTCTTCACACTCATGGAAAAATCCCCCTCTATCCATTTGCCTTCATTTTACCGAAGCTTCAAACCGGCAGCTTTTTTCCTGAAGCGGACTTCAAATCCGCATTGTATTTTGCCCTTTTCAGGAATTGCCCTTTTCCTGCCTCACCTACAAACTGTTTATTTTTAATCACAAATTCCCCTCTGGAAAGGACCGATACCGGTTCTCCAGTAATCTCCATGCCTTCAAAGGCATTATAATCCACCGCCATATGATGTGTATCGACGGATAGCGTCCTTTCCGCCTCCGGATCAAAAATGACGATATCGGCATCCGACCCTACAGCGATCGTCCCCTTTTTCGGGTATAATCCAAAAAGCTTGGCCGCACGTGTAGAAGTCACGTCGACGAATTGATTCAAGGTGATGCGCCCTTTCTTGACCCCTTCGGAAAAAACGATGCTCATGCGGTCTTCAATCGTGGGGCCGCCATTCGGTATTTTCGTAAAATCATCTCTTCCTAAATCCTTCTGACCTTTGAAATCGAAGGAGCATTGATCGGAACCTACCGTTTGCAGCTGACCCATTTTCAAGGCATTCCATAGCACTTCCTGATTCTTCTTCTCCCTTAACGGTGGTGACCACACATATTTTGATCCCTCGAAATGGGGCTTTTCAAGATAAGACTGGTCCAAAACCAAGTATTGCGGACAAGTCTCGCCCCAAATATCAACCCCTTTATTTCTTGCCTCGGTAATCTTTTCTACCGCATCTGCACAAGTGACATGAACGACATAGAGCTGCGCGTTCGCCATCTCCGTCAATTTTGCGGCCCGTCCAGTAGCTTCCCCCTCAAGCTCGGGAGGCCTTGTTAGCGCATGGTAGATCGGATCTGTGTTTCCTTTTTCAAGCGCCTGCTTCGTAAGATAATCGATGACATCGCCATTTTCAGCATGAACCATGACAAGCGCACCAAGCTCTTTCGCCTGCAGCAAAGTGCGGTATAGCGTGGCATCATCGGCTTGAAAAACATTCTTGTACGCCATGAAGACCTTGAACGAGGAAATCCCTTCATCCGCGATGATGCCCGGCAATTCCGCAAGAACCTCATCATTGATCTCGCTGATCATTAGATGGAACCCATAATCTATCGCGGCCTTTCCATTTGCCTTTTTGTGCCATGTACCAATCGCTTCCTTTAATGGTGCCCCTTTTTCGGTCAAGCAAAAGTCTATGATCGTCGTCGTGCCTCCATAGGCGGCAGCAATCGTACCTGTTTCATAATCATCCTTTGTGGTCGTCCCGCCAAACGGCATATCTAGATGGGTATGCGGGTCAATGCCTCCCGGAAAAATATAGGCGCCTTTAGCATCAATGATTTCGGCACCCTCTGCGGTCAAATCCTTGCCTATCATGGCAATCTTCTCATTTTCAATTAATATATCGGCTTGATACGTATCCGCAGCGGTTACAATCGTTCCGTTTTTTATGATTTTCTTCATATTCTTCCCCTCCATCATTTTGCGAAATCAACACTTTCATTTTCAATGCCGCCAAGATAGGCTTGGCGTTCATTCCACGTCATCGGCGGTAATTCATTTGTCAATTCGATCATATCGATTGCCCCATCGGCCGGACATACGATAGAGCAAAGATTACAGCCTACGCAATCTTCTTCACGCACCCTCAGGAAGGAGCTGCCTGCCGAGTCCTTTAACATATCTATACACTGGTGTGAGGTGTCTTCACACGCAATATGGCATTTATTGCAGTTGATGCATACATCATTATTGATGCGGGCCACTACCTTATAATTAAGATCCAAGTTCCCCCAATCGGAATATCTCGGTACGGATCTACCGACAATATCCATCACTGAGGCCATCCCTTTTTCATCGAGGTAATTGGACAAACCTTCAAGCATGTCCTCGACTATCCTAAAACCATGATGCATGGCAGCCGTACATATTTGCACCCCCGTCGAACCCATCAATAAAAATTCCACGGCATCCTGCCAATTGGAAATCCCCCCGATTCCGGAGATGGGAAGATCGATCCTTGGATTTCTTGCACACTCTGCCACCATGTTCAAGGCGATCGGCTTCACCGCCGGACCACAATACCCCCCATGTGCTCCCTTACCGCCAACATGAGGAATCGTATTCCACGAATGGATATCCACACCTGCCAAAGAATTGATTGTGTTGATCATGCTGATTGCATCCGCTCCCCCGCGAACTGCCGCTTCTGCAGTGACCGTAATATCGGTTATATTCGGCGTAAGCTTGACGATGACAGGTTTCGATGCAGCTTCCTTTGCCCAATAGGTTTGCTTTTCCACAAGTTCAGGAACCTGTCCTGAAGCAGCTCCCATCCCCCGTTCAGCCATACCATGGGGGCAGCCAAAGTTCAACTCGTATCCATCAACCCCTACATCTTCTATGCGCTTGATGATCTCATGCCATTTTTCCTGTTGCGGCTCCACCATGACCGAGGCGATGATTGCATGATCGGGGAACCTCTTTTTCGTTTCATATATTTCTTTCAAATTCACTTCAAGGGGACGATCGGTAATTAATTCAATGTTGTTGAAACCGGCAACTCTCTGTCCATTAAAACTAACCGCCGCAAAGCGTGATGAGACGTTCAGGATGGGATCGCCCAACGTTTTCCAAACGGCGCCTCCCCATCCAGCCTCGAATGCCCGCTGGACTTGATACCCTGAATTGGTGGGCGGTGCCGAAGCAAGCCAAAAAGGATTGGGTGATTTAATACCTGCAAGATTTATAGATAAATCAGCCATGATAAGCCTCCTAATTTTCATTATTATTAAGCGATATCCACTGCCTCGCCCATTATGGCCAGATCAATTTCATAAGCCGTATCCTTCCCTTGCTGGGCAGCCGAAACGACCATCGCCTCCCCTTGACCTTTTCCGAAAATCACGTCCCCGCAGGCAAATACTTTTTCATTCGACGTTTTATAGGAGTCTGCCTCCAGCAAAACCACGCCATCTTCATGTTCGATCCCAAATTGTTCAATCAGCCCAATATACCTGGATTGGCCTATGGCACGGATGACCCCATCGACCGGTATCACGAACTCCGATCCAGATATAGGCACGGGCCGGCTACGCCCATCTTCCCCTGCCTCGCTAAGCACCATCTTCACACATTCGATGCCCGTTACATGACCGCTTTCATCCGCTAAGATCCTTGAGGGGGTGGTCAGCCAGTGAAACCCGACCCCTTCTTGTTTGGCAAACTCGAATTCAAAATCATAGGCTGTCATTTCCTTTTGGGTCCGACGATAAATGATCGACACCTGTTCGGCCCCAAGACGAACCGAACAGGTCGCAGCATCAATCGCTGTGTTCCCGGCCCCAATCACCGCCATCTTCTTCCCAATGAATTTTTCGCTGATGGCTCCCGTTTTCGTCTCCTTAACGAAATCGATTGCATCGTAGACCCCAGCGAAATCCTCTCCTTCGATCCCTAGCTTCGGAACTTCCGACATACCGATCGCTAAAATGACCGCATCGAAATCGTCAACCAGCTGGTCAGCAGAAACATCCGACCCGACACGTGTATTCGTTTTAATTTCAACATCCAGGCTTTTGACCTGTTCGACTTCCCAATATGAAATGCTCTGTGGCAACCGGAAGGATACGATTCCGTAAGTATTCAATCCGCCTGGATTTTTTTCCGCTTCGAAAATGGTTACACTGTAGCCAAGCAAGGCTAATTCCCTTGCTGCAGATAAGCCTGCCGGACCGCTTCCTACAATGGCAATTTTTTTGCCATTCTTTTTCCCGGCCTTGAACAGGGCTTGTTTATTTTGGATGGCCCAATCTGTGGAATAACGCTGGAGATTGCCAATCATGATTGGCTTGGTCGAATGGTTGAGGACACATGCGCCCTCACATAACTCTTCGGTCGGACATACCCGGGCGCAGCTGGCACCGACGGGATTGGCTGTCATGATTGTCTTTGCCGACCCTTTATAATTGCCTGACGCAATTTTCTTAATGAAGGTTGGAATGTCTATCCCTGTCGGACAGGCCTGAATGCATGGGGCATCATAGCAGTATAAACATCGATTCGCTTCTTCCAGGGCTTCACGGCGGGACAACCCCCTCTCCGCTTCCTGAAAGTTCATCTCAAGTTGATCTTTTAACGGACTTGTCATATTCATCCACTATTCTCCTTCCAAACATTTATTTGTAAAAATAAAAAAGGGAGGAATTGCATGCATTTCTCTACTTCATATTTTCTTGGTTTACATGTGTGGATTCTGCGCAGCGCATGTTTCAGCCTTCAGTCCTTCAATCCGTCTATTCATATCTATCATTCTCTAAATTGGCCAAGCCGCGGTCCCTGTTTCCTCCGGCTTTTAACAGCCCCCCCTAACTAAAAAAACTCAAAAACAGATCCTGAACCTGATAATTGAGTATTCTTTATTTTATAACGGTAAAACGCCAGATACATTATACAAAGTGTAAAGTATTACCAGTCGGAGGTTGTGCAAAATGTAATATCCATGTTATATTTCCTAACAACAAACGCTAAACATCGTCATTTTTCTACAATCAACCTCATAAATCTTCACCTATCCGGATGAATATTCATGCAACGGACTTATCAACATTTTGTCCACATAAAAAAAGCCCCAAAACTTTATTCAGGGTTTTTTCGGGCTTTTTTATTTTATCCACAACTTATGCACAAATCTGATCATTCTAATCTCAGTTCCTTAGCGGAACAAAAGCATTTTCACCAGAGTTATCCACAAAACCATTTTTGTTTTTCCACTTATCAACAAACAACAAACAACTTATCAACAGCCCCTTCATTCGGACTTAATGATGTAACGAATATATTTCTCATAATCCGCTTTCTTGCACTCAAGCTTAATTCGATATCCGCTCTCCTCATATTCGGTATCCGTTATATGACCATTTTCATTGAAGAAAGATACGAGCTGCCCTTGATCAAAGGGAATCAACATCTCACAGCGAATATAGTCCGTAAAAATTTGCTCGCGAATTTGTTCAATCAATTCCTCGAGACCTGCTTTCGTTTTCGCTGACATATAAACAGAATTGCGATTCACCCGGGGAATCTCCAAATCGGTAAGATCAGCTTTATTATAGGCGAAAATCGTCGGTATCCCTTTAATGCCAATCTCATTTAATGTCTGTTCCGTAATATCCATTTGTTGCTCATGATCCGGATTGGAAAAATCGACAACATGAATCAATAGGTCCGCTTCCACCACCTCTTCCAATGTTGACCGAAATGCCCTCACAAGGTGGTGGGGCAATCTTGAAACAAAGCCCACGGTATCGGTCAGCAGGAATTCCTTCTTATCCGGTAACGGAATGTTTCGCACCGATGTCTCAAGCGTAGCGAACAGCATATCTTTTTCCAAAACCTGCTTCTCCGCATTCGGATGGGACATTTCGATTAAAGCATTCATGATTGAAGACTTCCCTGCATTCGTATATCCGACCAATGAAACGACAGGGATGGCATTCTTTTTGCGCTGCTTCCTCTGCGTTTGCCGGTGTGCCACAAGGAGTTCGAGTTCTTTATTCAAAACGCTAATATTTTCCTCGATTCTCCTGCGGTCAAGCTCTAATTGCTTTTCCCCGGCTCCTTTGTTTGTGCCCACCCCGCCGCTCTGACGTCCCAATGACTCCCTTAAGCCAACGAGACGCGGGAGCATATACTGAAGCTTCGCCACCTCTACCTGGAGCTGAGCTTCCTTCGTTTTCGCCCGATGCGCAAAGATGTCCAGAATTAAAATCGTCCGATCGATCACCTTGCAATCCATATCCCTTTCCAAATTCCGCAGTTGCGAAGGAGACAGCTGATCATTAAAGATCACGACGTTCGCTTCTTTATATTCAACGAGCCTCTTCACTTCCTCGATCTTACCCGTCCCGATGAAATGCGATGAATTCACCCGATGCAAATTTTGGGTGATGGTCCCGACAACTTCCACATCACAAGCCTCCGTCAGGTTGGCCAGTTCCTCCATTGAATACTCAAAATCCCCCTGGCCATTGAGATTGACGCCAACAAGGATTGCCCTCTGTTCCATTTCCATCCCTTCAAATCCCTTCTGTGCATGCCTATTCCTTGAACCATTGCACCTTAAGGAACATATGCATGCCTCACTAAATGTCTGCCACATTGTAGCACATTAACCATTCCAATGCCTGCTGCTTCCTTATTAGAATCCCTTATGCCCGAAAGGACATTCAGCCAAAAAAGGACAGGCTCCCGACCATTTGGATGTTAATCCTTGAATTTGGAGCGTTCACTCGCGAATTCGGATCATGACCTTGAAATCGTGCGTTTTTACTCGCGAATTTCATCCTCTTCAGGATCGTAAAAAACAAACAGGCTTCGGGAAGGAAACCGTTCCGAAGCCTGTTTGGCTACAAACCTCGGACGGGAGCTTATATCCCTGCCCAATTGCTATAATTCACTGCTCAAGATAATATCCCCTTTAGGAATTTTGCTATCATCCGAGGGCTCAAGCGTGATTGCTACGGTATCCCACTCATGCTCACCAGCTTGATCCAGGTGATACGTCACTACGCCCAGGCCATCGTCATTCGGCACGAATGTCCCGGCTCTGTAAGGCTTACCCTTCTCCAGGAGCCAAACCTGATATACCTGTGAGCCTTCTGGCGGTTCAAGATTTTCCGCTTGAATGATCATTTCCGTTTTATCATTTTTCTCTACCATCGTCGCCCTGCCATTGAAAGGAGCGCCTTCACCCGGTTTCAGGGCCACACTCGTCTGAAGCTTATCGATGGTTTCCCGTTTTTCCCCTGCATTGTTATCCGCTTCATCCTTAGAAAGCAAGGTATAGGCATTTCCAAGCAATGAAGCGAATAAGACGGCCGCCAACAATGGCTTCATCCATCCATTTCCTCTTCTTTTTTCAGCCGTTTGCTGTAATGCAGGCTGTTGCTCTTCTTTCTCCGTTTCAAACACATTTCCCAAAATCCGCTGTTTCATTTCACTTGGCGGATCAACCGGTTCAGCTATAAATGCCAAGTCCTTCGTTAGCATCGTTAGTTCATCTAATTCCTCACGGCAATTCTGGCATTGCGCAAGATGGTTTTCAAACTTCCTCCGAGGGACTTCATCCAATTGTCCATTGAAGTAATCTAACAGCCATTCACATGGATTATTATTCATCAAGCTCTCCCCCTTTGCTTAACTTTTGCGGGATAATCTTTCGTAAGTGCTTAAGCGCCAATCTGACTCTCCCTTTAACGGTCCCGAGCGGAATTTCAAACTCCGAGGCTATGCTTTGCTGTGACAGGCCTTTAAAATAAAATAGGTGAATCATTTTTCGTTGTTCCTCACTTAATTCCGAAACGGCCTGCCTCAGCATGGCGCCTTCTTCCTTCCACTCGATGAGATTTTCTACGCTGGGATTCTCACTCGGAATCTGTTCATATTCAAAGTCGGAGGGTATATCTCTTCTTTTTCTTAACAGATCTATACTTGCATTCCGGGTCATCGTCATGATCCAGCTGGAGAACTTCCCTTTGGATGCATGATACGTACCCTTTTTCGTCCAGATTTTTATAAACACTTCCTGTACCGCTTCCTCGGCCAATTCCTTCTGCCCAGTAACTTTATAGGACAGGGAGTATAGGATCTTTTCGTAGCGATCATATATTTTTTCGAGGGCCTGCTTATCCCCCAGATGAACTTTCTCGTATAGCTCTACATCTATATCGTTCATTGAAGTCCCCTTCCTACCATAATTACTTATTATAGCAATATTTGGATCATCCATAACAATTTCTATGCTCTAATCTATGTACGTTTTGAAAAGGGAAATGGATGCATCATTTTAAAGTTTCACATGAAACAATCGGAAAGATCGAATAAAAAAACTCCCCGCACCTAAAATAAGCAACGGGGAACATATTTTAAACTACTATTCTTTTATTCTTAATAATCTAAGACTGTTCAACGTTACTAATAAGGTCGCACCCATATCGGCAAAAACCGCCATCCATAAGGTTAACCAGCCGGGAGCGATCAATAATAAGGCCACGATTTTGATCACCAAGGAAAACGTGATGTTCTGCTTAATGATTTTCAATGTTTTGCGGCTTAAGCGGATCGTATATGGAAGTCTCGATAAATCATCACCCATCAAGGCAATATCGGCTGTTTCAAGCGCAGTATCAGTGCCCGCGCCTCCCATCGCAATCCCCACAGTCGAAGCTGCCAATGCCGGAGCATCGTTGACACCATCGCCCACCATGGCCACTCGCCCATATTTTTGCTTCCATTGCTTGATGATCGTCAATTTACTCTCGGGCAATAGCTCCGCCTCAATTTCATCCACGCCCGCCGCCGCTCCGATCGCCTTTGCCGTACCGCTATTGTCGCCCGTCAGCATGATCGTTTTTTCGATACCGAGTGCATGCAGTTTGCGAATCGCTTCTTTGCTGCTTTCCCTTATTTCATCAGCAACTGCAATAAGCGCCAGGAGCTTCATTTGATCGCCAAGCAACATCACCGTTTTCCCTTCATTTTGCAAGCCGCTGATTTGCTCCAGCACATCATCAGGAAAAACTAATCCTGCCACTTCTTCAAAGAGATGGGGTTTGCCAATGTAATAGGTTTCTTGATTGATGTTTCCTTTTATCCCTTTGCCAGTGATGGCAGTGAAATCCTCTACCACTAAAGAGCGATACTCCGCACTTTGTTCATCCGCCTTTTGAAGCACTGCCGTGGCAAGGGGATGCTGTGTCCTGCTTTCCAAAGCAGCGGCAATGGCCAGCACAGCTTCTGGACTGAATCCTTCAGCCAACAGTTTGAAATCCGTTACAACAGGAATGCCCTTTGTTAACGTACCCGTCTTATCAAACGCAATCGCCTTTAAGGCTCCCGCTTCTTCCAGATGGATTCCGCCTTTGATCAAGACGCCATTTTTCGCTGCATTTCCAATTGCTGTGACTATGGCAATCGGGGTGGAAATGACCAAGGCACACGGGCAGCCGACAACCAGTACAGCCAATCCCCTGTAAATCCACTCGGCCCAATCCCCGTTCACAGCAAGCGGCGGCAAGACCGCAATCGCCAAGGCAATGAGCATGATTGCCGGTGTATAGTATTTAGCGAATTTATCCACGAAGGCCTGGGAGGGCGCTTTTTCAGCCTGTGCTTCTTCAACTAGATGGATGATTTTTGCAATCGTCGTATCCTCGACGCGCTTCGTGACCTCCACTTCCAGCAGCCCCTCGCCATTTAAGGTTCCTGCAAAAACCTCGCCATCGACCGTTTTATAAACCGGCTCCGATTCCCCTGTAATGGCTGCTTGATTAAGTGTCGAGGCCCCCTTCAAGATCCTGCCGTCCATAGCAAGCTTCTGACCTGGTTTCACGATCATCGTGTCGCCGACCTCGATCTCATCGACTGCGATCATCATTTCGTGATTGCCTCTAAGGATCAAGGCTTCTTTAGGTGCGATATTCATCAAGGATTCAATGGAATTCCGGGCTTTATCCATCGAATATTTCTCCAATGCTTCACTGATGGCAAACAAGATGACGACAGTCGCCCCTTCGCCCCATTCACCGAGCACCGCCGCACCGATGATGGCAACTGTCATCAAGGTGTGCATATCGAAGCGAAGTTTAAAGAGATTCTTCAAGCCATTGAGAAATAACGAATACCCCCCAATTATGATGGCCGCCGCATACCCAATTACCGGAAAGATGCTTCCTTCCCCAAATTGGTTTTCCAATATCCAGCTGATCAGCAACAGGATGGCCGAGAATGCCACCTTAATATTTTCTTTTTGTTTCCAAAAGGGCTCCTTAAGGGATACCTGTTCCTGCTCTCCCCGGATTCTCAGGTTATCGAAGGCTCCTGCCTTTTCTATCTCTTCAATCGTCGCAGTTCCCTGTACCGAAATCTTTGAAGCGCCAAAATTGATTTTAGCGTCCCTTACTCCTTCCAGTCCACGAACATTATTCTCAAACTTAGCCGCACAATTCGTGCAGGATAGACCTTGGATGCGGTACGTTTTCGAAGCCGATTCAGCCATCGGACCTCACCTCCTGCTGGTGTTCTGATGCAATGAGAATCAATTGCTTGATATGGTGATCATCCAATGAATAAAAAGCTAGCTTTCCTTCTTTTCGATATTTAACGATGGCATTCTTATAGAGGGTACGAAGATGATGAGACGTTGTCGCCATCGAGGCACCGATGATATGGGCCAGATCGCACACACATAATTCCTCGTCTTCACAGAGCGCATAGGCTATTTTCGCCCTATTATCATCACCTATCACCTTAAACAGCTTTGATATGCTGGAAATATCGACCTGGTTCATTTCTTTCTGAATGCGATTGACCTTTACTTGATCATGCAGATGGACATCACATACATCTTTTTGTTCCATCATCTTCCCACACCCTTCATTCAAATCTTCATTTGATTAAAATATACCATAATTTGTTGAATATTCAAACCTATATTTGAATGACGACTTCCCCCTCATCGTGAAAGCGGCCTATATGTCTTTATATGTACCCTATCGGTTTTTGTTTCATTTCCAGCGTGGCTACCTGCACAAAAAAGGAAGGAGCCTATTTTTGGGGGCTTTCCTTCATGCTTTAAATAAGGGTCAGGGGGAACTTATTATTTCCCTATTCCTTCCTCGAAACGTACATTATATTTAATTTACTATTTTCTTGGAGAACTATGATATACTTAGTCAAACCTTTTAAGCGATTTACTTTACTTGTACCGCTTTCCCCGCTCAATGCTGAGCGGGGTTTTTTTGTCATCGGATTTTTCCACAAAATAAAAAAGGCAGACCCCGCAAACGGGATCTGCCTTTATTTGTTTTGAAATTATGCTTTTTGAACGTTAGAAGCTTGTGGTCCACGTTGACCTTGTTCTACTTCAAAAGTAACTTCTTGACCTTCGTCTAAAGATTTGAAACCTTCGCTTTGGATAGCTGAGAAATGTACGAATACGTCGTCTCCGTTTTCGCGTTCGATGAATCCAAAACCTTTTTCTGCGTTAAACCATTTCACTTTACCTTGTTCCATTGTTGTTGCCTCCTAGTGCATATGCACATTGTTATTACTATCCTTGCTCTAAGTCATCATCGAAAACGAAAAGTAGTACTTTTAGTATCCTTAGTACCGAACAAAAATAATTAAGACTAAGCATAACATTAAATGGCAGCGATTGCAAATGGTTTGCCCAAACTTTATTCAAGCAATTTTTAATACTCTTTGAATTCACTGACAAACTAAACCCATTCACATCAGTAAAAAAAGTGCAAACACATTTAATTTACGCACAAAACTCTCCCGACAGCAGTGAAATAGCGCCTTATCTTGGAAAGCTAAGCACCTGCATTGGAATGCCATCTTCATGTTCAGGCCAAGTTGAATGCAACGTTCAGCTATCAGAAAAAAACTGCAGACTAACTCGAGCGGAGTTTGTCTGCAGTTCGTTCAGACATCATAGATAGCCTGGCATGGAGCGATTATTTTTCGGTGGTGAATTTTTCAACCATTTCTTCCAAGATGGCCGATTTGTTTGCCAACTCTTCATTTTGTTCCTTCAGTCCATTCATGATCGTACTTTGTTGGATGGCTGCCGCTGAGATTTGTTCAGTGGTTGCGACTCCCTCTTCCGAAATCGCTGCAATCTCCTGGATCGATGCTAAACTTTCATCAGATGACTCATTGATTTTTTTCGAGTGGGTGGCCAATTGTTCCGTGCCCTTCAGCAATTTCTCTACGGAATCGAAAATCTTATTGAAAATCTCGCCATTGTTTTCCACTAAGGAAACACCCTTGACTATATCCTCAAAGCTTTCATCGTTATTTTGGATGACCTTCGCCGTTTGTTCATTGATCCGCGTAATTGATTCGGAAATGATATCAATCGATTCATCCGTTTGCACAGCCAATTTTTGCACTTCCTGGGCGACTACCGCAAAGCCTCTGCCGGCATCCCCCGCCCGTGCCGCTTCAATGGAAGCATTCAAGGATAGCAGGTTCGTTTGGGAAGCAATGACCCTGATTAAACCGATCACTTCATTTATCTTCACTACATCCTCTTCAAGGCTCACCAAATTGGCTTTATTCGCTTGGCCGTTTTCCATGATTTTACCCATCTGGCTCGTTACATCCTGCACTTGTTCACTTCCTTGCTCAGCAAGTGTGTTCGCATGCATCGTAAATTCATTCATCTTATTCGTTTGCTCATTCATTAAGCGGATGGTCTCCGTTAAGTCACTGATCATATTGGAAATCCGATCAATATGATGGGCACGTTCTTCTGAAGCCTTCGCTTCTTCCGTTGTCCCCGTGACGATCTGGCTATAGGACTCCACCATCTCCTCAAAGGATTGATGGATGGAAACGGTGGTTCGATTCATCGTATGCGCGTGTTCACGCACATTATCGATGATATGGGATAAACTTAATCTCATATCCTCAAAGCCATTGGACAGATCTCCAATCTCATCTTGCCTGCCAACCGGAATCGATTTACTTAAATCCCCTGCCGCCATTTCATTCGTGTAGCCAACAAGTTCATTGACGGGACCCGAGATCTTCCTCCCGATGACAATGGCACACAGTACGCCTAATATAATGGCACTCGCAAGAAATAAAATATTATAGAATATCATTCTGCTTTTCAATTCATCAATGAACTTCGCATCCATATCAATCCCTACAATGGCGTCCGTGCCATTGATTGGCGTAAAGTATGATTTGTGCGTTCCCCATTTATCTTTATATATTTCACTTAATACGTCTTCTTGTCCATTTATCGATTGAGCCTGCTCCGGCGTGAAGGGCGATTGCACCATGTAATCATCGCTTCCATTCAAGGCTACGATCGTATCTGCATCGTTCTCCCGCTTCAGCACATACACATATTCAATACCCTTTTTGTCTTCAACGAAGGCATCTAATTTCTGCCTGATATCTTCTCCCCGTTCCGCAGATTTGTTGATCAAAGTCGGGTTGAGGCTTGCTGCGAGACTACGGGCATTTTCAGAAAGACGCTCATCGAATTGCGGAAGGACATTCTCATTGATCATTTTATTCGTAATATAGGAAAAGCAAAGTCCCATGGCTCCTGCAAAAAGCACGAATGGAATGATATAAAATAAGAATAGTTTTGCCATTAGTGAATTTTTAGGATTCAGCTTTGAAAATCTCATTCTCATGACCCCCTTAGGTTAAAGCCAGTTGTTTTATCGTCAAGTATGGAAGTAAGTCCAAGTGAAGCAATTGACGGTTCTTGTTCAAATCCTCGCTTCTATAAAATATGATCGACATGCTCCGGTCATTTTGAAAAGGAAGTTGCCTATATTCCAAAATCTGTTCGAATTCATGTTGCAGCCCTTCATGATCGATATTCGCCACTTCCTCCAGGTTTATTTCCAGCGGAACCTCTGCAAAGAAAAAGCTGTAAACCGCATCATCCATTTCTTCCAAAATCGAATTCCAATCTGGTTTCGTACCTAAGAAATAGTGTTGATACATGTTCATCCCATATGCATGGTAGCCTAAATCAGTTGTACCCGCACCGGCAAAACGAAGTGGGTTGATTTCAATCGGTATTACCCTATCCCCATTTTTGCGAATTTCAAAGTGTACAGCGTAGTTCCTAAGCGGTAGGACCGTTTGAATATTCTTCATGAACCTTCTTGCATCATCATAGATTTCGTTGATGGCTGCCTTCGAAGTATAATAAATGCGATCGGATGTATCATAATCGTCCTTGAATAATCGTTTAAAGACATTCAGAATAACCGGCTCACCATCTTGATCGTAATAACCATCAATGGCGAATTCCTCCCCCTGTATCCACTCTTCTATCAAGATGGTCTGGGAACCGACCACTTCGGAATCATACAACCCATCCGAGAGAAGCAGGTCCTCTTTAAGCTGGGCCACGGCTATATCCCAATCCTGCTCATTCTTGACTTTGTGTACGCCAACACTTGAATAGCCGATATTTGGCTTGATGACGACCGGAAACGGTATTTGGTCTTTATCCAGATCATCTATCATGGATAAATCAATATCATGGAAATGGAAATCCGGATATAATGACTTCGTTAACTTACGTACCTCACTCTTATCCTTCAATAATTTGGACCATATGTATTCATTGCTATCTGGTTGGAAATGGCCTAATACCGTGATGCCATTTTCAGAGTTTGTAAGAATTCTTTGCTCCATCCCCATGGACTTGAAAAATTCTGTATCGTTTTGAACATTTAACTTTTCAGGTGTTATCGCGTCTCCCCATTGCCCTTGTTCCAATACTGGAATTTGCTGTTCGACTAACACCTTTAGAAGAATCGGTGACACAATGGACTCATTCAAAATAATCATGTTTTCCACCTAACTTATACTGTTTTTTATATCCCCATATTTAATCGGCTAAAAGAACCATTTTTAAAGTCCGAATTAGCCTTTTGTGCCTATTTATTGTTTTAGAATAGTAAAATCAGCTAAAATTCGACATTATTGCACCTCTCTCCCTTCCTGGACCGATCTCTGGAACCAGTCTATAAAAATTAGACCTGAACCGTTGGTTTTTTTTGCACAGCGGAAAGCCCGGAGCTCTAACCCCGGGCCAACTTTCTATATTTTAACATGATATTATTGTTCCTTGGTCAATACCGTTTTTGCAATTTCTTGATCCAAGCCTTCAAAATCATGATAGGAGATCGTTTCATATAATTCACTTCGTGTTTGCATGTCCTGCAAGGCGCCTGCCTGTGTTCCATGCTGCATGATTTGTTCAAAGACTCTCTCATATGCCTTTGCGGCCACCCTTAGGGAAGTGACCGGATAAATCACCATTTGATAGCCCATTTCTTCAAATTCCTTAGCCTTATAATAAGGCGTTTTACCGAATTCCGTCATATTCGCAAGTAACGGCACAGTAACGCGCTTGGCAAATTGACGGAACTCCACTTCCGATTGCAGCGCTTCAGGGAATATCGCATCAGCTCCTGCTTCGATATAGGCCGCGGCTCTTTCTATTGCTGCCTCCACCCCCTCCACAGCCCTTGCATCCGTACGTGCCACAATGACCAGCGAAGGGGCGGTTTGTTTTATCATTTTTATTTTTTGTGTCATCTCATTTATCGCTATAAGCTTCTTACCGTTTAAATGGCCGCATTTCTTTGGAAGGTCTTGGTCTTCCAGTTGTACAGCGGCGATGCCCGCTTCCTGCATTTCCCTAGCCGTACGCGCCACATTCAGGACACCGCCAAAGCCTGTATCAATGTCTACAAGCACCGGTAAGTCCGTCGCCCGAATAATATCCCTGGCCCGCTCCGCCACTTCAGAGGATGTGACAATCCCTAAGTCGGGCAGGCCCCTGCTTGCCGTGTATGCTGCACCTGAAAGGTAAAGGGCGTCAAAGCCTATTTTCTTCGCTATAAGACCAGCCATCGCATCATGGGTGCCTGGGATTTGTAAGATGCCCGGTGCTTCCATGAACTTCCGAAAACGAGCTGCTAATTCCGCTTGTCCCGATTGTTGATTTACGATCCATGTCATCTCTCAGTCCCCCTTAAATGATGAATAAGTCCATAAATTCGTTTACCTTCAAGTTCGAAAGAGCATCGGGCTCCAAGCATGCTTCCTGAATTCGGATTTGCTGTTTGTGCGAATAGTGCGTACTAATGTTATCAATGAATTTATTGGTTATTTTCGGAAATGCTTCTTCTCTTCTAAACCGGTGCCCAAGCGGATATTCGCATTCGACGAACTCCGATACCGATCCGTCCTTATAGTAAATTTGGATGGCATTGGCGATCGAGCGCTTGCTCGGATCCAGATAATCCATTGTGTATTGCTCATTTTCGACGATCAGCATCTTATTCCTTAAGCGATCGATTCTCTCGTCGGCCGCCGCCTCATCCTCATAGTGGTCAGCTGTCACATCGCCGTGGATCAAACCGACTGCCGTAATATATTGGATGCAATGATCGCGATCGGCCGGATTGTTCAATGGCCCTTCCTTATCAATGATGCGAATGGCAGATTCATGTGTGGTGATTTTGATTTTATCTATTTCTTCAAGGCGATCCTTCACTTCCGGATGAAGTTTCACTGCACACTCCGCTGCCGTTTGCGCATGGAACTCCGCCGGATAGGATACTTTGAATAAGACATTTTCCATCACATAGGAATCGAGCTTGCGTGAAAGCTTCAATTCCTTCTTATTGAATAATACATCCTGGAACCCCCAGCCTGGCGCCGAAAGGGCTGTTGGATATCCCATTTCTCCTTTGAGGGCCATCATGGCCAACTGTACGGCCCTGCTTGTGGCATCGCCAGCTGCCCAAGATTTGCGCGATCCGGTATTTGGAGTGTGGCGATACGTACGCAGGCTTGAATTATCGATCCACGCATTGGATAATGCATGGATGATTTCTTCCCTCGTTCCGCCCAAAGCTTTTGTGACTACCGCCGCCGTAGCCACCTTTACAAATAGGACATGGTCTAGGCCAACCCGGTTCAAGCTATTTTCCAGCGCCAGTACGCCTTGAATCTCATGTGCTTTAATCATCATTTCCAGGACGTCTCTAACAGATAATGCTTTTTTCCCCTCTGCCATATTCACACGGCTTACGTAATCAGCCACCGCCAAGATCCCTCCCAAGTTATCAGAAGGATGTCCCCATTCCGCCGCCAGCCATGTATCGTTATAATCCAGCCAGCGAATCATGCAACCAATATTGAATGCACCCTTCACTGGATCCAGTACATATGAAGTCCCTGGAACGCGGGTCCCATTTGGAACGACCGTGCCGGGAACGACGGGTCCTAATAATTTGGTGCATTCAGGATAGTGAAGCGCTAAAATCCCGCAGCCGATTGTATCGAGAAGAACGTAACGAGCCGTTTCATATGCTTCATCGCTAATGATCTCTTTTTTCATTACATAATCCGCAATGTCTTCCAATAACACATCCGTTTGATTGATACCATTCGTTTTTAGCATTCTCATCTTCCCTTTCGTGGCAAATTTGTTTATTATAATGATGGACGTTGGTCAGAACGTCCATCTGGCGGGCTAGTAATCTACATTTCCTTAGTTGGAAATGACATTGCGGTTATGACGCTCGCCTATATAACTCACACGAGGTCGGAAGAGACGGTTGTTTGCGTGCTGCTCAATCACGTGAGCACATAAACCCACTGTTCTCGCACTGAAGAAAATCGGTGTATATATGGCAATGGGAAGGCCCAGCATATAGTAAACCGGCGCTGCATAGTAATCGAGATTCGGATAAAGGCCTTTTTCCCTTTCCATGATCACTTCCCCCGCTTCACACATTTTATAAAGACGGTCGTCCCCTTTGGCATCACAAAGCTGCTTTAATGCTTGCTTCATGATCAATGCCCTTGGATCCATTTTCTTCATATAGACGCGATGGCCAAACCCCATGATTTTTTCTTTATTTGCCAATTTCCCATCAAGCAGCCGCTCGAATTTCGCGACGGTACCCGCCTCCAATAGCATGTACATGACCGCTTCATTGGCTCCTCCATGCAGGTTGCCCTTTAGGGAAGCTACAGCTCCCGTCAAAGCCCCATATAAATCGGAAAGCGTCGAGGCGATTACTCTTGCCGTGAAAGTGGAATTAGGCATTTCATGTTCGCTATACAATAATAATGATTGGTCAAAGATTTTTTCTTCCATTGCCGATGGAACCTTGCCCGTAATCATGTAGTAAAAATTGGAACTATAAGATAGATCCTTATTCGCAAGAACAACCTCTTGCTTATTCAGGATTCGATAACTGTTTGCGACGATGGCAGGGACATTCCCTAATAATTTGTAAGCCCGCTCTCGATTCACCGAGGAGGAACGATCATCAATGTTTGCATCATATCCAGCCAATGCTGAAATGCCTGTTCTGAGAGCATCCATCGGATGTGTTTTCCCCGGCAATAGCTTTAACAATTCCAGGATAGCTTCCGGGATTTCATATTCATTTTTCAAAGCCTGTTCAAGCCGCCCCTTTTCCGCAGCATTCGGGAGCCTATCGTGAAGCAGCAAATGGACAATCTCCAAGTATCCCATCTTTTCAGATAAATCGATAAGATCATATCCTCGTATAACAATCTCACTCTGAACTGTATCCAGGAAAGATAGCTTTGTTTCAGCTGCTACAATTCCATCAAGCCCAGGGGAATAAGTTCCTTGTTCCTTCATCTTTCATTCCTCCTCTGAATAAGCTACTTTTTTGAAAGCGTTATCAAAATTTGTCGGAATCTCTTGTAATTCAACGATTTTCCCATTAAACTGACATAAAAAAAACAACTTCCAGAGGAAGCTGTTAATTTACGAAGAGTACTCAAATAAACATGAGAAATGATCAAAATTTTTCATGCCAAAAAGTCCGCAATTAACACCCCCTATCCTCGTAGGTACTTGATGCACATTAATTAGGCAGGTCTCCTGGCTTATGATCTTCGCTCTTCGAACCCTTCCCATTTCCAGTGCAGAAACAGTGGATATTTTTCGAATCGCTCCCAAATACAGTTGCGGGACAGCGTCGGAATCTAACCGACTTCCCTTTTAAGCAGATAAACAGATAAATTCATCTGCACCTATTAATTTCATTATTTAATTTTCTACTTAAATATAACAAAATGTTCCAAATATTACAATTACCTTTTTCAGTATCAAGCTCATGTTTGCATCGGCGCCTGCCTGTCCACATTAAAGGTAGCCAGGTGGTTCTTTTACCCATAACAAGCAAGTTATTAAAAATAGTTCATATTCAATTCATAACTTCTTTGTATACTACCGTTTATAATGAAGCTCAAGAAGGGATGTTAATAAATGAAACCAGAAAAAAAACAAAAAGGCTGGAGCCAGTTCATCCGATTGGTCCAACAAACGAAGCCTTCTAAAATAATGATCGGGATTGCATTACTATTAAGCTTAAGCACAACTGGCGTAAGTTTATTGGTCCCATTATTCACAAAAAATCTTATCAATGATTTCTCCCTCAGTTCGCTAAATGCGGAACGGGTCACACTTCTCGTGCTTGCCATTATCGTTCAAGCATTGGCCAGCGGATTTTCCATCTATTTATTGAATAAGATCGGTCAATCTGTTGTCGCCGGCATCCGCGATCAACTATGGAAAAAATTGCTCGTATTACCCGTGGATTACTTCGATGAACATCCATCGGGCGAAACGGTCAGTCGGATGACAAATGATACAACGGTAGTGAAAGGCTTGATTTCGGAACACCTATCCAATTTCGTCACCGGCATCATATCCATTGTCGGCGCCATGATCGTGTTATTTTTGCTTGATTGGAAAATGTCACTGTTGATGTTCATAGCCATCCCGCTCTCCGTTTTACTATTACTGCCACTGGGGAAGAAAATGCACCGCATATCGAAAGGGATGCAGGATGAGACAGCGAGCTTCACCGCCGTCCTCCAGCAGGTGCTTACGGAAATCCGGCTTGTTAAAGCATCGAATGCAGAAACCTTCGAATATGAAAATGGAAAAAAGGGAATCACCCAATTATTCCATTTTGGTTTAAAGGAAGCAAAAATCCAAGCGCTGATCGGTCCGTTGATGAGTCTCGTCATGATGGCCCTACTCGTACTCATTTTAGGATATGGCGGGATGCGTGTTTCATCAGGGGCCCTGTCAGCAGGAGCACTAGTTGCATTCATCATGTATCTTTTCCAGATCATCATGCCCATGGCGCAATTGGCAGCATTCTTTACGCAATTCCAAAAAGCTACCGGTGCCACGGAACGCATCATTGCCATCTTGGATTCTGAAGAGGAAGAAGATGCAAAGATGGAAGTTCAAAATTCCAGTCAAACCATCACGGTAGATCACCTGGATTATCGTTATCACGATGGTGAACAAGTGCTAAAAGATATCAACTTCACGGTTGAAGCAGGCAAGGTCACCGCGATTGTCGGGCCAAGCGGCAGCGGGAAAACGACCCTTTTCTCTTTGTTTGAGCGATTTTATAAACCACAGCAGGGCTCGATATCCATAGGCGGGACATCGATAAATGATTTCACGCTTTACTCATGGAGAAGCCAAATCGGCTATGTTTCACAGGAAAGTCCGATTGTATCCGGTACGATTCGTGATAATATTTGCTATGGAATCGACCGGGATGTAACAGATGAGGAGTTAAATCAAGTCGCTAAAATGGCGTATGCAGATCAGTTCATTTCCGATCTTCCAAATGGCTATGATACGGAAGTTGGCGAAAGAGGGATGAAACTCTCAGGAGGTCAAAGGCAACGGATCGCCATTGCCCGTGCTTTTTTAAGAAACCCCAAAATCTTGATGCTGGATGAAGCCACCTCCAGCCTGGATAGTAAATCGGAACATGTCGTTCAACAGGCATTGAATGATTTGATGAAAGGCAGGACAACGATCGTCATTGCCCACCGCTTATCGACCGTTATTGGTTCCGACCAAATCATCTTCCTCGAAAAGGGGAAAATTACAGGCAGCGGAACACATAAAGAGCTATATGAAACGCATGCATTATACCGTGAATTTGCACAGCAGCAATTACACAAGCTCGAGCTTGCTTAATTCATTCACCGAAAGGACGGAAGAAGGATGACAAAGATATTGATCGTCGATGATGATGCCCATATCCGTGAACTGATCCAGCTCTTGTTAAGAAAAGAAGGATTCGATCTGTATGTCGCCCCGGACGGACTTCAAGCATTGAGCATGATGGAGAAGGTGAAAATCAATTTAGCCATCATCGATATCATGATGCCTAACATGGACGGATGGCAATTATGCAAGGAATTGCGTGAGTTCAGTGATATCCCGGTGTTAATGCTGACGGCCAAGGGCGAAACATCGCAGAAGGTGAAGGGATTCGAACTCGGGGCCGATGACTACCTTGTTAAACCATTTGAACCGATCGAATTGGTCATTAGAATAAAGGCCTTGTTAAAACGCTATAAAATCACCAGCTCCCAAACATTGAATATCGGTGATTTACAAATGAACCGCAACACACATCAGCTGTCATTCAAAGGTGCAGAATATACGATCCCACTTAAAGAATTCGAAGTGCTATTTAAATTGGGAAGCTATCCTGGAAAAACTTTTTCAAGGGAAGAACTCATTGAAGACATATGGGGCTATGACTATGAAGGTGATGAGCGCACCGTCGATGTTCATATAAAAAGAGTGCGGGAGCGGTTCCCTGAAACAGGATTCCCGTTTCGGATCCGGACGATCTGGGGATTGGGCTACCGGTTGGAGCTAACCAAATGAATGTCGCCTTTTTTAAACGCATTCTTGGCTTTTTGACATACACTTCCGTTTGTTTTTCAGCAGGTTACTTTATCATTCAGCTATTGCCTGTAAAGCTATCCAGTTATGTCCAGTATTTACTGACAATCCTGACCAGCATCGCGATCATGATGCTCACAGGTTACCTGATCCATGCCTTCAGCCACAATAAACGCGTAAACATCTACTTGGAAATCATTCATGCATTAAGGAAGATTGCCAATGGCGATTATGATGTCCAATTGGACTTGAACACAGGTAAGAAAAACGAAATGACGGAAATCATAAGCCAGTTCAACCATATGGCCAAGCAACTCAAGCAAATGGAGGAAATGCGCCAGGAATTCATCTCCAACGTCTCACATGAAATCCAATCGCCGCTTACTTCCATTGTAGGGTTCGCACAAGCGCTTCAATCAAATAAGCTGACAACGGAGGAAAGCAATCATTACCTCCATATCATTGAGACAGAGAGCAGGAGATTATCCAAATTGAGTGATAATCTTCTGAAGCTTACCTCCCTCGAATCCGAGCATCACCCTTTTGAAAGGGCGAACTGCCGGCTTGACCAGCAAATCCGCTCGATCATCTTGGCTTGCGAACCGAATTGGCTCGAAAAAGAACTCGAAATGGATATCTCCTTGGAAAAGGTTTCGATCTTCGCAGACGAAGATTTAATGAGCCAGGTATGGACCAACTTGATTCACAATAGCATCAAGTTCACCCGGCAGCATGGCACAATCACGATCAGGCTCCAACAAATTGATGATCAAGCTTCGATCACGATATCCGATACCGGCATCGGCATTTCAGAGCAAGATCAGTTCCACATTTTCGAACGATTCTACAAAGCCGACCTCGCACGGGAACGCACAAAAAGCGGCAGCGGCCTAGGGTTATCGATCGTGAAAAAGATCATTGATATGCACGATGGATCGATATCCGTCAAAAGCGAACTCGAAAAAGGGACGACCTTCACGATCCTGCTTCCGATTTCGTGAAGGACACCAATAACCAGCTGACTTGTCAGCTGGTTTAAATCTAATTGTAGAGTTGCGTTTAGAATGTTATCCGCCAATAGCTTTTTGAGGAACATTTTTGAAAATCATTTCAATTCTTTATATTTCAGGAAACCAAGCATTTCGGAGCACGGCAATTCCTTCTTCGATCTCCTCTTCAGAAAGTCCGCCAAAACCGAGCATCACCAATGATGGCTCCGTCTCCTTTCCATCCAGCCAATAAGAAGACGTCTCATATACCCTCACTCCAGCTGCTTTTGCCTTGTCCACCAATTCTGCTGTAGACGTATTTTTAACCTTCACCAACAGATGGACTCCCGCCTTTTGGCCGATGATTTCCACGAGGTTCCCCATATGCTTGTTTAATGCAAGTATAAGAGTTTGATGCTTCTTCTGGTACACTTTTCTCATTTTCCGAATATGGCTTGTAAAGTGTCCCTCGTTCATAAATACATATAATGCTTTTTGAATGATCGGCGAAACCGATTGGCTATAAAGACTGCATCTGTGATGATATACCCCCAATAAACGTTCAGGCAAAACAATATAACTCATTCGTGCTGCAGGTAAAAATGATTTGGAGTAGGTACCTAAATAGATGACGCTCCCATTCGTATCCAAAGCTTTTAAAGATGGGATTGGTTGACCTTGATATCGGAATTCACTGTCATAATCATCTTCTATGATAAAGCTGTCATTATGCTTGGCCCACTCCAATAATGACAACCGTTTCTGGATTGGAAGCACCATCCCATAGGGGAATTGGTGGGAAGGTGTAATGTAGGCAACTTTGGCTTTACTTTTCCTTAGCCTTTCTATATCCATTCCATCCTGTTCAAGACTTATCGGTTCAATGGACCATCCATGATTGTTGAAGACGGCTCGGGAACCGCCATAACCTGGATTCTCCATGGCGACGGATTGGCCTTGGGAATGGAGCAATTGAAGAATAAGGCTGAGTGCATGCTGTGTTCCTGAACAAATCACGATTTGCTCCATCGAGCAACGGACCCCTCTTGATTGAAAAAGATAATTAGTCAATTCAGTACGAAGACCAACATCCCCTTGTCTTGGCCCGTACTGCAATAACTGTTCAGGTTCCTCCAGTAACGCTTTATTCAAGCACCGCTTCCAAAGCTGAAGCGGAAAACTTTCAATATCAATGTCTCCATATTTGAAGTCATACTTAACTGGTGTGTCATGATCGACCGATACTTTGGGATTCATTTGCTGCTCTCGGGAAAAGGGTGACAGAACCGATTGCTCCAAAGGTAGCACTGTTAGCCCGATTCTTGGTCTGCTTTCCAAATAGCCTTCCGCCACCAATTGCTGATAGGCATTATCCACCGTATTTTTACTGATCGTTAATTGGGCTGATAAATAGCGGATCGAAGGTAAGCGGGCCCCCTCCGGTATATCGCCCTCTTCTATCCCTTTTTTTATGTATTGATACAGCTGAACATATATGGAAACGCCATTCTGCTTATTTAGTAAAGGATTAAGCTCTAACATAGTACCTCCAGCTGTCCCTATCCGTTTTAAAGAAACTGTCACTTTTTAGATGGACAATATTTTAATACACTCATTATATCTTATTTGCAATAAAGGAGAGATGGCCATGAAACAATCCATTCGATATAGGCAAAGATCCTGTACGAATCAAGCACAAATCAGCGATTTCTTATCAAAAGCACAAACTGGCTTTCTAGGTTTGGTAGATCAAGAAGAACCTTACGTCATTCCCTTGAACTTCGTCTGGAATGAAGGAAGCTTCTTTTTTCATGGCGCAGCTGCAGGAAGGAAAATAGCCATCATGAATACGAACCCCCATGCTTGCTTTACAGTAAGTGAAAATTACGGAACGATGGTCGATCCCATCCCAGCAAAAACGGATACTGCCTTTATGAGCGTTATCGCGAAAGGAATCGTCGAAATCATTAATGATTTGGATGAAGCTGTCATTGCCATGCAGGCTTTACTGGATAAATATGTACCGAACTACTATGACTCCCCCTTATCCAAAACACATGTGGATAAATACCGCTCATCCCTAGGTAGCAAAACCGTCCTATTCAAAATCACCCCTATCACGATAACGGCAAAAGAAAATGGACTGGATGAACAAAAGAAATACTTTCCTGGGCGAACGATCCATGATTGAACATACAATAATATCTTTTTTAATAATCCATTCATGATAAAATCAAACAAATGAAACGATTACATTTAGGGGGAAAGATGGGGATGACAGAATTGAAGGACTGGAAGAATGGTGCCCACGGACATAAATTCATCGCTTCTTTTAGCGGAGGAAAGGATAGTGTCCTAGCTCTTCATAAAGCGATGAAAGCCGGTGAAGCGGTCGGACTGATCGTCATGCTGGAGGAAGAAGGGAAACGGTCCAGATCACATGGAATGCCGCCTGAACTCATCCAGGCCCAAGCGAGATCGATAGGCTTGCCCGTATACACGGCCGCTGCCAGCTGGACAGATTATGAAAAGGAATTCATGCGCCTTTTGGAAAAAGCTAAAAACAATGGAGCTGAAGTGTTGGTGACCGGGGATTTGGATATGCCTGAACACGGCTGCTGGAATGATAAAGTTGCTGTGAATGCTGGATTGAAGCTCGGGATGCCCTTATGGGAGATGGACCATCGCGAAGCTGTCGAAGAGTTCATAAACCTAGGATTTGAAACGATGATTGTAACGGTGAATCTTTCACTAGGAATGCGTGAGGACGACTTAGGCCGCACGCTGACCCATGAATACGTGCAGGAGCTTGTAGCCCGGGGAATCGACCCTTGCGGAGAAGGCGGGGAATTCCATACCACAGTAATTGATGGGCCGCTCTTCCAAAAACCGATCGCTGTTCGCAAAGGTGAAATCCTCAAGGACGGCGAATATGCCTTTTTACCTTTGGAGCTAGCTGAGAAGGTCGATAGGGAGATTAAGATATTCGAGTAAAACCCTTCATAAGCTCCGTGGGCGGTATTTATAAGCAGGCAAGCTCACAAAAAAATGCTGTACCATGAATCAAGCCCAAAAGCTTATGTTTTGGGCTTGATCCTTTTCCTCGAAATCCTGTAGATGCTTTTATAATATAAAGTGTTAAGAGAATAACTACATAAATAAAAACAAGATAATGTATCTATCAAAGAATTTAACAAATTCACTTTGAAAATGGTTATTTTTTCTTACTTTTATAAATAGGTAAGTTGATATAGATAGAAATAATATTAAACCAGTTATCGTGGTAATTGGAGACACCATTACTTTAATATAAGTTTCAGTAACCTTTACCGGGAAATGCATGATGATCCATTATTTCATTCACTAAAAAATGAAAAAAGATAGCCGGTACGATACTTCCCGTATAGATGGTTAAGAGTGCAAAAGAGATACCCATGACAAATGCAAAAAACAAGTTTCCCACCGTCATATGATATAGGCTAAAAATAAGAGCACTAAAAGTATGGCCGGCTTTATGTTCATTCTCTGATATTGTTTTAATAATATACCTCTAAGGAGAATTTCTTCACTAATCGCCACTGAAAAGCCAATCATGATAGTGCTGTAAAAACTTATGTTTTCTTTACTCTCCATAAGAGTACCAACAATTTTTCCGGCAGTAAGTCATTTGCCCTTTAGTAGATAATATTGGGTCCTATCAAAAAACATAGTGAGCATGTGAGCGTGATGCCCATTAGAATACCAAGAAGAATATATTTTATATGTACCTTTTTTAGCCTAATGCTGGATAGAGTTATTTTTTTCTTTTTCAAGTAAACAAAAAGCATATAGATAATAATCAGTTTACTTATCAAGAAAAATGATAGCTTGCTTATTTGCAAAGAAAGTTCTTGTAATATAAGTTGTGAAAAAGGAAAAATAATCATAATTAGTATCGTTATATATAATATAAAGCGATGAGTTTCCTTAATATCAGTATTCATTTTTACCCCTTTGTAAAAAGACTTCTAAAGCTACTTTTCCATTTCTTTGTTCTGTTTAATGGGAAAGGACATTAGAAAAGGAGGAGATTCTACAGAATTATTATACCTACATCTTATCAATAACCAAGGCATAAGGAGTTTCAAATTTGGAACACCTTAATTCATAATAAAATATGGACCATATTCTTTTTCGTGTGTCATAATAAATGTCCATTTTCCCTCCCAATCCAAAACATAGATATCGCCGTAATACATATCTAAACGATCATGAGGTAAATCTTCAACCACTAAACTTTTTGCATCTTCTATTAAATATGCCTCTTCTATAAATTGATAAAAAATCGCACACTTTTTCTTATGTTGATTTTTGAAAAGCTCTACAGCTTCCATATTAACGGCACAATTGGTAGCTCCCCAACTACATAAATGCCATAGGAAACTATCTAAATAAATACTATCCTTCTCTGCATTGGTTAAGTGATTGGCAAAGGTATTTTCCCATGACTTACGCAAATATTTACCCCATTTAGGAATTTCCAGTATTTTTAATTCTTTTCTAAAGCTCATACTTATCCTCCCTCCCTCGAATGACTGGCTACACTCTTTTCAAAAAAATAAAAATAACCTCTATCAGCCATAATGCCGAAGAGGTTATTTACATTATCTATCATCAAACTTTTTTACAATGCGACAACAATTACGCTGCACTCATTCCAAGCTTACTCAACCGTTACACTTTTTGCAAGGTTACGTGGTTTATCCACGTCGCATTCGCGGTGCAGGGCGGCGTAGTAGGCGATGAGCTGCAACGGGATAACAGAGATAAGGGGTGTTAATAGTTCGTGCACTTCCGGGATGACGAAACGATCATCCTCTTCTTCAAGCCCCTTCATCGAAATGATGCAAGGGTTGGCGCCTCTCGCAACGACTTCTTTGACGTTGCCGCGGATGCTTAAGTTGACGCCTGCTTGCGTGGCAAGGGCGATGACGGGTGTGCCTTCTTCTATCAAGGCAATCGTTCCGTGTTTAAGCTCGCCGCCAGCAAAGCCTTCCGCCTGGATGTAGGAAATTTCCTTCAGCTTGAGCGCGCCTTCCAGGACAACATAGTAGTCAAGGGAGCGGCCGATGAAGAAGCAGTTTCTTGTAACGGACAGGTATTCATGGGCAATGGCCTCCATCTCTTCTTTCGAGTCGCATAGGGCTTCCATGGCTGTCGCTACGATTCCAAGCTCTTTTACAAGGTCGAAGTCATATTCCAGGTTACGGAATTGGCCAGTTACATTTGCAAGTATGGACAACACGGCCACTTGAGCTGTATAGGCTTTTGTTGAGGCAACGGCAATTTCAGGGCCGGCATGCAGCAAGAGCGTATAATCCGCTTCACGTGATAATGTGGAGCCAGGTACGTTTGTAATGGTCAGGGCTTTATGGCCGAGTGCTTTGATCGAAACCAATACGGCACGGCTGTCAGCCGTTTCCCCGCTTTGCGATATGAAGATGAAAAGTGGTTTTTTCGATAATAACGGCATATTGTATGTGAATTCCGATGCCACGTGGACTTCAACCGGAATTTGAGCCATATTTTCGAGGAATTGCTTACCAATCAATCCTGCGTGATAGCTAGTTCCGCAAGCGATGATATAAATGCGGTCCGCCTCACTTACAGCTTCAGTAATATTATAATCGATTGCAAGTTTGCCTTCTTCATTTTGGTACGCTTGAATGATTTTACGAATGACAGCAGGCTGCTCGTCGACTTCTTTCAGCATATAGTGAGGGTACGTTCCTTTTTCAATATCACTTGCATCCAGTTCGGCAGTATATGGAGCACGCATAACTTCTTCATTGGAAAGATTCTTGATCGTTACCTTTTCCTTCGTCACGATGACCATTTCTTTATCCATCAGTTCAAGGAACTGATCTGTGACTTGCAACATGGCCATTGCATCCGAGGCGACAACGTTAAAGTCTTTTCCGACACCGATCAGCAGCGGGCTTTTATTTTTCGCGACAAAAATGGTTTCATCATTTTTGGTATCCAATAGGGCAATCGCGTATGATCCTTCCAATAACGTGAGTGTTTGACGGAATGCTTCTTCCACTTCCATGCCATCATTTACGAACTTCTCGATAAGTTGAACGATGACTTCCGTATCCGTTTCACTTTTAAAGGCAACATCCTGCAAATATTCACGCTTTAGAATCGCATAGTTTTCAATGACCCCATTATGGACTAATGTCAAGCGACCTGAATTGCTTTGGTGAGGATGGGCATTTTCGCGGCTTGGAATACCATGAGTGGCCCAGCGCGTATGTCCAATTCCCGTATGTGCAACCGTATTTTCGTCCACGGCTCCACGCAGGTCGGCGATTCGTCCCTTTTCCTTAAAAACCGTTACGCCCGATTCATTCTTCACGGCAATACCAGAAGAGTCATATCCGCGGTATTCGAGCTTTTCAAGGCCTTTTAATAGGATTTCCTTCGCATCATTAAGTCCAATATATCCAACAATTCCACACATAATTTCCGTTCCTCCAACCGATCCGAGGGAACAGGAATGCACGGGGGCATCCCTGCCCCCTCATCTCTAATATATATTTTTTATTAAGGAAATGCCCAAAAGCATTTATCCCATTGTGCATTTCCAATCCTTTGTGCAGTAAGTTGCCCCACTGTTTTAAAATTGGAATTACTGCGGCTGTGCACTTCAGCCGGGAGGTATCCGCCGAACATTCGATAAACCTCCTCCTCGTCAACTAAGCCATTCTCGACCAGGCTCAGTTCAGGCGCTTTTGTCAATCATTTCTCTCCTTGCCTACCCTCCTTTTTGATACAACCTTCATTTTGAAGAGCGGTTGTAAATCAGGATAATCATACCTTAAACAAGGGACAAAGGTCAATTCTTTATTATCATGGCTCATGAAAAAAACCATTCTTTATAAAAATATGCATAAAAGGATTTTTCGTTCCTTTTATGCATAAGATTGGTTATTCGTTCAATCCCATTTCCGCTCTAACAACTGCGACGATGCGATCGACATAATTCGTGCATTCCTCAGCAGTCGGTGCTTCGGCCATTACACGTACAAGCGGTTCAGTGCCGGATGGTCTCACCAAAATGCGGCCATTCCCGTTCATTTCCGTTTCAACCTCCTTAATGACTGCCTGTACCTTCTCATTATCGGTAACAGCATGCTTATCGGTTACTCTGACATTGATAAGCGTTTGTGGATACTTCTTCATCTCACCGGCAAGCTCGGATAGGGTTTTTTTGGTATCACTCATGATATTAACCAGCTGTAAGCCCGTCAATAGACCATCACCCGTCGTATTATAGTCGAGGAATATGATGTGTCCGGACTGTTCACCGCCAAGGTTATAGCCGCCTTTTCTCATTTCCTCAACCACGTAGCGGTCTCCCACTGCCGTTTGGGCACTTTGGATATCATGCTCTTCCAGGCCTTTATAAAAGCCAAGGTTGCTCATGATTGTAGAAACCACAGTTCCTTGTTTCAGGCGATTATTTTCTTTCAGGTATTTCGCACAGATATACATGATTTGGTCGCCGTCCACTACATTTCCCTTTTCATCGATGGCAATGACGCGGTCCCCATCCCCGTCGAAAGCAAGGCCAACATCCGCCCCTTTTTCTTTCAGGAATTCAGCAAGTGCTTCAGGGTGGGTCGAGCCGACCTTATCATTAATGTTCAGGCCATTTGGCGATGCGCCCATCGTGGAGATGTCCGCATCAAGGTCCGCAAACAAATGCATGGCCAAGGAAGACGTTGCTCCATGTGCACAATCAAGCGCAACATGTATGCCCGTAAAATCTTCGTCCACAGATTGTTTCAGGTACTGCAAATACTTTTGACCGCCTTCGAAATAATCGTTTATATGGCCTAGATCGCCGCCGACGGGACGAGGAAGTTCATCCTTATCCATATCCAACAGTGTTTCAATTTCCGCTTCTTGATCGTCGGATAGCTTGAAGCCATCAGGTCCAAAGAATTTAATGCCATTATCGGCGACTGGATTATGCGAAGCTGAAATCATGACGCCAGCTTCAGCACTAAGGGCCTTTGTCAAATAGGCAACTCCCGGTGTCGAAATGACGCCAAGGCGCATCACCTCTGCCCCAATCGATAAGAGACCGGCAACAAGTGCACCTTCCAGCATTTCACCTGAAATGCGTGTATCGCGCCCTATTAGCACTTTGGGTTTTTCTGTATTTTTAGTAAGGACGTAGCCACCAAAACGGCCTAGTTTAAATGCCAACTCCGGTGTTAATTCGCTATTCGCTATACCCCTAACTCCGTCTGTTCCAAAATATTTACCCATCTTAATCGCTCCTTCTTTAGATCTTACTGAATTAAATGATGTTAAAGGAAGTTCATGTCTCTTCGTCTTTTGGAGTTATGGAAACAGAGATCGTTTTAGAACCCAGCTCCCAATCCAATCCCGCAGGCGCATTTACCGCCACATCCACATCATGCGTACCTTCATCTAAATTACTTAAATCTACTGTAAGATTAATGTCGTCTTTCGTGATATTCTTCAATTCGTCGGCCTCGCCTTGAAGCGTGATGCTCGTGGCATCGGATTCCAATTTAGCATCTTGGCCCTCCTGTATGCCCACAGGCTCTATTTTGACATTGTTGAATGTCTTGGATTCAATGGCAGCCGGTTCATCTTCTTCGACTGGTTTTTCTTCCGGTTCATCTTCTTCGGCCGGTTCTTGCACTACCTCTTCATCATCGACTGGATCTTCAGTCTCCTGATCGACATCGACTTTTTCCGTGCGAATTTTGACCTTGGCCTTACCTAAGGACATTTTTTGAACACTTTCCGGTTTTGTAAGATCAAGCTCCAGTTCTGTATCCCCATCAATTTTGGAGATATTTACAGGAAGCTTCAATTGACTTATTTTTTCCAGGTTCGACTCCGATCCAAATAAGGTGACCTCGGCAGGGTCGACACTAATGCTCTTAATCCTGATGCCATCCTTTGCCTTCCCGGTTTGCTTTGGTGCGATGGAAACCGTTTTGGAAGGGATGCTCACCTTCAAGGAGACGGCAACTGAAGCAGGCTCGATCGTCACGTCCAACTTATTCAAGTCCCGGTCAAGTGCCTTGACGGTTGCTTTTCCGTTTACCGTTTCGTTCAGGCCCTTGCTTATTTCAAGGTTTGCCTTAACATAGGAAATTTGTTCGATGGCGTCTTTAGCGCCCGTTATTTTGACCGTTTGCGGGCTCACTGTCGGCTGCCCAGCGGTATACCCATCTTCAAGCAAGGAGGTATTATACTCAGCCTCAACCTTGAAATCCTTCGTCACTCGTTCCTGAACATTGACTTCTGCATATTCCGGATCGATTGTCGCCACCAGCTTTTCATTCAAATCACTTATTTTGAATGTGACCGTCCTATTCCCCATTGAAATTTCGGGATCTGACAGGTCTACATAAACCTTGAAGCCCCTCTGGTTTTTAGCGTTGATCAATAGGCTTTTTGCTCCCTTTAAAGTCACATCCACCGTTTCCGGCACTCCGCTTACCACTAGGTTTTCACGGTCATAATAGACTTCAACCGGCACATTCTCAATGGTCTCCGTACTGATTTCGGGGGCAGTGGATAAACCAAGGGATTTTTTATCCGACTCCATCTCAAAGTTAATGGAAATGAACAGAAGTGCTGCCAAGGCAAACGCTACGATTCTCATAAACCACGCACTATTGGTGAATTTATCCATTCTTTTTCCCCCTCCAATTCCAGATACCTGAGGAAGTTGTTTTGATGTTCTCCACTACGAGCTCACTTGTCAGCATCGCCCTGAAAGATTCTTGATCCAAATCCCTGTAGAGCTCACCATTTTTAGTAACCGATATCCCGCCCGTTTCTTCTGAAACGACAATCGTGAGACTATCAGTCACTTCGCTCATGCCGATCGCGGCCCTATGCCGTGTGCCGAGTTCTTTTGAGATGAACGGGCTTTCCGATAAAGGAAGGTAGCAGGCTGCAGCGGCCACCTGATTATTCTGCAGAATGACCGCACCATCGTGAAGCGGCGTATTAGGTATGAAAATATTAATGAGCAGTTCTGAAGAAATATAGGACTTTAGAGGAATTCCCGTTTCAACATAATCCCCAAGCTCCGTTCCCTTTTCTATCGTGATCAAGGCCCCTATCCGCCTCTTCGCCATATATGTGGACGCCTTCAGGATTTCTTCTACTAAACGCTCTTGCTGATTCTCTTCCGGTACGGTGCCCCTTGAAAAGAGCTTACCGCGTCCCAATTGTTCAAGTGCCCTTCTCAGTTCTGGTTGAAAAATGACGAGAATTGCCAATACTCCCCAATTCATGACTTGTGCCATTAACCATCCAAGTGTATTGAAACCAAACAGGTTGCTTAAGCTTTTTACAATGACAATCACAAAAATTCCTTTTAGCAGCTGAATAGCCTTCGTGCCTCGAATAATAGTTAACAATTTATATATCACAAACCAAACAAGGAGAATATCAATGAAATTTACTACATAGTCCCAAACATTCAAATTGGATAAAGACATGTTGTTTCCTCCAGTCAGTATTACTCCAAATAACAATTACAATCGTTATGTAATAACCTTAATAGTATACCATTTTTTAAATGAGACTTCTAAAACTAGTGTGAGAAATTTACTTGGCCGACTTCGGCACACGTAAATAATTGTCCCTCCCCACCCTTAAAAGGAAAGCTGAGCGGAGTTCATCGCATATGAAACACGATGTCCCCGCTCAGCTCTATAGCTCCTATTCGTTTTTCCCCTCATGCGAAGGAATCAATGAGGTTGCCGTATCCTTGACCTTATACCACATCCACTCGAAAGCTTGGTCAATGACATGGATGCTTCCTGTCACATTTCCTGCCTTGGACATATACTTATGTCCATTTATGACTGTGACATCTCCCTCTACTTCACCATCTATTTGGATATTGCCATTTTGAACCACGACATTCCCCTCGATTGTTTCACCAGCAGGCACAATGACCGTTTCGCCTTCAACCACTAAATTGGGCTGCTTGGATACCGAAAAATGTTCGTCCTGATTATAAGTGGAAAAAACGGAGCCGGTCATCAAAATAATGAACATGGCTGCCGCTGTCATGAAGGGATGGCTTTTAAACCAGCGTTTGGCACCCGTTGTTTTCGTTTCCTTTGGCAATTGAGCCATAACCTTCGCTGTGAAATCATCCGGCGCCTTAATATGGGAAGTGCTTTGTACAAGGGCTACCGCCTTTTTCATTTCATGAAAGTATGCTTGGCATTCCGCACACTCATGCAGGTGCTCACGCAGTATTTCTTTATGCTCCGGTTCGATGTCTTCATCTAAATAATCATGCATATATTCAATGATTTCCTCATGGCAGTTCATTTTTCTCACCTACTCTTTATAAATGGCGTAGTTGTTTACGCAAGGCTTCCCGACCACGATGTATTCTTGTCTTGACAGTGCCGACTGGCAAATCGAGTATTTCACTTATTTCCTTTAAAGATAGCTCTTCAATATACTTCAATACGATGACCGATCGATATTTCTCGGGCAATTTCATGATTTCCTCTTGAATCGTTTCCTGCAGTTCTAGAGATTCAGCCTCTTCCTCGGGCTTTGCCATATTCGATGCAAGCTGGGAGTACATATTTAATCCCTCTGTTCCAGCAACTTCAGCATCGAGATAATAATCCGGTTTCTTCTTACGAAGGCGATCAATACAAAGGTTAGTCGCAATGCGATATAACCATGTAGAAAATTTCATGTCAATATTGAAGCTGCGGATGTTCACGAAGGCCCTAACGAAAGCCTCTTGCGCCAAATCTTCAGCTTCTTGCCTGTTTCCAAGCATCCTGAAACATATCTGGAAAACTTTGTCCTTGTATATTTCGACAATTTCTCCAAATGCATTATGGTCTCCCTTTACTACTTGATTAATTCTCTCTTTAATGAGTGCATCCATTTTCCAGTATTACCCCCGCTCATGCGGCTATACGATTATTACGAATCGTAAGCTAAAAGGTTTCAAAATTTTAATACATTAATTTTAACAAAGTTTTACATTTAATGTTTAAGAAAAAAAAAACAGGGTTATATAGTAAGAAATTGTAAAATTCAAGGGAGTGGATCTCTTTATGACTGCTGAACAAATTTTAGACCATATTGAACAATACAGACAAAAAATGATGATGTTGGCTTCCCGCTCTTCGATGGTGGATAATGAAGTGGTTGAAGTAAGCAGCAAACTCGATATATTGATCAATCAATACCTTCACTTAACAAAAGGCAGGAGTCTTAAGGACAGACGTGCCCTTTGAAAATGAAAATGTGTTTGCAGCCATTTATGTTTAGAAATGTTCCAATTACATACACCCAGGAAAATAAACTTACGCCTTCTAGCATATAAAAAACAGTAACCCATTACAAGCAGGTTACTGTTTTTTTATATTTCATCGATTATAATAGCTTTTCACCAAATAGGGAACCCATTAGCGCAACGGCAACGATCGCCGTTTTATTTCGCTCATCCAAAATCGGATTCACCTCAACGAACTCCGCCGAAGTAATCAAATCGGCTTCCGCTAGCATTTCCATCGCCAAGTGACTTTCCCGATAACTAATGCCGCCAATAACCGGGGTCCCTACACCTGGAGCATCTGCCGGGTCAACCCCATCCAAATCGAGTGATAGGTGGACGCCGTCTGTTCTTTCCCTTAAATACTCTATGCATTCTTCCATGACCCGTGTCATTCCGATACGGTCGATTTCATGCATGGTGTAGACTTTAATTCCTTTATCACGTATAAGCTCCTTTTCCCCCTCGTCCAAAGACCTTGCCCCGATGATCACGATGTTTTCAGGTTTCACCTTAGGATAGGAACCATGGATATGGATTAGGTCCGGGTGCCCAAGCCCCATACTGACAGCAAGCGGCATTCCGTGAATATTCCCTGATGGCGACGTGTCCTCCGTATTTAAATCTCCATGGGCGTCGTACCAAATCACCCCGACGTTATCATGGTGCTTAGCTACTCCCGCGAGCGTCCCTATCGCGATTGAATGATCTCCACCCAATACGAGTGGAAAAGAGCCGCTTTCGATTATTTCATCTACTCTTGCAGCCAACTCACTATTACTCGCCGCAACAAGTGAAAGGTTTTTTAAATTCGTTCCAGGATCGTTGGCATTCTCAGGGCGGCCCACCGCGATATCTCCTAGATCCTCTACTTCTATATTTAAATGTTCAAGGCGCTCGATAATCCCTGCACAGCGAATTGCACTAGGTCCCATATCCACGCCGCGCCTTGCTTGACCTAGGTCCATGGGCAATCCAATGACTGAAATTTTCTGAATAGACATACAATTCCCCCTTTCCCTCATTTTATATCGTAAACGCCTTATGGTTCAACCGGACACTCCCATGTATAAAAATGCAGGCTTCCCCGTTCCTCCCCTGCCGATCATAGTGATACAAATAGGCTTTTTAAAATAAAAAAAGCCTTAAGCCTGGCAGGCTTAAGACGTAAGTTTTGGTGTATGTAGATAATGGTGGAGCCTAGCGGGATCGAACCGCTGACCTCCTGCGTGCAAGGCAGGCGCTCTCCCAGCTGAGCTAAGGCCCCAAAGGGGTTATGGAATATAAAGCGGAAGACGGGATTCGAACCCGCGACCCCAACCTTGGCAAGGTTGTATTCTACCACTGAACTACTTCCGCATATGGCTGGGCTAGAAGGGATCGAACCTTCGCATGACGGAATCAAAATCCGTTGCCTTACCGCTTGGCTATAGCCCAATATATGTTATGTATTGATTATATTCAACAAAATAAAAAGGTGGTAATCATATATTTCCCCATTAAAGAGAATATATAACTAATCCACAGGATTTCATTGAGATGGTGGAGGGGGGCAGATTCGAACTGCCGAACCCTAAGGAGCGGATTTACAGTCCGCCGCGTTTAGCCACTTCGCTACCCCTCCGCAATATATGGTTGTACATGGTGCCGGCAAGAGGACTTGAACCCCCAACCTACTGATTACAAGTCAGTTGCTCTACCAGTTGAGCTACACCGGCAAATAAAGGTTAAAATGGTGGAGGATGACGGGATCGAACCGCCGACCCTCTGCTTGTAAGGCAGATGCTCTCCCAGCTGAGCTAATCCTCCGGATTTTAAAATGATGAATGGTGACCCGTACGGGATTCGAACCCGTGTTACCGCCGTGAAAGGGCGGTGTCTTAACCGCTTGACCAACGGGCCGGACTTTATTGTGTTCATAGATAGATTGGGAAGCTCCCAAGCGGATTCGAACCGCTGACCTCTTCCTTACCATGGAAGTGCTCTACCTACTGAGCTATGGAAGCATATGGCTCCGCAGGTAGGACTCGAACCTACGACCGTTCGGTTAACAGCCGAATGCTCTACCACTGAGCTACTGCGGAATAATATAATGTTTCCTAAAACCCATTTAAAGATTCAAATGAATAGCCTGGCAACGTCCTACTCTCACAGGGGGAGACCCCCAACTACCATCGGCGCTGAAGAACTTAACTTCCGTGTTCGGAATGGGAACGGGTGTGACCTCTTCGCCATCACTGCCAGACCATATTCATTTTTGAAGAATTTTCATTCCTTCAAAACTAGATAATAAGAAGGTATTTCATTTTTTAAAGCGTTGGTTAAGTCCTCGATCTATTAGTATCAGTCAGCTCCACATGTCGCCACGCTTCCACCTCTGACCTATCAACCTGATCATCTTTCAGGGATCTTACTAGCTTGCGCCATGGGAAATCTCATCTTGAGGGGGGCTTCATGCTTAGATGCTTTCAGCACTTATCCCGTCCGCACGTAGCTACCCAGCTATGCCTTTGGCAAGACAACTGGTACACCAGCGGTGCGTCCATCCCGGTCCTCTCGTACTAAGGACAGCTCCTCTCAAATTTCCTGCGCCCGCGACGGATAGGGACCGAACTGTCTCACGACGTTCTGAACCCAGCTCGCGTACCGCTTTAATGGGCGAACAGCCCAACCCTTGGGACCGACTACAGCCCCAGGATGCGATGAGCCGACATCGAGGTGCCAAACCTCCCCGTCGATGTGGACTCTTGGGGGAGATAAGCCTGTTATCCCCGGGGTAGCTTTTATCCGTTGAGCGATGGCCCTTCCATGCGGAACCACCGGATCACTAAGCCCGACTTTCGTCCCTGCTCGACTTGTAGGTCTCGCAGTCAAGCTCCCTTGTGCCTTTACACTCTACGAATGATTTCCAACCATTCTGAGGGAACCTTTGGGCGCCTCCGTTACTCTTTAGGAGGCGACCGCCCCAGTCAAACTGCCCACCTGACACTGTCTCCCACCCCGATAAGGGGCGCGGGTTAGAATTTCAATACAGCCAGGGTAGTATCCCACCAACGCCTCCACCGAAGCTAGCGCTCCGGCTTCTCAGGCTCCTACCTATCCTGTACAAGCTGTACCAAAATTCAATATCAGGCTGCAGTAAAGCTCCACGGGGTCTTTCCGTCCTGTCGCGGGTAACCTGCATCTTCACAGGTACTATAATTTCACCGAGTCTCTCGTTGAGACAGTGCCCAGATCGTTACACCTTTCGTGCGGGTCGGAACTTACCCGACAAGGAATTTCGCTACCTTAGGACCGTTATAGTTACGGCCGCCGTTTACTGGGGCTTCGGTTCAAAGCTTCGCTTGCGCTAACCTCTCCCCTTAACCTTCCAGCACCGGGCAGGTGTCAGCCCCTATACTTCGCCTTGCGGCTTCGCAGAGACCTGTGTTTTTGCTAAACAGTCGCCTGGGCCTATTCACTGCGGCTTTTCCGGGCTATTCACCCTAAAAAGCACCCCTTCTCCCGAAGTTACGGGGTCATTTTGCCGAGTTCCTTAACGAGAGTTCTCTCGCACACCTTAGGATTCTCTCCTCGCCTACCTGTGTCGGTTTGCGGTACGGGCACCTTACATCTCACTAGAGGCTTTTCTTGGCAGCGTGGAATCAGGAACTTCGGTACTATATTTCCCTCGCCATCACAGCTCCGCCTTAATGGAAACGGGATTTGCCTCGTTTCCGGCCTAACTGCTTGGACGCGCATATCCAACAGCGCGCTTACCCTATCCTTCTGCGTCCCCCCATCGTTCAAACGATGTATAGGTGGTACAGGAATATCAACCTGTTGTCCATCGCCTACGCCTTTCGGCCTCGGCTTAGGTCCCGACTAACCCTGAGCGGACGAGCCTTCCTCAGGAAACCTTAGGCATTCGGTGGAAGGGATTCTCACCCTTCTTTCGCTACTCATACCGGCATTCTCACTTCTAAGCGCTCCACCAGTCCTTCCGGTCTGACTTCAACGCCCTTAGAACGCTCTCCTACCATCGACACCCTACGGTGTCAATCCACAGCTTCGGTGATACGTTTAGCCCCGGTACATTTTCGGCGCGGAGTCACTCGACCAGTGAGCTATTACGCACTCTTTAAATGGTGGCTGCTTCTAAGCCAACATCCTGGTTGTCTAAGCAACTCCACATCCTTTTCCACTTAACGTATACTTTGGGACCTTAGCTGGTGGTCTGGGCTGTTTCCCTTTCGACTACGGATCTTATCACTCGCAGTCTGACTCCCAAGAATAAGTATTTGGCATTCGGAGTTTGACTGAATTCGGTAACCCGTTGGGGGCCCCTAGTCCAATCAGTGCTCTACCTCCAATACTCTCATCTTGAGGCTAGCCCTAAAGCTATTTCGGAGAGAACCAGCTATCTCCAGGTTCGATTGGAATTTCTCCGCTACCCACACCTCATCCCCGCACTTTTCAACGTGCGTGGGTTCGGGCCTCCATTCAGTGTTACCTGAACTTCACCCTGGACATGGGTAGATCACCTGGTTTCGGGTCTACGACCTCATACTCATTCGCCCTATTCAGACTCGCTTTCGCTGCGGCTCCGTCTCATCAACTTAACCTCGCATGAAATCGTAACTCGCCGGTTCATTCTACAAAAGGCACGCCATTACCCATTAACGGGCTTTGACTACTTGTAGGCACACGGTTTCAGGATCTATTTCACTCCCCTTCCGGGGTGCTTTTCACCTTTCCCTCACGGTACTGGTTCACTATCGGTCACTAGGGAGTATTTAGCCTTGGGAGATGGTCCTCCCTGCTTCCGACGGGATTTCTCGTGTCCCGCCGTACTCAGGATCCACTCAGGAGGGAACGAAGTTTCAACTACAGGGTTTTTACCTTCTTTGACGGACCTTTCCAGATCGCTTCATTTACCCCGTTCCTTTGTAACTCCATGTTGAGTGTCCTACAACCCCAAGAGGCAAGCCTCTTGGTTTGGGCTAATTCCGTTTCGCTCGCCGCTACTCAGGAAATCGCGTTTGCTTTCTCTTCCTCCGGGTACTTAGATGTTTCAGTTCCCCGGGTCTGCCTTCAGTACCCTATGTATTCAGGTAAAGATACTGTTCCATTACGAACAGTGGGTTTCCCCATTCGGAAATCTCCGGATCAAAGCTTACTTACAGCTCCCCGAAGCATATCGGTGTTAGTCCCGTCCTTCATCGGCTCCTAGTGCCAAGGCATCCACCGTGCGCCCTTTCTAACTTAACCGTTAAAAAAGTCTTACAGATGCTTTGAAAAAATTAATTGCCTTCTATCTATTATCTAGTTTTCAAGGAACAAAGTGGAGAGAATCCATCACATCGTGATGCCTCTTCCTTCATTGAATGAATTACTCATTCAAAACTGAACAAAACAAAAGCGCACTCGTATTATCCTTAGAAAGGAGGTGATCCAGCCGCACCTTCCGATACGGCTACCTTGTTACGACTTCACCCCAATCATCTGTCCCACCTTAGGCGGCTGGCTCCATGAAGGTTACCTCACCGACTTCGGGTGTTACAAACTCTCGTGGTGTGACGGGCGGTGTGTACAAGGCCCGGGAACGTATTCACCGCGGCATGCTGATCCGCGATTACTAGCGATTCCGGCTTCATGCAGGCGAGTTGCAGCCTGCAATCCGAACTGAGAATGGCTTTATGGGATTCGCTTACCTTCGCAGGTTTGCAGCCCTTTGTACCATCCATTGTAGCACGTGTGTAGCCCAGGTCATAAGGGGCATGATGATTTGACGTCATCCCCACCTTCCTCCGGTTTGTCACCGGCAGTCACCTTAGAGTGCCCAACTGAATGCTGGCAACTAAGATCAAGGGTTGCGCTCGTTGCGGGACTTAACCCAACATCTCACGACACGAGCTGACGACAACCATGCACCACCTGTCACTCTGTCCCCCGAAGGGGAACGCCCTATCTCTAGGGTTGTCAGAGGATGTCAAGACCTGGTAAGGTTCTTCGCGTTGCTTCGAATTAAACCACATGCTCCACCGCTTGTGCGGGCCCCCGTCAATTCCTTTGAGTTTCAGCCTTGCGGCCGTACTCCCCAGGCGGAGTGCTTAATGCGTTAGCTGCAGCACTAAAGGGCGGAAACCCTCTAACACTTAGCACTCATCGTTTACGGCGTGGACTACCAGGGTATCTAATCCTGTTTGCTCCCCACGCTTTCGCGCCTCAGTGTCAGTTACAGACCAGAAAGTCGCCTTCGCCACTGGTGTTCCTCCAAATCTCTACGCATTTCACCGCTACACTTGGAATTCCACTTTCCTCTTCTGCACTCAAGTTCCCCAGTTTCCAATGACCCTCCACGGTTGAGCCGTGGGCTTTCACATCAGACTTAAGGAACCACCTGCGCGCGCTTTACGCCCAATAATTCCGGACAACGCTTGCCACCTACGTATTACCGCGGCTGCTGGCACGTAGTTAGCCGTGGCTTTCTGGTTAGGTACCGTCAAGGTACCAGCAGTTACTCTGGTACTTGTTCTTCCCTAACAACAGAACTTTACGACCCGAAGGCCTTCTTCGTTCACGCGGCGTTGCTCCGTCAGACTTTCGTCCATTGCGGAAGATTCCCTACTGCTGCCTCCCGTAGGAGTCTGGGCCGTGTCTCAGTCCCAGTGTGGCCGATCACCCTCTCAGGTCGGCTACGCATCGTCGCCTTGGTGAGCCATTACCTCACCAACTAGCTAATGCGCCGCGGGCCCATCTATAAGTGACAGCGTAAACCGTCTTTCCATCTTCCTTCATGCGAAGGAAGAACGTATCCGGTATTAGCTCCGGTTTCCCGAAGTTATCCCAGTCTTATAGGCAGGTTGCCCACGTGTTACTCACCCGTCCGCCGCTAATCTCAGGGAGCAAGCTCCCGTCGATTCGCTCGACTTGCATGTATTAGGCACGCCGCCAGCGTTCGTCCTGAGCCAGGATCAAACTCTCCGAAGAAATGTTTGACATGCTCATTTGCTTTTTTATTAGTGTGTGCTCACTTAAAATTTAACGTTGGCGCTTTGTTTTGTTCAGTTTTCAAAGAGCAATTTTTTCGCTTAATCTCTCTTAGCGACTTTAATATCTTAACATTTCATTCTCATGTCGTCAACAACTTTTTTTAAAAAGTTTTTTTCATCTCTTTTTAGAAAGCCTTTATGTTGCAGCAACTTTTATAATATAACAGCGTCCAAATCAATAGTCAATAGGTTTTACGAATAAAATTAACTTTTACCCCTCATCATGGATTAAGCTTCGATAATTTCGTTTTCAACTTCATATAGACAAGGCATTCCTCTTCAGTGCTCACCCTTTTTAACAAACTGAAAAGGAGATTGAATTTCTCGTTCATGGCCCTTTTGATTATGTGATCCATCCTTTCATCCTGAAAATCGGTGAGGATTTCATCCATTTCCCTTTTTAACAGATATTCCAATTCCATTTTTTCTTTGTCACTAATCAATAAACCGAGCATGGCCTACACCTCCAACAGACATCTTTCCCTAAATATACGATTTTTATCAAGCCTGCCGTGATTTTTTTTGCATAACAAAAATCCGCCCGCATAAATTTGAAGACAAGAGTCTTGGACAAGGGGATGGAATTAATGAAATTTTTCATGGTGCTTCAAGCAAAGAACATCAAATTTTATTCGTTAATTTTACTCACGGCACTGTTTACCGCTTGGTTCCTATTTGTACAAAACATTCTCCACGCTCCTGTTTTTTCTACAGAGGACGGACCAAAAGCGGTTTATAAAGGAGAGAAGAATGTTGCGATCACATTCAATATTGGCTGGGGGGATGAAAAGGCGGAACCGATAATCGAAACTTTAAAGAAGGAGAAAATTAAGTCTGCCACTTTTTTTCTTTCAGGTTCTTGGGCAGAGCGTCATCCTGATATCGTTGCCCAAATCGTAAAAGATGGATATGAAATCGGTATGCTCGGGTACGACTATAAGGATTATTCCGAAATGGAGGATCAAGACATCATTCGGGATATCTCTAAAGCCCAGGAAGCATTTAAAAAGCTGAATGTGAAAAATATAGAGCTTCTCCGGGCACCAACCGGTCATTTTGATAAACGGCTTTTAAAGATCAGTGAAAATTTTGGTTATACCGTAGTTCATTGGAGCATTGATTCAAAGGATTGGACCAATCCAGGCGTGGAACGAATTGTCCAGAATATCAACAAGGCCCAAAAGGGCGATATCATCTTATTGCACGCTTCCGACTCGGCAAAGCAAACGAATAAGGCACTGCCGGAACTGCTGGATGAACTTCGCGCAAAAAATTTGACCTTCGTGAACGTATCAGAGATGATATCCAACTCATCGGCAAGCAGTGAGGAGATCCGCTAAACAGACACTCGACAAAATGCAGAGAACGGCGTACCTATAGGTTCGCCGTTCTTATCTGGAACAGTAAGGTTAGCTGCCTTTCCCCAATTCGCCAGCCTTCACATTATTCCCCTTAGCTTCAGCTTGCTTCCGTGCTCTTTTACCTGCCAATTCCTGTTGGGAACGCTCGATCAATTTGCTTAAAACCAATAATTGATAAGCATTGCAGACCAACAAGGGAAACAGCATGAAGTAAAGCCAGCCTTCATCATTTGAATTTAGAACAGGCAACCACTCCAAAACCGTGAATACGACCATGAAAAACAAAGCGGGGATGAACGATTGTCCGTTCGCTTGCTTCATTTTGAAAAAAGCCGTAACCACCGCTGCAGCCAACACAACCAAGGCCAGCACGATGTAGGAGCTGATCCCTTCCCCTGCTCCGAAGTTAAGATACCGCAGATAAACTAAATCGAATACAACAAAAAGGATGAGTACAATTTGTACGGCATTCCAGAGGTAAGCGCTTTTAAAAATCCCCAGACCGAATCGATGTATCGTTAAATAGGCAAAAAAGCCCGCTTGGCTTATGACACTGAAAATTAATCCAACACCGAACAACCAAATAAAGGTTGAAAGGATGCTACTGACTTCAAAAGAAGAAAAATAAGGCTTGAACTCACCCCATCGAGCCAAGAACCCTACAACTCCCCCAGTTATGCCACCGATAAGCAATGTCGTAAAAAACAATTTAACTAAATTACGGCTGTTCATTGTTTTCCCCCATATATTTCTATTTCATTTCTTTAATTGTACCAACCAAATTTGGAAAAATCCACTTATTCTACCAGGGAATAATATCGCCATTTGGAACCATATTAACAGTAAGAAGGATGAAAGGGGACCTGCGTGTGAAAGTGGGAGTTGCTTTGCTATTTACGTCATTCTTACTCATTTGTTCCGGTTGTGCTCAAAATGGGGCAGGTCAAGATAAGATGGAGTATGAAGAGACAAAGAAAATGGTCGTGGATATCCTGAAGACTGATGATGGAAAAAAAGCCATCCAGGATATTATTTCCGATGATCAAACAAAAGCTGAACTTATTATGGATTCCGATGTCATTAAGAAATCCATTGAAGATATGATCACTTCAGATAAAGGTAAGGAGTTTTGGAAAAAGACTTTTAACGATCCAGAATTTGTGGCCGCTTATGCTAAAGCTCTAGAAGATGAACATAAGAAGATATTGAAGGACTTAACGAAAGATCCGCAGTACCGTGGAATGCTCATGGAAATATTAAAGGAACCCGATTTGGAAAAAGAAATGAATAAACTATTGAAAACGAAGGAAATGCGTTCCGTATACAAAGAATTGATTATCGAAACCATGGATAGTCCACTCGTTCAAGCGAAGCTGCAGGAAAGATTGGATAAAGCAGCTACAAAAGCTGCTGAAAAGGAAACTAAAGGCGAAGAAAAAGATAAGAAGGATAAGGAATGACATAATAAGGCTGATTCCAATTTTGGAATCAGCCTTTATTTTTTTATTGAAGCTTTTCAATGACCTTCTTGGCGATATCCTCATAAATCCTGCCTAGCCTATGGTCTGCTGCGTAAATGGATGGGGCGAAGTCCTCTTCATTCCAATCCGGCTGCTGCAGGGGAAGTTGTCCCAAAACCTCTGTTCGGAGTTCTTCAGCAAGCTTCGCGCCGCCTCCTTTACCGAATACATATTCTTTTTCGCCAGTCGTTTTACTTTCAAAGAATGACATATTCTCAATGACTCCAATGACTTCATGCTCTGTCTTGATGGCCATCGCACCGGCTCTTGCAGCAACGAAGGCTGCAGTTGGATGCGGTGTCGTCACGATGATTTCCTTACAGGAAGGCAGCATCGTATGGACGTCCAAAGCAACATCACCCGTACCTGGCGGCAAGTCGAGCACTAAATAGTCCAACTCTCCCCACTCCACTTCATTGAAGAAACTGTTCAGCATTTTGCCAAGCATTGGGCCTCTCCAGATGATTGGTGCATTATCTTCGACAAAAAAGCCCATCGAGATTACTTGAACGCCAAACCGTTCAACCGGGATGATTCTCTCCCCGCGAACGACAGGTCGTTTTGTAATTCCCATCATATCAGGTACGCTAAATCCATAGATATCAGCATCAACGAGACCGACCTTTTTCCCTAAACGAGCAAGTGAAGTAGCGAAATTCACTGAAATCGTCGATTTTCCGACTCCGCCTTTACCACTGGCAATTGCAATGAATTGCGTCTTGCTGTTTGGTCCAAGTAAGCCTTGGTCCCCTTCATCCTGCGGTATATTTTCACGGTGTTTAGCTAGCTCATCTTCTGAAAGCTCCGTGAAGCGAATTCCTACCGATTCCGCTCCATTCGTTTTCAGCAAGTCCACCACTTCCGTTTGCATTTGCATTTGTTCCGCAGTCCCGGTTTTCGCAATCGCAAGTTTAACGCTTACATGATTCTTTTCTGGTTTTATCTTGATTTCAATAATCCCATTTGTTTCTTCAAGGCTTTTATGTAGAAAAGGGTCTTTAAGATCCTTTAGTAAATTCAGTACTTTCTCTTCTGTGAACAAGTCGAGCACCCCTTTGTATTCGTTTTATTTTCCCATTTCAGTATATCATATTCCGGAAAGAAAGCTTATCATCTGCCCTATTTCGATGAACGGCGCATTGGCCCATAGTAAAAAGGCCTTGCACCCCACAAGACCCCGACCTCATTCTTCATCCGCTAGCTTCTCCTCTGTAAAATAACGTAAAATCCCCATATAAATCGAGCTGGCAATCTTTTCTTGATACTTATCACTAATAAGGCGTCCCCTTTCCTCATCATTGGAAAGAAAGCCTATTTCCACGAGTGCTCCCGGCTTCTTCGCATAATTCATTAAATAAACATGGTTGATCGTTTTTGCATCTCGCTTTGTATTTTCAAGATTTCTTATGATTTCAGTCTGAATGAATTTAGCCACTTGTTCATTTTCCTCATATCGCTTCGTATAAAAGGTTTGGGCACCCTTCGATGACGCTGATGGAAAAGAATTCAAATGGATGCTTAAAAATAAGTCCGCTTCCGAATCATTGATCATTTCAACTCTGTTCCGCAGGTCCTCCTGTTTTCGCTGCCGGATTCCCTTCGTATTTCTTTGAGCCAGATCCTCGTCCTTCTCACGGGTCATGATGACAAGGGCTCCCTGCTCCTGCAAATAGTCGCGGACTTTCAATGAAACGGAAAGGGCAATTTCCTTTTCCATTACCTCTTGTACATTCGCTCCGCCATCCATTCCTCCATGACCGGCATCAAGGACGATTACCTTACCTGCCAGGGGAAGGTTCCAGGAGTCCCATGAATCATCTTCAACAAATTTAAACGTTACAATTAAAAAAAGGACAAACAAACCCATGGCGATACCCGTATATTTCAGCTTTCTACGCATGACCGTTCCCCTTCCATGATCCCTATAATAATAAGGTATGGGACAAACCATGGAATTAGAACAATTAGTGCAATTTCATTTTATAACGTTTTTCACCAGTCTTGAAGCCATCCAGCCACCACTCGCCGACAAACCCCTCACAGCAATAAAATAATCCCTCATCGAAGGCGTTATTCGCTGTAACCTCCCGCCAATACAAAATAAAGTTGAACAGGGTATCGATCAAGAACTTTTCTTCCTTAAAGCATCTTGCCCTTACATCATCCTCCGACTCACCGTAATACCCAAACTTGCTGTAATTCGCCCCTAATAAAAAGGCTTCGATGGCAACATCAAAGTAGCCTTCCTCCAAAACTTCCATAAAATCCTGGCCGAAGTAGCGCTGGATCCGCCCCTTCATGTCTTCGATTGAAAGCTCCCTTAGTAACCTGCGCTCGAACTTCAATTGCCTTTCCCTCTGCATCTCCTGTAAACCCAATATTACAGCCATATTTCACCTCCGGGGCTTATCCCCTTATCCCAAATTATTTCCCAAGACATAATTTAGTTTTTGCGTTCTTAATCGAACCATTCATTGATTCCATTGGCAAAAATTAATGAGGATAATTTACTAACGCAGAGAATCGACATTCATGAATACTTATTGGCAAATGACTTAATTGCATCTTGTCCATAAGTTGCTCCCTACCGCCTTTATGCGGGACTAAAGATAAACTGTTCAGTCTCTTTTGTAAGGAAGCTTCATTCGGACAGGAAGCTGCCCAGGGCGCCAAGGACCACCTCGAGAAGCAAACCAATCAGCTTGCACCGGCATCCATCCCTATCTAATAAAGTGATGGAAACGGAATGCCCCCCCAATCCCATTTAAGCTTCTCTCCCGGACCGCCCCTTGAAAAACGATCAAAGTCAAACAATCTCAAACTGTGGGCAATTGGAGCTGTATTTTAATTCTTACGAAAAGATCGAGACTTCCGCTTATATATAAGTTCAGAAGACCCCAGATGCATGAGTTGGCCAATTTATTCCCGGGTTGTTTAGAAAACAGCGTAAAAAACGAGTCGAGCGCTAAATATGCGAGTAATGTGCTGAAGCTTGCGAGCAAAGCAGCTATACTCACGAGTAAGGAACTCACGCTCAGTCGCAAAGCTTGAAGGACGGACCAGCTCTGGATAAGGGGAAGCTCATAAACTGCGGGCAATATAATTAGATTTACCTACAGAAAAAAGCGCAGTCAAGATGACTGCGCTTCTTATCATGATCTGTTATATCAGAGGACAAGCTCAGGGAGCTTCCCGAGCTTGTCCTTTGTTCCATTCATTTTAAAAAGGTGTTTGTTTCCCCCTCTTATATCTGTCTCGCTCTCTGCTTTATGCGTCCTGCAAGCGGCACGACGATGATACCGGCCAGGACGACCTGCATCACGTTACCTGGGATGGAGCCAAAAGGCTGAATCCAGTTGCCATAGAGGATGACTTCGACGAAGTAGTAGCCGACGATTTTAATGATGAGTGCAACGGCAACGGCCAAAGTGTATACGACCACTCTTTTGCCCGGTACTTTTTCGGCTATGAAGCCGGCTAGAAACCCCATAGTACCGACAATGATGAATGTGAATGGCGCCCACGCTGCCCAGCCGGAGAAAAGATCGAAGAGGGCCATCCCGAAGGCTCCTGCTATCGCCCCGGTTTTTTTGCCGTAAACGAGTGCCGCTATAAACAGCGGAACGTTACCAAGGTGGATAAGGCCGCCGTTACCCATTATCGGGAGCTTAATATTGATGAACATTGTAGCTACAAGCGTCAATGCGATGAAAAGTGCGTTGATGACCAAGGTCCTTGTTTTAGTCGTTTCTACCGATGAGTATGCTGAATTCATGTGAAGTCCTCTTTCTGTTTTTTAAGTATTATCATACTCCTAAACAGAAAGTTAATAAATATGGATTTTACAAATAATTCAGTTTTACACAAATAAACTCAGGTGTAAACATATGGATTATGAAGATCGCCACCATCTGAACCGCGACAGCAGCAGCAAATTTAAATATCATAAGTGGCACATTTTTTAAGATTTGGTTTTGGGATGTATATTATTTTGGATTTACGCAGAGCAGGAAGCAATTGTCGATTTCGCTTTTGTTTTCGCGATAATTAACTCCATTTCAGCAAGATTATCTACTTTTTAATATTTCTGCACCGCACATTTCCGGGCAAAAAAAGACCCCCAACCAAAATGGCTGAGAGTCTTTTGAAACGGTAATGGAATTAACGTTTTGAGAACTGAGGTGCACGACGTGCGCCTTTAAGACCGTATTTTTTACGCTCTTTCATACGTGGGTCACGAGTTAGTAAACCAGCAGTTTTAAGAGACGGACGGTATTCTGGATCAACTTGAAGCAATGCACGAGCGATACCGTGACGGATTGCTCCAGCTTGACCAGTGTATCCTCCACCGCTAACATTTACTAGAATGTCGTAATTTCCAGTAGTTTCAGTTGCAACTAGTGGTTGGTTAACAACTTCACGCAATGCTGCGAAAGGAATATATTCATTAATGTCACGACCGTTAATAACGATGCGACCTTCGCCTGGTACTAAACGTACACGAGCTACTGAGCTCTTACGGCGACCAGTACCATAATATTGAACTTGTGCCAAGATAGTAACCTCCTTAGTAATTATCCGCGTAATTCGTATACTTCTGGTTGTTGAGCAGCGTGTGGGTGCTCAGCTCCAGCGTATACGTGTAATTTTTTGTAGATTTGACGTCCAAGAGAATTCTTTGGAAGCATACCTTTGATAGCAAGTTCAAGCATTCTCTCAGGGTAGTTTGTACGCATTTCAAGAGCAGTTCTAGTTTTAAGACCGCCTGGATGCATAGTGTGACGGTAATAAATTTTGTCAGTCAATTTTTTACCAGTCAGGTGGATTTTTTCAACATTGATTAAAATTACATGATCACCAGTGTCAATGTTCGGTGTAAAAGTTGGTTTATGTTTACCACGTAAGATGGATGCTACTTCAGTAGAAAGGCGACCCAAAGTTTTGCCTTCAGCGTCAATCACATACCATTTACGTTCTACTTCATTAGCTTTCGCCATAAATGTCGTACGCATGGTTAACCTCCTAAAAAACTTTTTAATTTTTTATATTTATTTTCAATCACAATAAACTTCCGGGGCTTATCGTGGGATTAAAATACATACCATATTATATTAACTTCTCCCAGATTCATTGTCAAGGGGATGTTACACTAGGATAAGTTGTCTATAAAACATTCGCTGCAACTCGATGAAAAGGACAATAAGGCGCAAAGCCGCTGCCATTACTGAGTTTCTCGGATTTGCCAGTTGTAAACAAACTGGAATTACATCAAAAATATTTTATTTGTAAAAAACTTTCCATAAATACAACCCTTGGGCTGGAGCCGTTTTCCCTGCAAAGCTGCGGTCTTTTTGGTTCAATATCCCGATTATATCCTGAGGGTCAATCTTGCCGCTGCCGACATCCAGGAGCGTCCCAACCAAAATACGCACCATATTATACAAAAAGCCTTCCCCGACGAAGCGAAAAACCAAGTAGCACCCGTTCTCTTCAAAATCGATTTCATCTATGGTCCGGACTTTATCGACCACTTCCGTCTTTGCCGAACAAAAACTCGTGAAGTCATGTGTCCCGATTAGATGGGAAGCTGCTTCCTTCATCTTCAGCTCATCCAAGGAATAAGGAAAATGATAGGCGTAGTTCCGCTTAAACGGATCCCGCAGTTTGGAGCGATCTATGATGTAACGGTATTCTTTCCCCGTCGTATGGAACCTCGCATGAAAATCGTCGGGAACGATATCGACTTTGAGCACGACAATGTCGTTCGGGAGCAGGGCGCTGAACGCTTTTACCCAATTTTCAGTAGGGAACGTAAGGGGTGAATCAAAATGAATGACCTGCCCCTTTGCATGGACCCCTGAATCTGTCCTGCCCGAAGCAGTCACTTTTATCATTGTACCTTTGTGCATTTGCGCTAAGACGGCCTCGAATTCACTTTGAATCGTGCGCTTCTCAGGCTGTACCTGATAGCCGGCGAATTCCGTGCCGTCATACGCAAGCACGCATTTATATTTTGGCATTGTTCTCTTCCTTATTATGAACGTAATAAAACCAACATAACCGTAAGAAGTCCTAGCGAGACCATCAAAAGGCTATCACTTGTCTTCCAACTCAATTGGCGGTATTTCGTGCGCCCTTCCCCGCCGCGGTATCCCCTGGATTCCATGGCGGTTGCCAATTCCTCAGCCCTCTTGAACGAACTCACAAATAAAGGAACAAGCAGCGGTACGATCGATTTAACCCTTTCCTTGATTGGACCTGAAGAAAAATCGACGCCCCTTGCCGTTTGGGCCTTCATGATTTTTTCCGTCTCCTCCATCAGCGTTGGGATGAAGCGAAGGGCAATGGACATCATCAATGCCAGCTCATGAACCGGCATTTTCCACTTTTTCAAAGGCCCCAACAGCTCCTCCATCCCATCGGTGATTGATATCGGTGTTGTCGTCAGCGTTAATAATGACGTAACAAGGATCAGTAAAGTAAATCTTATCGATATGAACAAACCTTGAATCAGACCGCCTTCATAGATTTCAAACCATCCGTATTCAAACAGCAATTCTCCTTCTTTCGTAAACAGGATATGAAGCAGGAATGTGAATACGATCAAGAAGAAGATGGGCTTCAACCCATTATACAGATAGCGGAGCGGGATCTTCGAAATGCTGATCAACAGGATGGTGAATACTGCAAGCAGGCCATAGGAAAAGAAATTATTAGCCAAAAACACGACACAGACAAACAGGAAGACGAGGAGCAATTTAGCCCGGGGATCCATCTTGTGCAACAGGGAATTGGCAGGGACATAACGCCCGATGATCATTTTATCAAGCATCAGCGGTTCCCCCGTTTCATCGCTTTATCTATTTCAATCGCCAAATCGCCAATATTAAGACAAGGATGATCAAACCGGACTCCGAGTTCTTTCTGAAGCTTCAGCTGAAAACGGACGGTATCCGGCACATCAAGGCCAAGGTCGAGCAGTTGCTCCGGATCGGAGAAGATCTCCTGTGGAGTGCCCTTTTTGAATACTGTGCCTTGGTGCATGATGATGATGTCATCGGCATACTTGGCGGCATCCTCCATGCTATGTGTGACGAGAATGGTCGAGATGCCCTCACGCTTATGAAGCTCATAAAACATGTCCATGATTTCTTTGCGTCCTCGCGGGTCTAATCCCGCCGTTGGTTCATCCAGCACCAATACCTCTGGCTCCATTGCAAGTACACCCGCTATGGCCACACGGCGCATCTGGCCACCAGATAAGTCAAAGGGTGACTTATCAAGGATTTCCTCACTCAAACCAACCTGCCCAATGGCCTTCCTTGCCAGTTGTTTCGCGTCGTTTTCGGACACGCCAAAATTCATTGGCCCGAAGCATATATCCTTTTCCACCGTTTCATCGAAAAGCTGATGTTCCGGGAACTGAAAAACGATTCCAACCTTTTGTCTGATCGGACGCAATGCCTTTTCTTTCTTTCCGGCCTCGATCGTACGGTCCCCGATTATAACCCGCCCCTTCGTCGGTTTTAAAAGGGCGTTCAAATGCTGAAGGAGCGTCGATTTACCGGAACCTGTATGCCCGATGATTGCGGTATAGGTACCCTGCTCCATAGAAATATTGACATCATGTAGGGCCAGATGTTCAAAAGGAGTATTCACCTGATAGCGATATTCTACATCATCGAGTGTAATTCGCATAAATCCTTCACCAACTCTTCCTCTGTCAAATGCCCATCAACCACACGGACACCATTCTTTTGTAACTCTTTCGTCAGCTTCACTGAAAAGGGAATATCGAGACCAAGGGCAATCAATTCTTCCTCTAATTCAAAAATATCCTGAGGTGTTCCTTCACGATATAACCGGCCTTGGTTCATGACGATCATTCGATCAGCTTTGGCAGCTTCCTCAAGATCATGGGTGATTGATATGACGGTAATTTCATTTTCCTGCTTTAATTCCCTGACTGTTTCAAGCACTTCTTCACGGCCTCTTGGGTCAAGCATGGAGGTTGCTTCATCTAAGATGATGATATCTGGCTGCAGGGCTATTACACCTGCTATGGCCACCCTTTGCTTTTGACCGCCGGATAGATGGTGCGGCTCTTGATTAAGAAAGGCATTCATTTTAACCTTATTTAACGCACCATGAACACGCTCCACCATAACCTGCTGAGAAACACCAGCGTTTTCTAAACCAAAAGCCACATCATCCTGAACTGTCGTGCCTACAAATTGATTATCTGGATTTTGAAAAACCATGCCGATCTTCCGGCGTACATCCCATACCGATTCTTCAGTCAATAGTTGATCATTGATTGTAATCGTACCAGAGTTAGCGAACTGAAGACCATTCAATAGTTTCGCTAATGTCGACTTGCCGGAACCATTATGTCCGACAATCGCAAGCCACTCCCCCTGATGAATATCAAATGAAACATCATCCAAGGCATTTCGAGACTGACCCTCATATTTAAAAATGATATTCCTTAAAGAAACCAGCTTCTTCCTCATGTGGCCCTCCTCATACTCGACTGCACTCATCTAAACTAAACTCTGCAAAATCAACGATAACAAGCGTTGACAAACACAGTCAATACTTCTGAAAATATAAAAAAACGCTGCACCCCTTCCACCGAAAGAATTTTCGGTAAATTAAGAGCAGCTTAGTGCGGGCCTGTTACGAAAAACAGGGTATCTTATAATCGCTTATCATAAGCGGGAAGGGATGCTTGAGCTAGACGTGAAGGCTCCCTTCATAAAAGGTTCCGCCAGCCATCGTAACACTCAATGCGAATTTCTAAAAAACAGAATTTCTATTATAAATAAAGAAAAAGGGCATAGAACAAGTGAGTATATTCATTTGTCCCGCCCTTTTTCATCGTTGTTATTAAACTAATTCAATAACCACGACTGGTGCACCGTCACCGCGGCGTGGACCAACTTTCATGATACGAGTGTATCCACCTTGACGTTCTTCATAACGTGGAGCAACGTCACTGAATAATTTTTGAAGGGCATCTGTGCCTTTCTCAGCGTCAGCGATTTCGTTACGGATGAATGCTGCAGCTTGACGGCGTGCATGCAAGTCACCACGTTTACCAAGAGTGATCATTTTATCTACTACAGAACGTAATTCCTTTGCACGTGCTTCAGTAGTTTCAATGCGCTCATGGATAATAAGATCCGTAGCTAAATCACGAAGTAATGCTTTACGTTGTGCGCTAGTGCGTCCTAACTTTCTGTAACCCATTAGAGATTCCCTCCTTTGTTGAAGTTCTATATTGTGTGTCTAAAACAAGGCTCACAACATAATGGATGATTCCGCCATGTTATCAGTCGTCTTTACGAAGACCTAAGCCTAATTCCTCTAGCTTCGCTTTCACTTCTTCAAGTGATTTGCGTCCTAGATTACGTACTTTCATCATATCTTCTTCCGTTTTATGAGCTAGCTCTTGAACGGTATTGATTCCAGCACGCTTCAAGCAGTTGTAAGAACGAACAGAAAGGTCTAATTCTTCGATCGTCATCTCAAGAACTTTTTCTTTTTGATCTTCTTCTTTTTCAACCATGATTTCAGCATTTTGAGCTTCATCGGTCAAACCGACAAAAATATTCAAATGCTCTGTTAAAATCTTAGCTCCAAGTGCTACCGCTTCTTGCGGACCAGTACTGCCATCAGTCCAAACATCGAACGTTAACTTGTCAAAGTTAGACAACTGTCCTACACGTGTATTTTCAACTTGGAAAGATACGCGTGAAACCGGAGTGTAAAGAGCATCGATTGGAATGACACCAATTGGCTGATCTTCTCTCTTGTTTTGAACAGCAGGAGTGTAGCCGCGGCCGCGACGTGCAGATAAACGCATACGCATATGACCGTTTTTACCAATTGTAGCAATATATAAATCCGGATTAAGAATTTCTACATCACTATCATGAGTGATATCAGCAGCCGTGATGACCCCGTCACCTTGAACGTCAATTTCCAGCGTCTTCTCTTCATCAGAGTAAATCTTAAGAGCTAGTTTCTTCACATTAAGAATGATAGATGTTACATCTTCCACGACGCCTTCAATTGTTGAGAACTCATGTAGCACTCCATCAATTTGTATAGCTGTGACAGCAGCACCTGGGAGTGAGGATAAAAGAATACGACGTAAGGAGTTACCCAATGTAGTACCATACCCACGCTCTAGTGGCTCTACGACGAATTTACCGAATTTGGTATCGTCGTTGATTTCAACCGTTTCGATTTTTGGTTTTTCTATTTCGATCATCAATAAACCCTCCTTCAAAACGTCAAAACCCCGGCAAGTAAACTAAGTCACTTAAGCCGAAATTCCCCATGTATACGTTCCCGCTGTGCGCAACAACTGAAAATTAATCCTCTGTAAGAACGCAAACTCAGTATTATATCCCATTATTGACAGGAATACAAAATCTATACAGAAAAATTAAACACGGCGACGTTTTGGTGGACGGCATCCGTTATGTGGAACTGGAGTTACATCTTTAATTGCAGTTACTTCTAGGCCAGCAGCTTGAAGCGCACGAATAGCAGCCTCACGTCCAGCACCAGGTCCTTTAACTGTAACTTCAAGAGTTTTCATACCATGTTCAATTGATGTTTTAGCAGCCGTTTCAGCAGCCATCTGTGCAGCGAATGGAGTGGATTTACGAGATCCACGGAATCCTAGAGCTCCAGCACTTGACCATGAAATAGCATTACCATGAGAGTCAGTGATCGTAACGATAGTGTTATTGAAAGTTGAACGAATATGTGCAATACCAGTTTCTATATTCTTTTTCACACGACGTTTACGTGTATTAGTTTTACGTGCCATGAAAAGTAACCTCCTTTACTAATTATTTTTTCTTGTTAGCTACTGTACGACGAGGTCCTTTACGCGTACGAGCATTGTTTTTTGTGTTTTGACCGCGAACAGGAAGACCACGACGGTGACGTAAACCACGGTAAGAACCGATTTCCATTAAACGTTTGATGTTTAGGGAGATTTCACGACGAAGGTCGCCTTCTACTTTAAGCTTGTCAATGATATCACGAATTTTGTTCAATTCGTCTTCCGTTAAGTCACGAACGCGAGTTTCTTCAGAAACGCCTGCTTCTGCAAGAACTTTCATCGCTGTTTGTTTTCCAATACCATATATATATGTTAATGAGATAACAATACGTTTGTCACGGGGAATATCTACTCCAGCAATACGTGCCATGCTTGAGTGCACCTCCTTCTATTTAGCCTTGTTTTTGTTTATGTTTAGGGTTTTCGCAAATAACCATAACTTTACCTTTTCTGCGGATAACTTTACACTTTTCGCAGATTGGTTTGACTGATGGTCTGACTTTCATTGCTATCTAACCTCCTTATACAGATCGGAGCGTAACCGGGATCATTTGAACCGGTATGTGATTCTGCCGCGAGTTAGATCATACGGGGAAAGCTCAACCGTAACTTTATCTCCAGGCAAAATGCGAATAAAGTGCATACGAATTTTACCGGATACATGAGCTAAAACAGTATGACCATTTTCTAATTCTACCTTAAACATTGCATTTGGCAAAGTCTCTTGTACTGTGCCTTCTACTTCAATTACATCATCTTTCGCCATTAAAGTGATTCTCCCTTCTCTATGCGTGAACCTATAAAAGGTACACATCTTTCCGTCAACATTACTACAGTCCAATTATCCTCATAAGTCTTAAAATTCTGCATCAAGTATTCACCATTTTGTAGAACCAGGCTTTAACTGAGGACCTTATCAGTTGGACCGAAATGAGGGTTTTATGCGTCCTCATGTAAGTCTTGACCGATTCCGTGACCGACATACTCTCGAAATAGAGAAGCAATTAGTCTCGACATAGGTTTGAATAGCATGGGAGATGTTTGAAAGGCGCACGCCTGACATAGCTTCTTTCAACTCTCTATATCACGACTCTTTAGGAATCCCAATAGAGTCACTGCATTTCTTCATCAATTTTGCCGACCGGATATGTCCGTGAAGATCACTTAAAAAGTAATCGCCCAATTCAGGGAATACCAAGTACAAGAACCTGATTAATAAATGTGCGAATGCTCTCGCGAAATCCATTATACCCTTTGTAATAAAGGAATGCACCAAGTTTAGATAGTAAGTTGTAAAATTGGTATGAATTTCTTAAATCAATCCAGACGATTAATTTTGCAAAGCACCAAGTAACACATCAATGTTTTCAAATACCTTATTAATATCTTGCTGTCCGTTAATGTTGACCAAGTATCCTTTTTCTCCGTAGAAATCAAGAAGTGGCTTGGTTTGTTTCAAATTCACATCTAAGCGATTTTGAACCGTTGCTTCATTATCGTCGGCACGTTGATATAATTCTCCGCCGCAGCGGTCGCATACATCATCTTTTGCTGGAGGATTGAATACAAGGTGATATGTCGCACCACAAGACTTGCAAATACGACGGCCTGTCAATCTTTCCATCAAGATGCTTTTATCCACATCGATATTAATGACAAAATTTATTTTGCGATCTAAATCAGTAAGGATGCCCTCAAGTGCCTCTGCTTGGGCCACGGTACGTGGAAATCCGTCAAGCAAAAATCCCTTAAGGCAGTCCTCCTTGCTTAAACGCTCACGTACAATGCCAATGGTAACTTCATCAGGTACCAATTCGCCTTTGTCCATGAATGATTTCGCCTTCAGACCTAATTCTGTTCCATCTTTTATAGCTGTTCGGAACATATCTCCAGTAGAGATATGAGGGATATTATATTTTTCTACGATTTGTTCAGCTTGAGTGCCCTTACCAGCACCCGGCAGACCCATTAAAACTAGATTCAAAATTTTCTTCCCCCTCAAACTCTATAATGGGTAAAGGGAACAAGTCGTTCCCAAAACTCATTACTTTATAAAGCCTTTATAGTGTCTCTTCACAAGCTGTGATTCAAGCTGCTTCATCGTATCAAGGGCAACCCCGACGACGATCAGCAAACTTGTGCCGCCAATCTGTGCAGATTGAGGCAGGTCAGCGAGCTTGATGAAGAATACCGGCAGAACGGCTATGATGGCTAAGAATATAGAGCCTACAAACGTTAAACGGTATAAAACACGTGTTAAATATTCTTGAGTACTCTTACCTGGACGAATCCCCGGCACATAGCCGCCTTGCTTTTTCAAATTCTCAGCCATTTGTTCAGGATTGACCTGAATGAATGCATAAAAATACGCAAAAGCAATGATAAGAGCGACATATATAACCATTCCAACAGGATGGGTATATGTCAGGTTTTCTGTAATCCAGCTAGTCACGCTGTTCTTTCCAAAGAAAGAAGCGATTGTAGTTGGAGTGATCAGAAATGCCATTGCAAAGATTACCGGAATAACCCCCGCAGCATTTACTTTCAATGGTAAATGAGTAGACTGGCCACCCATTTGTGTACGACCTGCCGCAGCACGTTTTGCATACTGAATAGGTATTTTACGTAATGCCTGCTGAATGAAGATGACAGCAACCACGATTGCTAATACTGCTAATACAATGAGGACAATCGATATGATTCGTAAGAATAATTGATCTCCGGCATTTTCGAATTGCTGTGCGTAAATCTGGTTTGCCGTATTTGGCAAGCTAGCAACGATACCAGCAAAGATTATGATGGAAATCCCATTACCCACACCCTTAGCAGTGATCAGCTCCCCTAACCACAAAAGAAAAGCTGTTCCTGCCGTCAAGACAGTTGCAATAAGCAAGTATGTTGCAATTCCAGGATTTTCAATCAACTGGTTATTTGACATATTATTGAACCCGTAAGACATACCCAAAGCTTGGATGAATCCTAGGATAATAGTGAAATAACGAGTGAATTGAGCTAATTTACGGCGCCCTGCTTCCCCTTGCTTAGACCATTCAGCGAACTTAGGAACGACGTCCATCTGTAATAGCTGAACGATGATGGATGCCGTGATATAAGGCATGATCCCCATCGCTAAGATTGAAAAGTTTTGCAGCGCCCCGCCGCCAAAGGTATTTAGAAGACCGATGACGCTCAGCTGGTCCTGTTGAGCAAGAAAATCGGCATTCACATGCGGTACAGGTATAAATGTACCGATGCGATAGACGATTAACATGAGAAGGGTAAAAATAATCTTGTTCCTTATTTCACCCACGCGCATAAAATTGGAGATCGTGCGAAACATTAGATCACCTCTGTTTTACCGCCAGCAGCTTCGATAGCTTCTTTTGCAGTAGAAGAGAATTTGTGAGCTTTAACAGTAAGCTTTTTCTCAATGTTTCCTTTGGCAAGAATTTTGATTCCTGCTTTTTCTTTACTTACAACTCCAGACTCAAGTAAAAGAGCTGGTGTTACTTCAGTACCGTCTTCGAAAAGATTTAACGTATCAAGATTCACGATAGCATAGTCTTTACGGTTAACGTTGGTAAATCCACGTTTAGGCAAACGTCTGAATAGAGGAGTTTGACCCCCTTCAAATCCAAGGCGTACACCGCCGCCTGAGCGAGCGTTTTGTCCTTTGTGTCCTTTACCTGCTGTTTTACCGTTACCAGATCCAATACCGCGACCTTTACGTTTACGTTCTTTACGAGAACCTTCTGCAGCTTTTAACTCATGAAGTTTCATGTTGGCACCTCCTTGTTAAGATAAAAATTATTTTATTGTTCTTTTACAGTAACAAGATGAGCAACTTTGGTAATCATACCGCGAATCGCAGGGTTATCTTCATGAATAACCGTTTGATGCATTTTGCGTAAACCCAAAGTGTTAACTGTAACACGTTGATCTTCAGGACGACCAATCAAGCTGCGAGTGAGGGTAATTTCTAATTTATTAGCCATAATTCGATTTCCCTCCTTATCCTAACAGTTCTTGTACTGATTTACCACGTAACTTAGCTACGTCTTCAGCACGTTTCAATTGCTTCAATCCTTCGATTGTTGCGCGAACCATATTAATAGGTGTATTAGTACCTAATGATTTAGACAAGATATCGCTAACTCCGCCTAATTCAAGTACCGCACGAACAGGACCACCAGCAATTACTCCTGTACCTTCAGAAGCTGGTTTCAATAGAATGTGACCTGCGCCATAGCGACCGTTCACAAGGTGAGGAATTGTAGTTCCAACCATTGGTACAGTAATTAGATTTTTCTTAGCATCCTCAATAGCTTTACGGATTGCATCCGGAACTTCTTGAGCTTTACCAGTACCAAATCCAACATGACCATTTTTATCACCAACAACAACTAGTGCAGTGAAACGGAAACGACGTCCGCCTTTAACAACTTTAGCTACACGATTTACTGTAACTACGCGTTCTTCAAGTTCTAATTTATTAGGATCAATGCTACGCATCTGTTATGTCCCTCCTTATCCATTAAAATTCTAAGCCGTTTTCACGAGCAGCGTCAGCCAATGCTTTAACACGACCATGGAAGAGGTAACCACCGCGGTCAAATACCACAGCTTTGAAACCTTTTTCAACAGCACGTTTCGCAATAAGTTCGCCAACTTTTTGAGCTGCTTCAGCATTGCTACTAGCTTCTATACTGATCTCTTTATCAAGAGTTGAAGCACTTGCTAATGTTACGCCTTTTGCATCGTCAATTAATTGTGCGTAAATGTGTTTGTTTGAACGAAACACATTTAAACGAGGACGAGCTTCTGTTCCAGAAAGCTTAGCACGTACACGTGCATGTCTTTTCTGACGAGTAGCATTTTTATCAAGCTTCGTAATCATTTACGTCACTCCTTTCGTTTACTTATGCGGCATTACTTACCAGTTTTACCTTCTTTACGACGAACGAATTCGCCTTCGTAACGGATCCCTTTACCTTTATACGGCTCAGGTGGGCGAACATCACGGATATTAGCTGCAAGAGCTCCTACACGTTCTTTGCTTGCACCTTTGATGATTACTTTCGTATTAGAAGGAACTTCGACTTCAACGCCAGCTTCTGGCTCTATTTCTACAGGGTGTGAGTATCCTACGTTAAGGATAAGCTTGTTACCTTGCTTTTGTGCACGGTACCCGACCCCGATAAGTTCAAGTGATTTTACGAAACCTGTAGATACACCTTCAACCATGTTGGAGATTAATGCGCGAGTAGTACCGTGTAAAGAACGGTGAGCCTTCTCGTCAGACGGACGTGTTACAGTCAACACGTTCTCCTCAACAGCGATTGTAAGGTCAGGACTGAATGATCTAGTTAATTCACCTTTAGGTCCTTTAACAGTTACATCACTTCCGTTAATAGTAACTGTTACGCCTGCAGGGATTTCAATAGGTTTTTTACCTATACGAGACATATTGTGCACCTCCATTCTTGTGAAAATGTATTACCAAACGTATGCTAAAACTTCTCCGCCAACTTGTTTAGAGCGAGCTTCCTTGTCTGTTAAAACTCCGTGAGAAGTAGAAACAATTGCGATACCTAAACCATTTAGAACGCGTGGAACCTCTCCAGTTTTTGCATATACACGCAAACCAGGTTTGCTGATACGTTTCAGACCAGTGATAACACGTTCGTTGTTTGCACCGTATTTTAAGAAGATACGGATGATACCTTGTTTGTTGTCTTCGATTAATTCAAAGTCACGTACGAAGCCTTCACGCTTTAAGATCTCAGCAATTTCTTGTTTGATCTTTGAAGCAGGAACTTCTAGTTTTTCGTGACGAACCATATTCGCATTACGGATGCGAGTAAGCATATCTGCAATAGGATCTGTCATGACCATTTTATTTTACCTCCTTCCCAAACTCGGGTTTTACCAGCTAGCTTTTTTAACGCCAGGAATTTGTCCTTTATATGCAAGTTCGCGGAAACAAATACGACAAAGTTTAAATTTACGTAATACTGAATGTGGACGTCCGCAACGTTCGCAACGTGTATATTCTTGTACTTTAAACTTCTGTTCGCGTTTTTGCTTTACGATCATAGACTTTTTAGCCACGATTTCGCCTCCCTTTATTTAGAGATTACTTTACTTTTGGAACGGCATTCCAACTTGAGTAAGTAGTTCACGAGCTTCTTCGTCAGTGTTGGCAGTCGTTACGATAACGATATCCATACCACGAACTTTGCTCACTTTATCGTAATCAATCTCAGGGAAGATAAGTTGTTCTTTAACACCTAATGTATAGTTCCCACGTCCGTCAAAGGATTTCTTTGAAACGCCGCGGAAATCACGTACACGTGGTAAAGATACAGATACTAGCTTATCAAGGAATTGATACATACGCTCTCCACGTAATGTAACTTTCGCTCCGATAGGCATACCTTCACGCAAACGGAAGCCTGCGATTGATTTTTTTGCTTTTGTTACAACAGGTTTTTGACCAGTGATCAATGTAAGCTCTTCAACAGCTGTATCTAAAGCTTTAGAGTTAGATACTGCGTCACCCACACCCATGTTAATAACGATTTTCTCAATGTTTGGTACTTGCATTACTGATTGATAGTTGAATTTACCCATCAACGATGGTGTAATTTCACTTTTGAATTTTTCTTTAAGGCGGCTCATTGCTTAGTGTACCTCCCTTCATTTATGACTTATTTATCTAAAGATTCACCTGATATTTTAGCTACGCGTACTTTTTTACCATTTTCGATCTTATATCCAACACGAGTCGGTTTACCTGATTTTGGATCAAGTGGCATAACATTGGATACGTGAATAGCAGCTTCTCTGCTGATAATTCCACCTTGTGGATTAAGTTGAGATGGCTTGGAATGCTTTTTCACGATGTTAATTCCTTCAACAAGCACACGATTTTGTTTCGGATATGCTGCAAGAATTGTTCCTTGTTTGCCTTTGTCCTTACCAGAGATGACTACGACTTTGTCACCTTTTTTAACATGCATTAGCTTGGCACCTCCTTGAAAGGCTTTATACAAATTTTACATATTATAGAACTTCTGGAGCAAGAGAAACGATCTTCATGAAGCTATTGTCACGTAATTCACGAGCAACAGGTCCAAAAATACGAGTTCCACGTGGGCTCTTATCGTCACGGATAATTACACATGCGTTTTCATCAAAACGAATGTAAGAACCGTCAGGACGACGCATACCACGTTTTGTACGGACAACAACAGCCTTAACGACTTCACCTTTTTTAACAACGCCTCCTGGTGTTGCCTGTTTAACTGTACAAACGATGATATCACCGATGTTTGCAGTTTTACGGCCAGAACCACCTAGGACTTTAATTGTTAGCACTTCACGAGCACCTGAATTGTCAGCGACTTTTAAACGAGATTCTTGTTGAATCATGTACGGTACCTCCCTTCGGAATTAGCTTAATCCGAACTATATTAAATGATTACTGCTTTTTCTACTACTTCTACAAGACGGAAGCGTTTCGTAGCTGAAAGTGGACGAGTTTCCATGATACGTACTACGTCGCCTGCTTTAGCTTCGTTTAGCTCGTCATGAGCTTTTAACTTTTTAGAGTATTTCACGCGTTTACCGTATAAAGAATGCTTTTTATAGGTTTCTACAACAACTGTAACTGTTTTATCCATTTTATCGGATACTACGCGGCCAGTGTAGATTTTGCGTTGGTTGCGTTCGCTCATTCTGCAAACCTCCATTCATTATCGATTAGTGACACCGATCTCTCTTTGACGAACAACTGTTTTCATACGAGCAATCGATTTGCGAACTTCACGGATGCGAGCTGTATTTTCAAGTTGTCCAGTAGCTAACTGGAAACGAAGATTAAATAGTTCTTCTTTAAGAGATTTTAGTTTTTGTTCAATTTCAGCAGTGGTTAGATCTTTGATTTCATTAGCTTTCATTTGTTTCACCACCAATTTCCTCTCTTTTTACAAACTTACATTTGATTGGAAGTTTGTGTGCTGCAAGGCGCAATGCTTCTCTTGCCACCTCTTCAGATACACCAGAGATTTCAAACAATACTTTGCCCGGTTTAACAACTGCTACCCAACCTTCAGGAGCACCTTTACCGGAACCCATCCGTACTTCTAGCGGCTTAGCTGTGTAAGGTTTGCTTGGGAAGATCTTGATCCAAACTTTTCCTCCACGTTTCATATAACGAGTCATCGCAATACGAGCTGCTTCGATTTGGCGGTTAGTGATCCAGGAAGCTTCTTGAGCTTGAAGTCCAAATTCTCCGAAGTGAACTTCAGTGCCGCCCTTAGCCATCCCTCTCATCTTACCGCGGTGTTCACGACGGTATTTTACGCGTTTTGGCAATAACATATTATTTTCCTCCTTCCTCAGATTTCTTCTTAGTAGGAAGAACTTCTCCACGGTAGATCCAAACTTTCACGCCTAGCTTACCGTAAGTAGTATCTGCTTCAGCATGAGCATAGTCTATGTCAGCACGAAGTGTGTGAAGTGGAACTGTTCCTTCGCTGTAATGTTCAGCACGAGCAATATCAGCACCGCCAAGACGACCAGAAACTTGAGTTTTGATTCCTTTAGCGCCAGAACGCATTGTGCGTTGGATAGCTTGCTTCTGAGCACGACGGAATGAAACACGGTTTTCTAATTGACGAGCGATGTTTTCAGCAACCAATTTTGCGTCAAGATCTGCTCTTTTAATTTCGATGATATTGATATGAACTCTTTTGCCAGTCAACTGGTTCAAAGCTTTACGAAGTGCTTCGACCTCAGTACCGCCTTTACCGATAACCATTCCTGGTTTAGCAGTGTGGACAGATACGTTGATACGGTTTGCTGCACGTTCGATTTCAACTTTGGACACTGAAGCATCGTTTAAGCGTTTCGCGATATATTCACGAACTTTGATGTCTTCATGCAAAAGAACTGCGTAGTCTTTATCAGCGTACCATTTGGATTCCCAGTCACGGATTATCCCGATACGCATACCGATTGGATTTACCTTTTGACCCACAGATTACCCCTCCTTCTTTTCTGATACAACGATTGTAATATGACTAGTACGTTTGTTGATTGCACTCGCACGACCTTGAGCGCGAGGACGGAAACGTTTTAATGTTGGTCCTTCGTTAACGTATGCCTCTGAAACGACTAGGTTATTAATATCCATTTCGTAGTTATGTTCTGCATTTGCGATAGCAGATTTCAGAATTTTTTCTACGACTGGAGAAGCAGATTTTGGTGTTAAGCGAAGAATCGCAACTGCTTCACCTACTTGTTTTCCTCGAATTAAATCTGCGACTAAACGCACTTTACGAGGAGCAATACGAACTGTTTTAGCGACAGCTTTAGCTTGCATGAGATGCCCTCCTCTCATTAACGTCTTGTTTTCTTGTCATCACTTGCGTGACCTTTATAAGTGCGTGTAGGCGCGAATTCGCCTAGTTTGTGTCCTACCATATCTTCTGTTACATAAACCGGCACATGCTTACGACCGTCATAAACAGCGATTGTATGTCCGATGAATTGCGGGAAGATTGTTGAGCGACGAGACCAAGTTTTAACTACCTGTTTCTTGTCAGCTTCATTTAACTTTTCAACTTTTACCAATAAATGATCATCAACAAAAGGCCCTTTTTTTAAGCTACGACCCATGCGAGTACCTCCCTTCGTGACTGTTCTACGGTTCGATTTATGAACCGTAGCTCAATCCCGTTATTTTTTACGACGACGTACGATAAATTTATCGGATTTGTTTTTCTTTTTACGTGTTTTGAATCCAAGAGTCGGTTTGCCCCATGGAGACATTGGTGATTTACGTCCGATTGGTGCTTTACCTTCACCACCACCGTGCGGGTGATCATTCGGGTTCATTACTGATCCACGAACTGTTGGGCGTTTACCTAACCAACGGTTACGTCCAGCTTTACCAATGTTGATAAGTTCATGTTGTTCGTTACCAACTTGACCGATTGAAGCACGGCAAGTAGCAAGAATCATACGAACCTCACCTGAGTTTAAACGTACAAGTACATAACGGCCTTCTTTACCAAGCACTTGTGCAGATGTACCTGCTGAACGGACTAATTGTCCACCCTTACCTGGTTTAAGCTCGATGTTATGGATTACTGTACCAACTGGGATGTTAATAAGAGGAAGAGCGTTACCCACTTTAATGTCAGCTTCTGGACCTGACATGATTTCCAAACCTACTTCTAGGTTTTTCGGAGCTAGGATATAACGTTTTTCTCCATCAACGTAATTAATTAATGCAATGTTTGCAGAACGATTTGGATCGTACTCAATAGTAGCAACGCGTCCTGGTATACCATCTTTATTCCGTTTGAAATCGATGATACGGTATTGACGCTTGTGGCCGCCACCTTGATGACGAACTGTTAACTTACCTTGGTTATTACGGCCGCCTTTGCTGTGTAAAGGAGCAAGTAATGATTTTTCCGGTTTGTCTGTAGTGATCTCAGCAAAATCGGAAGTTGTCATATTACGTCGACCGTTAGAGGTAGGTTTATACTTCTTAATCGCCATTTGTATTTCCCTCCTTCTCTAATGAATTAAGCCTCGAATAGCTCGATTTCTTTGCTGTCAGCAGTTAATTTAACAATAGCTTTACGGCGCTTGTTAGTATAGCCTGCGTGTTTGCCCATGCGTTTGAATTTACCTTTGTAGTTCATGATGTTAACTTTCTCAACTTTAACGCCGAAAATTTCTTGAACAGCATCTTTAACTTGAGTTTTGTTAGCTCTTACATCAACTTCAAATGTATATTTTTTTTCAGCCATTACGTCTGAAGAGCGTTCAGTGATTACGGGGCGCTTAATGATATCGCGTGCATCCATTATGCAAGCACCTCCTCTACTTTTTCGACAGCTGATTTAGTCAAGATCAATTTGTTGTGTGATACAACATCAAGAACATTAAGACCAACAGCTTCCACTACAGTAACACCAGGGATGTTACGTGCAGAAAGAGCAACTTTCTCATCTAAACCGTCAGTAACGATCAACGTTTTAGTATCAACGGAAAGGTTTTTAAGTACAGCTACAAATTCTTTTGTTTTTGGAGCTTCGAAAGACAAGCTATCAAGTACCAAAATGTTTTCTTCCAATGCCTTTGCAGACAATGCAGATTTAATAGCTAAACGACGAACCTTTTTAGGCAATTTGTAAGCGTAAGATCTTGGAGTTGGTCCAAAAACAACGCCACCGCCACGCCATTGTGGAGAACGGATAGAACCTTGACGCGCACGTCCAGTTCCTTTTTGTTTCCAAGGTTTGCGTCCACCGCCTGCAACTTCAGAACGGTTTTTAACTTTGTGAGTTCCTTGACGTAAGGAAGCTCGTTGCATGATGATTGCTTCAAATAATACATGATTATTAGGTTCGATACCAAAGATGGATTCATTCAGCTCGATGTCGCCAACTTGTGAACCTGTTTGGTTGAACAATGTAACTTTTGGCATTCTATTGCTCCTCCTTTCTTAGAAATTACTTTGCTTTAACAGCAGTTTTAACTTTGATCAACGCTTTTCTAGCACCTGGTACATTACCTTTGATCAATAGTAGGTTACGTTCAACATCAACCTTAACGATAGCTAAGTTTTGAACAGTAATTTGTTCCCCACCCATACGTCCTGGTAATAATTTACCTTTGAATACGCGGTTTGGAGCTACAGGACCCATTGAACCTGGGCGACGGTGGTAACGTGAACCGTGAGACATTGGTCCGCGAGATTGTCCATGACGCTTGATAGAGCCTTGGAAACCTTTACCTTTTGAGATTCCTGATACATCTACTAAATCGCCTTCAGCGAAAATACTTACATTGACTTCTTGACCGATCTCATATTCAGTAAGATCCGTTCCGCGGAATTCGCGAATGAAGCGCTTAGGAGTAGTATTTGCTTTTTCAACATGTCCCTTTTCAGGTTTGTTAGAAAGCTTTTCACGTTTGTTTTCAAAACCAACTTGAACTGCTTCATAGCCATCAGTTTCAACAGTTTTCTTTTGAAGAACCACGTTGTTAGCAGCTTCGATAACTGTTACCGGGATAAGTTCACCGTTTTCAGCAAAAACTTGAGTCATACCGATTTTTCTTCCTAAGATTCCTTTGGTCATAAGTCACACCTCCTAGAGTAATTGTTCATATTTATATGAATTATAATTTGATTTCGATGTCAACGCCTGACGGTAAATCTAAACGCATCAATGAATCAACTGTTTGTGGAGTTGGGTTAACGATGTCGATTAGACGTTTATGCGTACGCATTTCGAATTGTTCACGAGAATCTTTGTATTTATGAACCGCACGTAGGATCGTGTAAACCGATCTTTCAGTAGGTAATGGAATCGGACCAGATACAGCCGCACCAGAACGTTTTGCAGTTTCAACAATTTTCTCAGCAGATTGATCAAGGATTCTGTGATCATATGCTTTTAAACGGATACGAATCTTTTGTTTTGCCATAATTTTCCCTCCTTTTCGCCTATTTTAAAATAGACCTTCTCAATGGAAATTTCCCACACACTCGCCATGGCAAAGCGGCCGGGTGTGTCAGCAACCTTCCATATCATCGCAGTCAAAGACCAACATTGTCTATTATACATAAAGCACAAGTAGAAAGCAAGTATTACTTAGACTTTTCTTGTGCAACACACTTTTATTATTATACATACTATCTCAAGTATTTACAAGTACATTCTATAAGGTCTTTAAAATCCATTTTCTTCATATGGCCAAAGCTCAACATGATACTGAAAGCTACGTATCATTATCTCTATAATGGAGGGAAGTATAATCGTAAACACAAAAAAAAGCAGATGGCGTCCCATCTGCTCTTTTCGGAAGGCGTCCCTTCCCATATTGTTTTAGTGAATCAATTATTCTTGGATTGTAGCAACTACGCCAGCGCCTACAGTACGTCCACCCTCACGGATAGAGAATTTAGTACCTTCTTCGATAGCGATTGGAGCGATAAGTTCAACAGTCATTTCGATGTTGTCCCCAGGCATAACCATTTCTACGGCTTCAGGAAGGTTACAAATACCAGTTACGTCAGTTGTACGGAAGTAGAACTGAGGACGGTAGTTTGTGAAGAATGGAGTGTGACGTCCACCTTCTTCTTTAGAAAGAACATAAACTTCAGCTTTGAACTTTGTGTGCGGAGTGATTGTACCTGGTTTAGCAAGTACTTGTCCACGTTGGATATCTTCACGGGATACACCACGAAGTAGTGCACCGATGTTGTCACCAGCTTCAGCATAGTCAAGAAGTTTACGGAACATTTCAACACCAGTTACAGTTGTTGGTTTTGATTCTTCGTTGAAACCGATGATGTCAACAACGTCACCGACTTTAACTTGTCCACGCTCAACACGTCCTGTAGCAACAGTTCCGCGTCCAGTGATTGAGAATACATCCTCAACTGGCATCATGAATGGTTTTTCAGTGTCACGAGTTGGTTCTGGGATATACTCGTCAACAGCTGTCATTAATTCATGGATTTTTTCTTCCCAAGCAGCGTCTCCTTGAAGAGCTTTAAGGGCAGAACCTTTGATAACTGGAATGTCATCACCAGGGAATTCGTATTCAGAAAGAAGATCACGGATTTCCATTTCTACTAATTCAAGAAGTTCTTCGTCATCAACCATGTCGCATTTGTTCATGAATACTACTAGGTATGGTACACCTACTTGACGTGAAAGAAGGATGTGCTCACGAGTTTGTGGCATCGGGCCATCAGCAGCAGATACTACTAGGATTCCGCCGTCCATTTGAGCAGCACCAGTGATCATGTTTTTAACATAGTCAGCATGTCCTGGGCAGTCAACGTGTGCATAGTGACGAGTAGCTGTTTCGTACTCAACGTGTGCTGTAGAGATTGTGATACCACGTTCTCTTTCTTCTGGAGCACCATCGATTTGGTCATAAGCGCGAGCTTCTGCGCCACCAGATTTAGCAAGTACAGTTGTGATTGCAGCAGTTAGAGTTGTTTTACCATGGTCAACGTGACCAATTGTTCCAACGTTAACGTGCGGTTTTGAACGATCAAATTTAGCTTTTCCCATTAGGAATTCCTCCTTAGTATTATAAATAAAAGATTAAGTATATAAGGGCTGTGAAAGAAGACTAAATCTTCCATCACAGCTTACATAAGATAGTTATACTTTAATAAGAGATGAAAATCAATTATTCACCTTTATTTTTTTTGATGATTTCTTCAGAAATGCTCTTAGGTACTTCTTCATAGTGATCGAAGTGCATAGAGAATGTTCCGCGTCCTTGTGTGTTAGAACGTAAAGATGTAGCATAACCGAACATTTCAGATAGTGGAACCATCGCTTTAACCATTTGCGTGTTACCGCGAGCTTCCATACCTTCTACGCGTCCACGGCGAGATGTGATATCTCCCATGATGTCGCCTAGATAATCTTCAGGAATGACAACTTCAACCTTCATGACTGGTTCAAGGATAACCGGTTTACATTTAGAAGCAGCATTTTTAAGAGCCATTGAAGCAGCAATTTTAAATGCCATTTCGTTGGAGTCAACGTCATGGTAAGATCCGTCGAATAATTTTGCTTTGATGTCGACTAGCGGATACCCAGCAAGTACACCACGATCAAGTGAATCGACCAATCCAGCTTGTACAGCAGGAATGTATTCACGTGGTACTACACCACCGACGATAGCATTTTCAAATTCGAAGCCTTTACCTTCTTCGTTTGGACCAAATTCGATCCATACGTGTCCGAATTGTCCACGTCCACCAGATTGACGAACGAATTTACCTTCGACTTTAGCTGAACCACGGAAAGTTTCACGGTAGGCTACTTGAGGAGCACCAACGTTTGCTTCCACTTTGAATTCACGGCGCATACGGTCAACAAGGATGTCCAAGTGAAGCTCACCCATACCGGCGATGATCGTTTGACCAGTTTCTTGGTCAGTATGTGCACGGAATGTTGGATCTTCATCTTGTAGCTTTTGTAAAGCTTGAGACATTTTGTCTTGGTCTGCTTTTGATTTCGGTTCAACTGAAAGCGAGATAACTGGCTCTGGGAACACCATGGATTCAAGAATAACTTGGTTCTTGTCATCACATAGAGTATCACCAGTCGTCGTATCTTTCAAACCAACAGCTGCAGCGATATCCCCTGCGTAAACAGTAGATATTTCTTCACGGCTGTTTGCGTGCATTTGAAGGATACGTCCAATACGCTCACGTTTTCCTTTAGTTGAGTTGATTACATAAGATCCTGATTCCAATGTACCTGAGTACACGCGGAAGAATGTAAGTTTACCAACGTAAGGGTCAGTCATTACTTTAAACGCTAGAGCAGAGAACGGCTCAGAATCATCTGAATGACGTTCCACTTCATCTTCTGAATCCGGTAGAGTACCTTTGATAGCCGGTACATCCAATGGAGATGGAAGGAAGTCGATAACGTTATCAAGCATTAATTGAACACCTTTGTTTTTGAAAGCCGATCCACAGATAACCGGGAAGAACTCAACATTAACGGTAGCTGTACGGATGGCTGCTTTCAATTCAGCAATGCTGATTTCTTCGCCACCAAGGTATTTCTCCATTAAGTCTTCGTTAACTTCTGCTACTGCTTCGATTAGCTTTTCACGGTACTCTTCAGCCAATTCACGATGTTCTTCAGGAATTTCACCAACAGTGATATCAGTTCCTAGGTCATTACCATAAAAATGAGTTTTCATTTCGATAAGGTCGATGATTGCAGAGAATTGATCTTCAGCACCGATAGGTAACTGAACCGGGTGAGCATTTGCTTGAAGACGATCGTGGATTGTTCCTACTGAATAAAGGAAATCCGCACCGATTTTGTCCATTTTATTTACGAATACGACACGTGGTACACCATAAGTTGTAGCTTGGCGCCAAACTGTTTCAGTTTGAGGCTCAACACCTGATTGGGCATCAAGTACGGCTACAGCTCCATCAAGTACACGCAATGAACGTTCAACTTCAACTGTGAAGTCTACGTGTCCTGGCGTATCGATGATGTTTACACGGTGACCTTTCCACTGTGCAGTTGTTGCAGCGGATGTGATCGTGATTCCGCGTTCTTGTTCCTGTTCCATCCAGTCCATTTGTGATGCACCTTCGTGTGTTTCACCAATTTTATGGATTTTACCAGTGTAATAAAGAACACGTTCTGTTGTTGTCGTTTTACCAGCATCGATGTGAGCCATGATACCGATATTACGAGTGTTTGCTAAGGAGAACTCTCTTGCCATTTGTCTTTCTCCTTCCTTCTATAAGGATTTTATAGTGATTGATCTTACCAGCGATAATGAGCGAATGCTTTATTAGCTTCAGCCATTTTGTGTGTATCTTCACGTTTCTTAACAGCTGCTCCAGTGTTGTTGGCAGCATCCATGATTTCGTAAGCTAAACGCTCTTCCATCGTTTTTTCTCCACGAAGGCGAGAGTAGTTTACCAACCAACGAAGTCCTAAAGTCGATTTGCGGTCTGGGCGCACCTCAACTGGTACTTGGTAGTTAGCTCCACCCACACGGCGTGCTTTTACTTCTAATACAGGCATGATGTTTTTAAGTGCTTGATCGAAAACTTCGATTGGCTCATTGCCAGTACGTTCTTTGATTAAATCAAATGCAGAGTAAAGAATTTTTTGTGATTTACCTCTTTGTCCATCAACCATTAATTTGTTGATTAAGCGAGTCACAAGTTTTGAATTATAAATTGGATCTGGTAATACGTCTCTTTTCGTTACAGGTCCTTTACGAGGCATTATATTTCCTCCTTTCAAGAAAGTTCAATTTTTGTTTGAGATTATTTTTTAGCTGCTTTCGGACGCTTAGTACCGTATTTAGAACGGCCTTGCATACGATTGTTAACTCCAGCAGTATCAAGAGCACCACGTACGATATGGTAACGTACCCCTGGTAAATCCTTTACACGACCGCCACGGATAAGAACCACGCTGTGTTCTTGTAGGTTGTGACCGATACCTGGGATATAAGCTGTTACCTCGATACCGTTTGTTAAACGTACACGCGCATATTTACGTAACGCGGAGTTCGGTTTCTTCGGTGTCATAGTACCCACACGAGTGCAAACACCACGTTTTTGCGGAGATGATACGTTAGTTTGTGCTTTTTTAAAGCTGTTGTAGCCTTTGTTAAGTGCTGGAGATTTTGAGTTAACCTCTTTAGACTCGCGTCCTTTACGCACTAATTGATTAATAGTAGGCATTACATTTTTCCTCCCTTCACGTTTTCATTTCTAGTACCACACATCCAGGTGGTTCATAAATGGGTAAAAACAAAGTCTTTGCAAATAATATTGCAAAAACATTTTTACTTTTTAATGGCAACAGTTGCTGCTCCGACATCAATACCACATGCTTTGCCAAGCATTCTCATCGAATCAACATATGTGATAGGAACATCCAATTTCTTAGCGGTCTCAATGACGCGCCCAGTCAAGTATATATCTGCATCATCAGCGATGATAACCTCTTGAATTAAATTGTTTTTAAGAGCTCTAACTGCTTGTTTCGTTCCTATAATCACTGACTTTGCCTGTATTACTTTTTCATAAGACATGGTCCATATCCTCCAAAGTTACAGGGTAACATAGGAGCACCTTTGCTATAGTATCATTATAAGTCGGATACTGTCAACTTCTTTCAAAAAATTAATTAAAAGCAAAAGGTTTTCCATACATATTTCTATAAAGATTTGCAAATTGCTTTAGCGAAATATTAAGTCTGAATCCTCATCAGGCTCTCGGGCATGATGGGTAATTAAGGGAGACCAGCGCAATGATTTCCTGATCATCGGCTCCGCTGGATGGGAGCACCATATTCAGGTATCGTCATTGAGCTGGTCCGTTATTACTTAGTCAACAGATACTGTCTCGGTGTTTTCATCACCAACAACGACAGGGTTTGCTTTTCTGTAGCGAAGCATTCCTGTACCCGCTGGGACAAGTTTACCGATGATAACATTTTCTTTAAGGCCGAGCAACTCATCACGTTTTCCTTTGATTGCTGCATCTGTCAAGACTCTTGTAGTTTCTTGGAACGATGCGGCGGACAAGAACGAATCCGTTTCGAGAGATGCTTTAGTGATACCCAATAATACAGGGCGTCCTGTTGCCGGTAATTTGTTAGTCAATAATGCATCGGTATTTGCTGTAGTGAACTGGTTAACATCCAATAATGTTCCTGGAAGCACTTCCGTTTCACCCGCATCAAGCACACGGACTTTACGCATCATTTGTCTAACCATTACTTCGATATGTTTATCACCGATTTCAACCCCCTGCATCCGGTATACTTTCTGCACTTCATGCAGCAGGTATTCCTGAACGGTAAGTACATCGGTAACTTTCAGCAATTCTTTCGGGTCGATCGATCCCTCTGTCAACTCTTCACCGCGACGGACAGGAGTGTCGACAGTAACTCTTAGGCGCGCTGTGTACGGTGCAGTATATGTGCGAGACTCCACTGCTCCTTGAACAACGATTTCCTGTTGTTTATCCCTGATTTCGTTAATTGAAACAACCGTACCTTCAATTTCGGAAATGACAGCTTGACCTTTAGGGTTCCTTGCTTCGAAAATCTCTTGGATACGCGGAAGACCTTGTGTGATATCGTCTCCGGCAACCCCTCCGGTATGGAATGTACGCATCGTTAACTGTGTACCAGGTTCCCCGATTGATTGCGCCGCGATGATACCGACAGCTTCGCCCACTTCAACCTCTTGGCCGGTAGCCAAGTTGCGTCCGTAACATTTCTTACATACACCATGGCTGGTGTTACATGTAAAGGCAGAACGGATCCACGCTGTTTCTATACCTAGAGATTCAATATAATGAGCAAGATCTTCAGTGATAAGACCATTTTCAGGTACGATCACTTCACTTGTTTCTGGATGTCTGATCGCTTTTCTTGCATAACGGCCCACCAGGCGCTCTTCAAGATGCTCGATTATTTCAGTACCTTCTCTCAAGGCTGAAATTTTCAAGCCGCGGTCCGTTCCACAATCGTCATCACGGATGATGACATCTTGGGCAACGTCAACAAGTCGACGAGTAAGGTAACCGGAGTCGGCCGTTTTAAGTGCTGTATCGGCAAGACCTTTACGCGCACCATGTGTAGAGATGAAATACTCCAACACTGTTAAACCTTCACGGAAACTTGATTTGATCGGTAACTCAATGATCCGTCCAGCCGGGTTGGCCATCAATCCGCGCATACCCGCAAGCTGCGTGAAGTTAGAGGCGTTACCACGGGCACCGGAGTCACTCATCATGAAGATCGGGTTGCGGCGATCCAATGAGTCCATAAGTTTAGACTGAATCGTATCCTTTGCAGCACTCCAGATCGAGATGACGCGATCATAACGCTCATCCTCAGTGATCAAACCACGTCTGAATTGTTTTAAGACGTTATCCACTTTAGTTTGAGCTTCGGTGATGATTTCTTGTTTTTCTTTCAATACGACGATATCAGCCACACCAACAGTAATACCGGCTTTTGTCGAATATTTGAATCCAAGATCCTTCATCCTGTCAAGCATTTTGGATGTTTCGGTAATTTTAAAGCGTTTAAAGACTTCTGCGATGATATTTCCAAGAATTTTTTTCTTGAATGGATCAATAGCAGGCTGAGCCTCGATCAATTCAGGGATATTAGCGCCTTTTTCCACGAAATACTTTTCTGGAGTTTTCGTTTCCAGGTTATATCGAGTCGGTTCGTTAATATACGGGAATGATTTTGGTAAGATTTCATTGAAAATCAATTTACCGACAGTCGTAATTAACAACTGGCCGTTTTGCTCTTCAGTGAAAGTTTCATTATTTAGTGACGATGCATGGACGGCACAACGGGAATGCAGGTGAACATATCCGTTTTGGTACGCAAGCAACGCTTCACTTGTATCTTTAAAGATCATACCCTCGCCGATTGCGCCTTCTCTTTCCAACGTTAAGTAATAGTTACCTAAAACCATATCTTGGGAAGGTGTAACGACTGGTTTACCATCTTTAGGGTTCAAGATGTTCTGTGCAGCCAGCATGAGCATGCGTGCCTCAGCTTGGGCTTCAGATGAAAGCGGAACGTGAACCGCCATTTGGTCACCGTCAAAGTCAGCATTGTAGGCTGTACATACGAGCGGGTGCAAACGAATTGCGCGACCTTCGACCAAGGTTGGCTCAAATGCTTGGATACCAAGCCTATGAAGTGTCGGTGCACGGTTCAATAGTACTGGATGCTCCCTGATCACTTCTTCAAGCACATCCCAAATTTCAGGAGATAAACGTTCAATTTTACGCTTGGCGGATTTAATGTTATGCGCCAAACCTCTTTGAACCAATTCCTTCATGACGAATGGTTTGAATAACTCGATCGCCATTTCCTTCGGAAGACCGCATTGGTACATCTTTAAGTTTGGTCCTACTACGATAACCGAACGTCCAGAGTAGTCAACACGTTTCCCAAGAAGGTTTTGACGGAAGCGGCCTTGTTTACCTTTTAACATATGAGATAAGGATTTTAATGGGCGGTTACCAGGTCCTGTTACCGGACGGCCACGACGGCCATTATCGATAAGAGCATCGACAGCTTCTTGAAGCATACGCTTTTCGTTTTGAACGATAATGCTTGGCGCACCAAGGTCTAGCAGTCGTTTTAACCGGTTATTACGGTTGATGACACGACGGTATAAATCATTTAAATCAGACGTAGCGAAGCGTCCGCCGTCAAGTTGTACCATTGGGCGAAGTTCCGGTGGAATGACCGGCAGCACGTCAAGGATCATCCATGAAGGTTCATTACCGGAGTTACGGAATGCTTCCAGCACTTCCAAGCGTTTGATAGCACGGGTCCTGCGTTGTCCTTGAGCTGTTTTAAGCTCCTCTTTCAACGACTCTACTTCCTTTTCCGTATCTATATCTTGTAAAAGTTTTTTAATAGCTTCCGCACCCATTGCAGCTTGGAACTTCTTACCGTATTTTTCACGGTATGTACGATATTCCTTTTCGGAAAGAAGCTGTTTCTTTTCTAAAGTTGTATCGCCCGTTTCAGTTACTACGTAAGATGCAAAGTAAATGACTTCTTCCAGAGCACGTGGGGACATATCAAGTACAAGTCCCATACGGCTAGGGATTCCTTTGAAATACCATATATGTGAAACTGGCGCTGCCAGTTCAATATGACCCATACGTTCGCGACGCACTTTGGCACGAGTGACTTCGACGCCACAACGGTCACAGACTACACCTTTATAACGAACACGTTTATATTTTCCGCAATGGCATTCCCAGTCCTTTTGAGGTCCGAAGATTCTCTCACAGAATAAACCGTCTTTTTCAGGCTTTAACGTACGGTAGTTGATTGTTTCTGGCTTCTTCACTTCTCCATGGGACCAAGAACGAATCTTGTCTGGTGAAGCAAGACCGATTTTCATATACTCAAAATTATTAACGTCTAACAAGGGGCCTACCTCCCTTTTAATCTCCAGGTTTAACCCTTGATCACCGGAATTTATCAGGCAATCTACACCGGATGATGGTTGATTGAATCAATAAGGCTCTAACATGGCAGCAAGGTCTTCAAAGAAACTTCTTGCTGCCAGTCAGAGCGGATCATATATAACTAGATATGTTTATATTTAATTATTCTTTGACAGGTGCCCCTACTTCGGAGGCAACCATATCTTTTGTATCGGCATCAAGGCTTAATTTATCTGCTTGGTTGGCTTCTTCTTCATCTTCCAAATCACGCATTTCAATCTCGCGGTCTTCGGCATTAAGAATTTTAACATCCAATCCTAAACTTTGAAGCTCCTTGATCAATACTTTGAATGATTCAGGAACGCCAGGCTCAGGGACATTTTCACCTTTGACAATCGCTTCGTATGTTTTAACACGGCCCACGACATCATCCGATTTAACGGTTAGGATTTCTTGTAATGTATAAGCAGCACCGTATGCTTCAAGTGCCCATACTTCCATTTCACCGAAACGCTGTCCACCGAATTGCGCCTTACCACCAAGCGGCTGCTGCGTAACCAGTGAGTAAGGTCCAGTTGAACGTGCATGAAGCTTATCATCGACCATATGCGCCAGTTTGATCATATACATGACACCGACTGATACACGGTTATCGAATGCTTCACCTGAACGGCCGTCATATAAAACGGTCTTTGCATCACGGGACATCCCGGCTTCTTCAATCGTACCCCAAACATCTTCCTCGGTGGCACCATCGAAAACAGGTGATGCTACATGAATGCCAAGAGCGCGTGCAGCCATACCTAAGTGGAGCTCCAGCACCTGACCGATGTTCATACGTGAAGGTACACCAAGTGGATTCAACATGATGTCGACTGGTGTGCCGTCTGGTAAATATGGCATATCTTCCTCAGGAAGGATCCTGGAAATTACCCCTTTGTTACCATGTCGCCCAGCCATTTTATCGCCTTCATGGATTTTACGTTTTTGTACGATATATACACGAGCCAATTGGTTTACACCTGGAGGCAGTTCATCGCCATCTTCTCTGTTAAACACTTTAACATCAAGGACGATACCGCCGCCGCCGTGAGGTACGCGAAGCGATGTATCCCTGACTTCACGTGCTTTTTCACCGAAAATTGCATGTAATAGACGTTCCTCGGCAGTCAATTCCGTTACACCTTTAGGCGTGACTTTACCAACTAGAAGATCTCCGTCTTTCACTTCGGCACCGACACGGATGATTCCGCGTTCGTCAAGGTTACGAAGTGCATCTTCCCCGACGTTAGGGATATCACGAGTGATTTCTTCAGGCCCTAATTTTGTGTCGCGAGATTCAGATTCATATTCTTCAATATGGATAGAAGTGTACACATCATCCTTGACCAGACGTTCACTCATGATGATGGCATCTTCATAGTTGTACCCATCCCATGTCATGAAGGCTACCAATACGTTACGTCCAAGGGCTAATTCGCCTTTTTCCATTGAAGGGCCATCAGCAAGGATTTCACCTTTTACGACATTGTCGCCTACACTTACGATCGGGCGTTGATTATAGCACGTTCCTTGGTTGGAACGAATGAATTTTAATAGACGATACTTATCCAAGTTGCCTTTTACTTGCTGTCCGTCAACTTCACTAACCCGTCGGACCCATACTTCACGTGATTCAACGTGCTCTACGATACCAGGGTGTTTACAAATGACAGCTGCACCGGAATCTTTAGCCGAAACATATTCCATACCCGTTCCAACTCGAGGTGCTTCCGGTTGTAGCAATGGAACTGCTTGACGTTGCATGTTCGCTCCCATAAGGGCACGGTTGGAGTCATCGTTTTCCAAGAAAGGAATACATGCTGTCGCAGCAGAAACGACCTGTTTAGGAGATACATCCATGTAATCTACGCGGTCACGCGGAACAACGGTATTTTCACCGCGGAAACGTGCAACAACATCATTATCAAGGAAGGATCCGTCATCTGAAAGACGAACATTCGCTTGGGCAACTACATAGTTATCTTCTTCATCGGCTGTTAAGTAGTCGATTTGACTCGTAATTCTTCCAGTTTCCGGATCCACACGACGATATGGTGTTTCGATGAAACCATACGGGTTTACCTTTGCAAAACTGGAAAGCGAGTTAATCAACCCGATATTCGGTCCCTCAGGCGTTTCAATCGGACACATACGGCCATAGTGGGAATAATGAACGTCACGCACTTCAAAACCAGCACGCTCACGTGTCAAACCACCAGGTCCCAATGCAGAAAGACGACGTTTATGTGTCAATTCGGCCAACGGGTTCGTTTGATCCATGAACTGAGAAAGCTGTGAGCTTCCGAAAAACTCTTTGATGGATGCAATAACAGGACGAATGTTGATTAGTTGCTGCGGTGTGATCGTATTCGTATCTTGAATGGACATCCGTTCACGAACGACACGCTCCATACGCGATAAACCAATTCTGAATTGGTTTTGCAGCAATTCACCAACAGACCGCAGACGACGGTTACCCAAGTGGTCAATATCATCCGTGATTCCCACACCATGCAGTAAGTTAAAGAAATAGCTGATGGAAGAAATAATATCTGCCGGCGTAATGTTTTTGACCTTATCCGTCACATACGCATTACCGATGATATTGATTACTTTTTCACCTTCAGCATCATTTGGCGCAAAAACTTTGATAGGCTGAAGAAGGGTCTCTTCTTCCACCACGCCACCAGAAGGATGGAATGTTTTGAATCCGATTCCAGCTTCAATATGAGGTAGGATCCTATCAAGTGTACGGCGGTCTAGCATTGTACCTTTTTCGACGATGATTTCCCCCGTTTCAGGATCGATCAAAGTCTCTGCAATGCGTTGTCCGAACAGACGGTTCTTGATATGCAGTTTTTTGTTTATTTTATAACGACCTACGTTAGCTAAATCATAACGTTTTGGATCAAAAAAGCGTGAAACTAAAAGACTTTTCGCGTTTTCGACAGTAGGTGGTTCACCTGGGCGTAGACGCTCATAGATTTCCAGCAATGCTTTTTCGACACTCTCGGTATTGTCCTTCTCAAGAGTGTTGCGAAGGTATTCGTTGTCTCCGATCAAGTCAATAATTTCCTGATCAGTTCCAAATCCAAGGGCACGCATCAATACTGTAATAGGTAATTTCCTCGTGCGATCGATTCGAACATACACAACATCCTTGGCGTCTGTTTCATATTCAAGCCAGGCGCCACGGTTCGGAATAACGGTCGCAGAGAATCCTAACTTACCGTTTTTATCCATTTTACCGTTGTAATATACGCTAGGTGAGCGCACTAATTGGGATACAATGACCCGTTCGGCACCATTGATGACAAATGTACCTGTTTCCGTCATCAACGGGAAGTCACCCATAAATACATCTTGGTCTTTAACTTCCCCTGTTTCTTTGTTAACAAGGCGCACTTTCACACGAAGTGGTGCAGAATACGTAACATCGCGTTCTTTTGTTTCTTCCACAGAATACTTCGGCTCAGCTAAGCTGTAATCGATGAATTCTAACGATAAATTACCTGTAAAATCTTCAATAGGAGAAATATCCTGGAACATTTCCTTTAAACCTACATCTAGAAACCATTGATAAGAAGCTGTTTGAATTTCAATAAGATTCGGAAGATCCAAAACCTCACTGATTCTTGCATAACTTCTACGTTGGCGGTGTCGTCCATACTGAACAAGTTGACCTGTCAACTGATTCACCCCTTAAATCAAGCGTTATAAGGATCCATTTGCCTCGGAAAAGAAATCCTTTCCATAGACAAAAAGAAAATGGTTTTTATTTTAAAAACCACTATTTCTCATAAAACGAACTATTATTTATATATTTTTCCCATATTATCCATTGGTTATACACCAATGGTATAAAAATTGCATAGTTACGGAATTATATATATGCATTTTATAATACTAACATAGCGAAAATTTAGAGTCAAACCTTTTTGGATAATAGTATATAGTAACCTTTCTTCTTCAACGGCACTTCAACATTTCCAAATAATTGCTCCATTTTATCCATGGCGGATGGCGCGCCTTGTTTTTTTTGTATGACCACCCATAATTCTCCACCAACTGCCAAACTGCGATAGCCTTCTTCTAAGATTTCGTGGACTACACTTTTACCTGCGCGAATGGGAGGATTCGTAAGAATTGCAGCGAATTGATTGGAGCCTACTTTGTCAAAACGGTCGCTTTCAAAAATCTTCACATTTGCAATCCCATTAGAAGCGGCATTTTCTTTTGACAAATCAACAGCCCTGCTATTGATATCAATCATTTCTATCGTTCTCTCGGGATAAGACGCCGCGATTGATATTCCGATTGGCCCGTATCCGCAGCCTACATCGAGAATATTTCCATCCACAGCTTCATTAAGGGTGAAGCTCTCAACTAAAAGGCGCGATCCGAAATCGACTTCCTTCTTTGAAAATACACCATTATCACTTTTGAAGCGAAAGGTACGTCCCTTTAATGTAAAATCCCAAAATTTCGGATCGCTTACGACATCCGGTTTTTGTGAGTAGTAATGCTCTGTCAGAGTCATCTCCCCCTATCAGAAAGGAATATTGAAGATTTATGAGAGAAGATATTTGAAGAAGGGATGCTTGCATGCCGGAAGTTCGACGGCCAAGGCCCATCAACCAAACATTCAACGGCAGATTTCCGTCATTTCTTAAAAATGAAGAGAAAAAAGCCCGCCAGTGATAGCGAGCTTTTTGTTTATGCAAGATTACTTAACTTCAACGCCAGCTCCAACTTCTTCAAGTTTAGCTTTGATTTCTTCAGCTTCTTCTTTAGAAGCAGCTTCTTTGATTGCTTTTGGAGTGTTGTCAACAAGTTCTTTTGCTTCTTTAAGTCCAAGGCCAGTTACTTCACGAACAGCTTTGATGACTTTGATTTTTTGATCTCCAGCAGATGTAAGGATTACATCGAACTCAGTTTTTTCTTCAGCAACAGCGCCGCCAGCAGCAGCTACAGCTACAGGTGCAGCAGCAGTTACGCCAAATTCTTCTTCGATTGCTTTTACAAGGTCGTTTAATTCTAAAACAGTCATGTTTTTAACTGCTTCAATGATTTGATCTTTAGTCATTGTTATTTCCTCCTCGAAATGGTTGGTTTTTTTTGTTTCAATAGGCAGGTTAAGCGATTAGCTTACGCGCCTTGTTCTTCTTTTTGTTCTGCAACTGCTTTTGTAGCAAGAGCAAGTCCGCGCATAGGTGCTTGTAGCACGCTGAGTAGCATTGAAAGTAGGCCTTCGCGTGAAGGTAGTTCTGCAAGAGCTTTGATTTCTTCAGCAGTTGCAACGTTTCCTTCGATAACTCCAGCTTTGATTTCTAACGCTTCATGTTTTTTCGCAAAATCGTTAAGGATTTTTGCTGGCGCAATAACATCTTCAGTCGAGAATGCAATTGCGTTTGGTCCTGTTAATGATTCGTTCAAAGCGCTAAGTTCAGCACTTTCAGCAGCACGGCGAGTTAAAGAGTTTTTGTAAACTTTAAACTCAACGCCAGCTTCACGAAGTTGCTTACGAAGTTCTGTTACTTGAGCAACAGTCAATCCACGGTAGTCAACAACTACTGTTGATTGGCTTGCAGTCAGTTTCTCAGAAATCTCAGCAACGATCTTTTGCTTTTGTTCAATAATTGCGTTCATCCTTACACCTCCTGTAGATTTGCTTGAAAACATTTATACCGTTTCAAAGAAAAAGCCTTCATCTCTATTGCAGACATGAAGGCAGTAATTTCAAAGGTCATAGTCAACGACTATTATTATCGAATTACCTCGGCAGGGAATTAAGCTCTTATAGGAGCACCTACTGTCTACGGTACAAATGATATTCATTTATTAACAACAAAACTTATTATAACCATAATAGTTTTGGTATGTCAATTATTTATTGAAAGTTGAAGGATCCACTTTCACGCCAGGGCCCATTGTAGTCGTTACAGAAACGTTTTTCATGTAAGTTCCTTTAGCAGCCGCAGGTTTAACTTTAAGCAATGTATCATAGATAGTAGTGAAGTTTTCCACTAGCTTAGCATCTTCGAAAGATACTTTACCGATTGGAGCATGGATGTTACCAGCTTTATCTACGCGGTATTCAACTTTACCAGCTTTGATTTCATTTACTGCTTTCGTAACGTCAAATGTTACTGTACCAGTTTTAGGGTTAGGCATTAAACCTTTTGGTCCTAAAACACGTCCAAGTTTACCAACTTCACCCATCATGTCTGGAGTCGCTACGATTACATCGAATTCGAACCATCCTTGTTGGATTTTGTTGATGAAGTCAGATTCGCCAACGTAGTCAGCACCAGCAGCTTCCGCTTCTTTTGCTTTTTCGCCTTTAGCGAATACTAATACGCGTTGAGTTTTACCAGTACCATTCGGTAGAACAACCGCTCCACGAATTTGTTGGTCAGCTTTCTTAGGGTCTACGCCTAAACGGAAAGCAACTTCAACAGTCGCATCGAATTTTGCGAAGTTAGCTTTTTTAGCCACTTCAATTGCTTCAGTTACAGCATAAGCCTTAGATACTTCTACAAGCTTAGCTGCTTCAAGATACTTTTTACCTTTTTTTGCCATGATATAAATCCTCCTAAATTGTGGTTTTAACGGAATGACCTCCCACGAATAAAGGTTGCGAGTATCAATCGCAACCCCGTAGAAACAAATAGCAATTACATGGATTAGTCTTCGATGACAATACCCATGCTGCGAGCAGTACCTTCAACCATACGCATTGCAGCTTCAACGTTTGCAGCGTTTAGGTCAGGCATTTTAGTTTCAGCAATCTCGCGCACTTGATCACGCTTGACTGTAGCAACTTTATTACGGTTAGGTTCACCAGAACCAGACTCGATACCTGCTACTTTCTTAAGCAATACTGCAGCCGGTGGAGTTTTTGTAATGAATGTAAATGAACGGTCTTCAAATACCGTGATTTCAACAGGAATAATTAGACCAGCTTGATCTGCTGTACGAGCGTTGAACTCCTTACAGAATCCCATGATGTTTACACCAGCTTGACCTAATGCAGGACCGACTGGCGGTGCCGGATTCGCTTTACCAGCAGGAATTTGCAATTTAACCATTTTAATTACTTTTTTAGCCACGAGACACACCTCCTTATAAGTCCGTGATGTGGTAATAGGGGTATACCCTCCCACTCATCTTGAATTCTTTATATATTAATAAAGAATGCTTGTATCGTTGAGGCCTAAAAATTGAAACATACTGACCTTTGAAATTTTACCACTTTCAAATGGCAATTTCAAGTTTTTTTCCGTTTATAATTTTTCCACTTGGTTAAAATCAAGTTCTACCGGTGTATCACGACCGAACATATTGACTAGCACCCTTACTTTTCCTTTATCTTTATCAAGTTCTTCTATCGGTCCTGCAAAGGTTGCAAATGGCCCTTCTTTAACTTGAACGGTGTCTCCGAGTTCAAAATCAACTTCGAATTTGCTTTCATCAACGCCCATTCGCTTAAGAACGACTTCAATTTCTTCCGGAAGTAACGCAGTCGGTTTGGAACCGGCTCCAGACGAACCTACGAAACCTGTTACACCAGGCGTATTCCGGACTACATACCAGGAGTCATCCGTCATGATGATTTCCACCAGTACATATCCTGGAAATACTTTCTTTTTGGTTACTTTCTTTTTACCATCTTTAATTTCTGTTTCTTCTTCTTCAGGAACTACAACCCGGAAGATCTTATCTTCCATCCCCATCGTTTCAACACGTTTTTCCAAGTTAGCTTTAACCTTGTTTTCATAACCTGAATAGGTGTGAACTACATACCAATTCTTTTCCATGTGTTAGGACTTTAACGTCCTTCCCTCCCTGCAATCGATCATTTTTCTTTATTGAGCTTTATCTTTGAACGTTTTAGCCAAAAACCCAGTTCCGGCGTCATCCCGACTTAACTAGAATATTTTGTGGTGATTCATGGTGCAGCAGTGCGCGATTTTGAACTTATTAAAAAAGACAAATTAAAAAACCCGTTTCCGGGCTTTTCTGCTGACACATATTATTCTATCACTATTATACCTTATTTTCGAATCTCTTATTCAATAACTAAGCGAATTAATTCGGAAATGCCCAAATCGACCACTGTAAAGAATAAAGCCATAAATATTACAGTCGTTACTACCACGATTGTATATTTGGTAAGCTCCTTGCGTTTTGGCCAGCTTACTTTTTGCATTTCGCGAACGACACCGCTGAAAAATTCGGTAAAACGTTTCATGAATGTATCCTCCAAGCATTAGACAGCTTCTGTCAATCTATTTATAAAACATTTATTTCGTTTCTTTATGAATTGTATGTGCATTGCATGTACTGCAAAACTTCTTGATTTCCAGGCGTTCGCCGCTTGTCGATTGTTTGCTTTCATAACTGTAATTTCTTGAACCGCAATCCGTGCAGGCAAGAACGATTTTTTTGGGCATTTAGATACACCTTTCCTATCTACTATATCCCTAAAACCTTATCACGGCTGTCTTTTATTGTCAATATCAAAGCGGGATTCACCCAGTACGGATACCGTTCGGGCGCGACTTCGGTTTCCTGACATCCATTTAAATAATTTAGTGAAAATTAAATTTCCAAGTGGAGAAGGGACAGATGAAATTAAGCGGAAAAAGCGGAGGGATTATAAACTGATTTCCCTTACTTCCAAATAGCGCTCGAGCTTTCTTTTCACCCGCTGAAGGGCGTTGTCGATTGACTTAACATGCCTGTTCAACTCTTCAGAAATTTCCTGGTAGGTTTGTCCATCCAGGTAAAGAGCCAATACTTTTCTCTCAAGATCACTCAGGAGCTCGGCCATTTTCAATTCGATATCGTCAAACTCTTCTTTGTTGATGATCAGTTCTTCCGGGTCCAGAACTTTCGTACCCGATATAATATCCATAAGAGTTCGGTCCGATTCCTCATCATAAATGGGCTTGTCCAGGGAAACATAGGAATTGAGCGGAATATGTTTTTGACGTGTTGCCGTTTTAATAGCGGTAATGATTTGCCTCGTAATGCATAGTTCTGCAAATGCTTTGAAGGAAGATAACTTATCGCCCTTGAAATCACGGACAGCTTTATACAGGCCGATCATACCTTCTTGCACGATGTCTTCCTTATCTGCACCAATCAAGAAATAAGTCCTTGCCTTTGCTCTTACGAAATTACGATACTTTTGGATCAAATAATCCAGCGCTTCACTGTCACCAGTGTGAACCAACCCTATCAATTCATCATCATCAAACTGCAGATACTTTTCGTTCAGCTTCATTCCGAATTTGAGACCCACATTATATCCCCCTGACCTGACTCAGATAGAAATATTATACAGCAGGTAAAATTTACCCGTCAATGGTTCAAATTTTCCCGCGGCGCCATTTTTCAAAAATTTCTGCCACTTCTTCACTCAAAGGAATTTTGCCAGACGGTTTTATCGTTGTCGTTTTTCTGACATCTTTCTTGATTTCCCCTTGGATTTCTTCCATTTCAATAAGCAGTTCACGCGCTGATTTCCTTAGAGCCCCTTGGCCAAAGATCACCCACTGCTCGGTGAAGTCGGAGGTGGCCACTTGAATCTGCGTTTTGACATTATTCAGCTCAATGGCCATCTTTTCTATTCTCTCATCCGCGGTTTCATTTTCTTTTGTAAAAATTACGTCAACTTTATGATTTTTGAAAATACGGGCGATTCCCTGAACATATTGGGCGTCGAATACGACAATTACCCGCGATCCGGTAAATGCCTGATATTCCGCCATCATTTCAATCAATCTATCTCTTGCGGCAGCAAGGTCCCGTTCTTTTAATTCTCTCAGTTCCGGCCAGGCCCCTATAATGTTATAACCGTCCACCAACAGAATATCCATCCCATTATTGTCCTAAAGGATTTCTTTTGCGATAGACCTCATACATCAGTAATCCGGCTGCGACTGATGCATTTAACGACGTTACTTGGCCAGCCATAGGCAAACGGATGAGGAAATCGCATTTTTCTTTCATTAACCGGGCCATCCCTTTTCCTTCACTTCCGATGACGAGGCCGATCGGCATCTTTCCATCCATGTTACGGTAGTCATCGCTGCCTTTCGCGTCAGTACCGACAATCCATACACCGCGCTCTTTCAACTCTTCCACCGCTCTCGCCAAATTGGTGACGCGTGCCACCGGGATATACTCAATCGCACCCGTCGAAGCCTTCGCCACGGTTGCCGTTAAGCCCACCGCTCTTCTTTTCGGAATAATGATTCCATGGGCCCCGACTGCATCAGCCGTTCTCATGATCGAACCTAAATTATGGGGATCTTCTACTTCATCAAGAATCATGAAAAAAGGTGCTTCTTCCCGTTCTGCCGCTTTTGCGAATAAGTCATCCAATTCCACATATTCATATGCCGCAACTTGTGCGACAACTCCTTGATGGATGCCTTCAACCATTTGGTCAATTTTTTTCTTCGGGACGATCTGCATGAATACCTTCTTTTCCTTCGCCAAACCAATTAGCGGCTGCATCGAGCCTTTTTGCGACCCCTCCGCTATCCAAATTTTATTAATATCCCGTTCGGAGCGAAGAGCTTCCAAAACGGGGTTCCTGCCGATGATATATTCTTCACTCATGGGTTCCGCCCCTTTTCTTCTTCAATGTATTCAATAGCTTTTTTTATGAGTTCTTCCATTCTTTCAATTCGGCCCGATAAATATAAATAGCCCATCAGTGCCTCAAAGGCTGTACTGTAGCGATACGTTTGCACATCCGTATTCTTCGGGACAGAACCGGATTTCGCATTTCGGCCCCGCCGAACGACAGCTGATTCCTCTTCCGATAACCAATCCGACTCCAAGAAAAAATGGATGATTTTATTTTGAGCTTTAGCCGCTACAAAAGACGTAGCTTTCTTGTGCAGCAGATTGGGCTTGACCGCTCCGTTTTGAATGAGGTGATGCCGGATATACGTTTCGTATACGGCATCACCTATATAAGCTAAAGCAAGACTGTTCAGCATTTTTGCATCTATCTTACTATCGTAATGAAGCATTCCTTACCCTCTTTTCCATCTTGTACCTTGAGGGGTATCCTCTAATATGATATTCATGCTTTTCAAGCGGTCACGAATTTCATCAGATAGCCCGAAGTCACGGTCCTTACGCGCTTGTATTCTTTGCTGGATCAAGCCTTCGATTTCTTCATCCAACAGCCCCTCCTCTTCCAGGGACAGACCCAGGACAGAAAATAGGGTACTGAATTTTTCAAGGAAAGCATCAATGACTTCCTTATGTGTATTTTTCTCCATCAAGTAATAATTTGCCTGTTTGGATAGTTCAAAAAGGATGGAAATCGCATTGGCTGTATTGAAGTCATCGTCCATTTCAGCAATGAACTGGTCTTGTAATTCATTAACCTTCGCGATCCAGGCCTCATTGTTTTCGGTCAATCCGTCGCTTGCCTGAAGACGGTGCTTTAAGTTTTGATAAGATGTCCTCAGACGATCGAGGGCTGCCTTGACATTTTCAAGCACCTCTTCACTATAATTGATGGGATGGCGATAATGGACCGATAACATGAAGAACCGTAACACTTGTGGATCATGATTCTTGATGATGTCATGAACAAGAACGAAATTCCCTAACGATTTAGACATTTTTTCATTATCAATATTTATATACCCATTATGCATCCAATAATTCGCAAAGGTCTTGCCTGTCAGTGCTTCAGATTGGGCAATCTCATTTTCATGATGCGGGAAGGCAAGGTCTTGACCTCCAGCATGAATGTCGATTGTGTCGCCCAAATACTTTTTGACCATTGCGGAGCATTCGATATGCCAGCCAGGACGTCCGCTTCCCCAAGGGCTTTCCCAAGAAATTTCACCATCCTTGGCCGCCTTCCACAAGGCGAAATCAAGGGCATCTTGTTTTTTCTCGCCGATTTCAATACGGGCCCCCACTCGCAGCTCATCGATCGACTGGTGCGAAAGCTTGCCATAGCCGTCAAACTTACGAGTCCGGAAATACACGTCCCCCTCGGATTCATAAGCGAATCCTTTTTCAATCAGTGTCGAGATGAAATCAATGATAGCATCCATGTTCTCGATTACGGTAGGGTGGGCATCCGCCTTTTTGCAACCCAGTGCAGATACATCTTCGAAATAAGCCTCGATGAAGCGCTTGGATATGGTCGGGACATCTTCCCCCAACTCTTTTGCCGCGCGGATCAGTTTATCGTCGACATCCGTGAAATTGGAAACGAAATGAACATCATATCCACGGTAATCCAAATACCTGCGAACCGTATCAAACACGATTGCCGGTCTGGCATTGCCAATATGGATGTAATTATAGACAGTTGGACCGCATACATACATTTTCACCTTACCCTCTTCCATCGGGACGAAGGTCTCTTTTTTTCTGGTAGCCGTGTTATAAATTTTAATCGTCATATTATAAACTCCTTTCTTCCTGCTTCTGTTCGGCCATTTTCGCTTTCAGGAACCTGATTTCACTTTCCATTTCCTTGAAGCGGTCGGCGATCGGATCCGGAAGATCACAATGATTTAAGTCTTTTTTGATTTTGATGCCATCTTGAATGACCACTTTGCCTGGAATGCCAACCACGGTTGAATTAGGCGGAACTTCCTTTAAAACGACCGATCCCGCACCGATTTTGGAGTTCTCCCCGATAGTGATCGAACCCAGAACCTTTGCTCCTGTTGCAATCAGCACATTATCCTTTATCGTCGGATGACGTTTCCCCTTTTCCTTTCCTGTCCCGCCAAGGGTTACCCCTTGAAAGACAGATACATTATCACCAATCTCGCACGTCTCGCCGATGACGATTCCCATTCCGTGGTCGATGAAGAAGCGTCGGCCGATGGTGGCCCCTGGATGGATTTCGATCCCGGTAAAAAAGCGGCTGACTTGGGATATGCTTCTCGCCAGGAAAAAAAACTTCTTCTTAAACAGGGCGTGTGCCATCCTATGACTCCAGATTGCATGTAAACCCGCATAAGTCAAGATGACCTCCAAATAGCTGCGCGCAGCAGGGTCTTGATCAAAAACCACTTCGATATCCTCTTTAAACATCTTGAACAAAATGATCCCCCCTATGTTCCGTACTTCTCCTGCATCTCCCATTAGCTTTTTATGCATATAAAAAAGCGTCTCTGTCGAAATAGACAGAGACGCTTCAAGCGCGGTTCCACTCTGTTTGGCATGTACGAAGCAGGTTCATCATAACCCTGTCTTTCCATCCCCAACTTTAATCCTTGTAACGGAGGACATTCCGCCTGTGCCTACTATAAGTTAGTTCAGCAAAGGACTCAAGGGTGCATTTCGGAAAACGAGAGGCTTAAACCACTTTCAGCAGGTTATGGTTCTCTCTAAAAAGCATCGTTTCCTTACTTCTCCCCATCTACGCGTTCTTTTGTAAGATTATTAAATACTATATTACATTTTTGACTAATTGTTAATATAAAATACTCTGTAGCCGTTGTTTAATTTTTTCCTTACCCAATAACGATATCGCCTTAGGCAAATCAGGACCATGTGTTTGACCGGTAACGGCAGCCCGAATTGGCATGAATAGCTTTTTCCCTTTATGGCCGGTGCTTTTTTGGACCGCTTTAATCGACTTCTTGATTTCATCGGCACTAAACTCTTCCAGACCCTCGATTTCCTGAAGGAAAGCCTTCATGACCTCCGGTACTTGTTCCTCTGCCAGCACTTCCTTCGCTTCCGCTTCGAACTCGACCTCATCCTTGAAAAACAGTTGGGATAGCTCAACGATTTCCGCCCCGAAGCTCATCTGCTCTTGATAAAGGGACACAAGGCCATGTACCCACTCTTTCTCATCTGCTGTCATTGATTCGGAAACCTTTCCGGCTTCAATCAAGTGGGGCAATGACAATTCCACTGCCGAATCAGCATCCAGTTGCTTCACATACTGATTATTCATCCACGTAAGCTTTTGCTTATCGAAAAGTGCCGGTGATTTGGACAATCGATCTGCATCGAAAATATTAATGAATTCTTCCTTCGTGAAGATTTCTTCTTCCCCGACCGGAGACCAGCCAAGTAATGTAATGAAATTGAATAAGGCCTCAGGCAGGTAACCAAGTTCTTCATATTGCTCAATGAATTGAATGATCGATTCATCCCGTTTACTTAGCTTCTTCCTGCTTTCATTCACGATCAGTGTCATATGGCCGAATACCGGCGGCTCCCAGCCGAATGCTTCATAGATCATCATTTGCTTCGGCGTGTTGGAAATATGATCATCCCCGCGAAGTACATGGGATATCTTCATCAAGTGATCATCGACAGCTACCGCAAAGTTATAAGTCGGAACGCCATCCTTTTTGACGATGACAAAATCACCAAAACCATCCGTTTCAAACGAAACGTCATCCTTGACCATATCCTTGAAAGTAAGGACTTCCCCTGCAGGAACGGCAAAACGGATGCTAGGCTTTCTTCCTTCAGCAACTAATTCCGCTTGCTCCTCCTCGGTTAAGTGCTTGCACTTTCCTGAATACTTCGGTGTTTCATTGCGCTCGACCTGACCTTCGCGTTCTGCTTCAAGCTCCTCTTCCGTGCAATAGCATTTATAAGCCAAGCCCTTATCCAAAAGCTCCTGATACAACTCCTGATAAAGGTCATTCCTTTCAGACTGACGATACGGACCATATTCGCCGCCGACATCAACGCCTTCATCCCATTCGATGCCAAGCCACTTTAAATATTTAAGCTGGCTTTCCTCGCCGCCTTCAATATTTCTTTTTTGGTCGGTATCTTCAATGCGGATGATGAATTTCCCGCCCTTGTTTCGTGCGTATAGATAATTGAATAATGCCGTCCGTGCATTCCCTATATGTAAATGTCCAGTCGGACTCGGTGCATAGCGAACTCGAATATCGCTGCTCATGATATAAATAGACCTCCCAGTCGTTCTTTTCTATTGTTCATTTTATCATTTATGGACGATTGGATAAAGGCATCCACTCTAAAAACGAATTTAGTTTGATTTAACCAATAAGACGACAGCTTGTGCCGCTATCCCTTCGCTTCTGCCCGTAAAACCAAGTTTCTCCGTAGTGGTCGCCTTTACATTGATTCTATCTGTCGTGGTATCGAGAAGCTCCGCTATCCTGACCCTTATATCCTCAATATGCGGTGCCATTTTTGGACTTTGGGCGATGATTGTACAGTCGGCATTGCCCAGTTCATATCCTTCTTTCTTTACGATTGCCCAAACATGGCGCAGCAACTTTGCCGAATCGGCATCTTTAAATTCCGGATCGGTATCCGGGAAATGCTTACCGATATCCCCTGCTCCAATTGCCCCTAGGCAGGCATCGGCAACTGTATGCAAAAGAACATCCGCATCGGAATGTCCTAACAGCCCCTTCTCATACGGGATCGTAATGCCGCCGATAATTAGTGGCCTTCCCTCAACAAGTTGATGAACGTCATATCCTTGTCCAATTCGAAACATATCAATATCCCCAATCATTTTCTTTTTTGTTTATGTAAAATCGCATCTGCAAAATAAAGATCTTCCTGAGTCGTAATTTTAATATTATCATAATTGCCCTCAATAATAACTACCTGTTCATCGATCCGTTCTAGCAAACTTGCATCGTCCGTCCCTAAAAAGGCTTCTGCCTCCGCCTGTTCATGCGCCCGCTTCAAGATGGATGCACGAAAAGCTTGTGGAGTTTGTACCGCCCACAAGCTTGATCGTTCCACCGTTTCCAATACCTTATTATCCGTCGCCCTTTTAATCGTATCCTTAACGGGGACAGCAATGACTGCTCCGCCATGAAGGGAAGCCGCTTCACATAAATCACTGATCTGCCCTTGATTGATAAAAGGACGGGCCCCGTCATGCACAAGGACGATTTCTTCTCCTGCATGCTGCAGCCCATTATAAACGCTTTGCTGGCGCTCCCCGCCGCCTTTGACGAGTTCCTTGACCTTCTTAATCCCGTAAGCGGCCATCAACTGGTTGAAATGATCCTTTTCAGCCGGGTTTATCGAAAGGATGATTTTTCGGCAGTTGGGATCATCTTCAAAGACACGGAGCGTATAGACAATAATCGGGATGCCCGATAGTTCAATAAACAGTTTATTCTTGCCAGCCTTCATTCGTTTCCCTTGTCCAGCTGCAGGTATCACTACATCATAAAACATAACGGTTTCTCCTACTCTTCTTATAATGCTTTTTCTAATAGTTTCGGTTTAGCGAATATCATTCGGCCTGCAGATGTTTGCAGTACACTTGTGACAAGGACATCAATGCGTTTTCCGATATGGTCACGTCCGCCCTCGACCACGATCATCGTACCATCATCTAAATAGGCAATGCCTTGGTTCTGCTCTTTACCATCCTTAATGACTTGTACATTCATCTCTTCGCCAGGAAGTACAACAGGTTTAACCGCATTGGCCAGGTCATTGATATTAAGGACTGCCACATTTTGAAACTCGCATACTTTATTTAAATTGAAATCGTTTGTAACGACCATTCCGCCTGATATTTTGGCAAGCTTCACAAGTTTGCTGTCCACTTCCTGAATGTCTTCAAAGTCACCTTCGTACATTTCAACCTTAATCGGAAGGTCTTTCTGAATCCTATTCAGGATATCCAAGCCTCGTCTGCCGCGATTCCTTTTCAAGGCATCCGATGAATCTGCAATATGCTGCAGTTCATTCAAAACGAATTGAGGGATGACGATCGTGCCCTCCAGAAAGCCCGTTTGACAGATATCCGCAATCCTGCCGTCGATGATGACGCTTGTATCGAGAATCTTCAGCCGCTTGCTATACCCTTCCTCATCCTCACCTGCCTCACCATCGGCATTCTTTTTCTTATTACTTTTCGTGAATAAATTCAATAGCTCATCGCGTTTTTTAAAGCCGACCTGGAACCCGAGATATCCGAACAAAAGCGTAAGGATGATCGGAACGACCGTATTTAAAATGGGAACACCGATGGCACTGAACGCGTAGCCAACCAAGAACGCCGCGAGCAGTCCGACCAAAAGACCGACACTGCCAAAAATGATGTCCGTAATCGGTATCTTAACGAGCTGTTCCTCCAGCCACTTCATAAAATAGATCACATGATCTACTGCCCAAAAAGTAATAAGATAAAAGATAATGGCACCCAACAGTACACTTACATAAGGATTGTTTAATAAAGCAATATCATCTGCATGTAAAACAACTAATAATTCAGGAATGAGTATCATACCAAGAGTTCCGCCGACTATTAAGAAGCATGCTTGTATAATGCGTTTTAACATCCCTTTCACCTCCCTCTACTCATTATTGACCAATAAAATAAAATGAAACCTTCGAAAATTCGTTTTCATTATATACGTGAAATTCACTTAAGGATTTAGTGGATTTACAAATATGACTCTTCTCTTTTTCGTAATATTAGCCTAGCACCCTGGGTTTTGGGTGTCAAAAATAAGCGCCAATCAATTTCAAGCTAATATAGGAATTTTTTGAAGTTAAGCTTTACATCCTTCTATTTGTGACCAGCTGGTTTTTTAAAATGCGAAGACCCTCTTTAATTTTATTGGCACGGACTTCCCCAATGCCTTCAACATCATCAAGGTCTTCAACCGAAGCTTTGTTGACTTCGCTAAAGCTTTCGAACTGATTCACTAAATTTTCGATGATCAATACCGGCAGCCGCGGGATTTTATGGAGGATGCGATAACCGCGGGGATGCACGGCTTCATCAAGGTGTATATATCCATGATAGCCCAAAACCTTAAGGAGGATGCTTTCATCCAGTTTTTCCTGCATGGCCAGTTCTTGAAGCCGATAAATGATTTCTTCAGGTTTTTCGTCATTTCTGGAGGTATAATCCTTGATGAGCCATTTTCCCTCCGTTTCTATATCTGCCAGGATTTCATTCATTTGCAGACGGATCAGCCTTCCTTCGGTACCAAGCTCATTCAGGTAGGTAAGCAGCTCCGCCTTGATCCTGAGAACCATTACATAGCGGTGAAATACCTGCAAAAGATCGGCATAGGTCACGATTTCCTCAAATTCGAGCGCTCCCAATACCGAGATGCTCTGCTGGAGGACCACCTTGTATTTTTCCAAGGTTTGAATGGCTAGATTGGCCTTGGCCAGTATGACTCCTATATCTTTGAGGGCATACCGGAAATTCCCCTGATATAACGTGATGACATTGCGCCGTTGGGAGATCGCAATGACCAACGACTTGGTTTCCCTTGCGACGCGTTCCGCCGTCCGGTGCCGCATCCCCGTTTCAGTCGAGGGTGTACTATTATCCGGCACCAATTGGGCATTGGCAAAGATGATCGTATCGGCTTTCTCATTCAAAATGATGGCCCCGTCCATTTTCGCCAGCTCATACAATGTGCTCGGCGTACAGGAACAGTTGATTTGGAAGCCGCCATCCACGATCATTCGCACCTTCTCGTTATATCCCACGACGATCAAGCCGCCCGTGTTTGCTCTCAGTACATTTTCAATGCCCTCCCGGAGCGGGGTGCCTGGAGCCACGATTTGCAGAATCTCCAGCTTTGTTTTTTCATACCCTTTTTTATCTGTCATACTTAACCCCCTAACGAATGTTGAAGAGCCTCCGAAACCGATGAAACCCCGACGATCTTGATACCTTTCGGCGCGGTCCATCCCCCGATATTATTAGCGGGAATTATCACCCGGTTAAATCCAAGCTTTGCCGCTTCCTGCACTCTTTGCTCTATTCGCGAAACCCTTCTCACTTCCCCTGTGAGCCCCACTTCCCCAATGATGCAATCGGTTGGGTTCGTTGGTTTATCACGGAAGCTCGAAGCGATGCTGATCGCGACAGCCAGGTCGATTGCCGGCTCATCGAGCTTAACGCCGCCAGCCACCTTTAAGTACGCATCCTGGTTTTGCAGCAGCAAGCCCACCCTTTTTTCCAGGACTGCCATGAGAAGCGAAACACGATTATGGTCGATTCCTGTCGCCATTCTCCTTGGATTTCCAAAGCTCGTAGGTGAAATCAACGCCTGAATTTCTACCAGCACCGGCCTGGTTCCTTCCATCGAGGCAACGACGGTGGAACCTGACGCTCCTTGGGACCGTTCTTCAAGGAATATTTCCGATGGATTGGCCACTTCCTCCAAACCATGTTCTTTCATTTCAAAGATCCCCATCTCATTCGTCGAACCAAAACGGTTTTTGACCGCCCGGATAATTCGATATGTATGGTGCCTTTCGCCTTCGAAATATAATACGGTGTCCACCATATGCTCAAGCAGACGCGGGCCTGCAATCGCCCCTTCCTTCGTTACGTGCCCGACGATGAAAATAGCCACTCCATTCGTTTTAGCGATGCGCATCAGTGAAGCTGTGCATTCGCGCACTTGCGATACACTTCCCGGCGCAGATGTAACCTCCGAATGGTACACCGTTTGGATGGAATCAATAATCACCAAATCCGGTTTCACCTCTGAAATCGCCTGTTGGATATAGTCCATATCCGTTTCCGCATACACGTACAGGTTTTCCGACATGCTCCCCAGCCGGTCGGCCCTCAATTTGGTCTGCTTGACTGATTCTTCACCAGATATATACAGCACTTTTTTCTGCTTATGTGCCAATTGGGAAGATACCTGCAGAAGGAGTGTCGATTTCCCGATACCCGGATCACCTCCAATCAAAACAAGCGACCCCTGGACGATCCCGCCGCCAAGGGCACGATTCAGTTCCATTAAATCCGTCTTGATCCGCGGTTCTTTTTCAGACTGAATGGTCGTTATCGGCGCAGCCTTCTCACGTTCCCCAGAGGTTCTAACCTCCGAATGGGTGAAGGCGCCTTTCCTCGCCGGTTTCACGATTTCAGTTTCCTCGACCATCTTGTTCCACTCACCGCAGCCTGGGCATTTCCCCATCCATTTCGCAGATTCATATCCGCAAGACTGACACATGAATTTGGTTTTCTTCTTCACTGCCATAATAACTCCTCTTCCTTTTTGAAAAATGCCTATAGTAAGGATATTATATCTTTGTTTTATTTAATCCTTCTTAACGTTAAGTTTTTTAAAAAAACACCCTATGTGCCCTGTTCTTTTATGCTCATTTCTACCTATGGATAAAAAACAGAGGTACACGGCAAAAATATCTGCGTGTACCTCGAAGTTAGGAATATGGTTATTCACTTACGTTGACAGGCTCGCCTTGCCTGATGGCAAATTCATTATTCACAACGTCCATCACGACCGTTTGCCCTTTTTTCACGTTCCCTTTAAGCAGCTCTTCGGAAAGGTAATCCTCTACATGCTTTTGAAGCGCCCTGCGGATTGGCCGTGCCCCATATTCTGGATCGAAGCCTTCCGTCGCAATTTTTTCCCTGGCCGCATCCGTCAGCTCCAAGAAAATTTCCTGCTCTTTCAAGCGGTTCGTCAGTTGATTGGACATTAAGGTCACGATTTGTTTTAAATGATCCTTCTCCAGTGAGTGGAAAACGATGGTTTCATCGATACGATTCAGGAATTCAGGACGGAATGCTCGTTTAAGCTCCTCTATCACTTTGCCCTTCATATTTTTGTAATCCTGGCCAGTATCCTGGATGTTGAACCCGACATACTTATCGGTTTTTAGTGCAGACGCCCCTACATTCGATGTCATGATCAGGATCGTATTCCTGAAATCGACAGTGCGTCCCTTCGAATCTGTCAGCCTTCCGTCCTCCAGTACTTGCAGAAGGATATTGAAGACATCGGGATGTGCCTTTTCTATTTCATCAAGCAGAACCACGGAGTATGGTTTCCTTCGCACTTTTTCGGTTAATTGTCCGCCCTCTTCGTATCCAACATATCCTGGAGGCGATCCAACCAGGCGCGAAGTCGAATGTTTCTCCATATATTCGGACATATCAATGCGGATCATGGCATCTTCATCCCCAAAGATGGATTCAGCTAAAGCACGGGCAAGTTCGGTTTTACCGACCCCTGTAGGCCCAAGGAAGATGAACGAACCAATTGGGCGTTTAGGATCCTTCAAGCCTGCTCTTGCACGACGTACTGCTTTAGAAACGGCAATGACGGCCTCTTCTTGACCAATCACGCGATCGTGGAGGATCGATTCCATGTTAAGCAGTTTATCGGACTCCGTTTGGGCCAGTCTCGTAACAGGAACACCGGTCCAGCTGGATACGACGTGGGCAATATCATCCACGGTCACTTCACTGTTCTCTTGCCCTTGTTTTTCTTTCCAAGTCTTTTTCGTTTCTTCCAATTGTTCTCTTAAGCGTTGTTCCGTATCGCGAAGCGAAGCAGCTTTTTCGAATTCCTGGCTCTGAACGGAAGCATCCTTTTCCTTCCGGACATCATCCAGCTTCACTTCAAGTTCCTTTAAGTTTGGCGGCGTTGTGTATGAGCGCAGCCGAACCTTGGATCCGGCTTCATCAATCAAGTCAATCGCTTTATCCGGTAAAAACCGATCCGAAATGTAACGGTCTGATAACTTGACTGCTGCATCGATCGCTTCATCAGTAATCGATACGCGGTGATGGGCTTCATAACGGTCACGCAGCCCCTTGAGGATCTGAATCGATTCTTCCATCGTCGGTTCATCAACTTGGATCGGCTGGAAGCGGCGTTCAAGCGCTGCATCCTTTTCGATATACTTACGGTATTCATCCAAAGTTGTCGCCCCGATACATTGCAATTCACCGCGGGCCAAGGATGGTTTAAGGATATTGGAAGCATCGATGGCACCCTCTGCCCCGCCGGCACCAATCAGTGTATGCAATTCATCGATGAATAAAATGATATTGCCAGCCTGGCGGATTTCATCCATTACTTTCTTCAATCTATCTTCGAATTCACCGCGGTATTTCGTACCAGCGACAACGGTACCCATATCGAGTGTCATAACGCGTTTATCACGCAGGATTTCCGGTACTTCATTATTGATGATCTGTTGGGCAAGGCCTTCGGCGATGGCCGTTTTACCCACCCCTGGTTCACCGATCAAGACAGGGTTGTTTTTTGTACGACGGCTCAATACTTCTATGACACGCTGAATTTCCTTGCTTCGGCCAATCACCGGATCCAGGCTTCCTTCCCGTGCAATCGTCGTTAAGTCGCGAGCGAGGCCATCCAGTGTCGGCGTGCTTGCATTGGAAGCCGCTGAACCTTGATGACCGCCGGATTCGTTGCTGCCCAAAAGCTGGAGAACTTGTTGACGGGCTTTATTCAGGCTCACTCCGAGATTATTCAATACTCGGGCTGCCACACCTTCGCCTTCTCTTATCAGACCAAGCAGTACATGCTCTGTCCCCACGTATGAATGACCTAACTTTCTAGCTTCATCCATGGAAAGCTCAATGACCTTCTTGGCTCTTGGAGTGTAATGGATCGTTTGCGCCGCATCCTGTCCGCGGCCTATCAAATTTTCCACTTCTTTTTGAATTTTTTCCGGCCCCAGACCGAGCGCATATAACGCTTTGGCGGCAATGCCATCGCCTTCTCGTACCAAGCCAAGCAAAATATGTTCCGTGCCGATATTATTATGTCCTAAGCGGATTGCCTCTTCTTGCGCCAATGCTAATACTTTCTGGGCTCTTTCAGTAAAACGACCAAACATCATAGGGAATTCCTCCTTAAGAATTTTTCGTTTTGAATTAAATTGCTGACAATCCTCTAAGTAATGGCAGGGGCTGCTGCTTCCCCCGCATCCATTACAGGAATATAGGTACTCACTCTAGGTCAAGGACCTCAAGAGGAGGAAGTTTCCGTGAAATTCAAGCGTTCTCGAATGAGTGCTGCCCTACGGATATCCCTTTCGTGGGATTTTAAAGATCCACCCGCGTACTTTTGTAAAAATCCTGGCTGTGTCAAAATCATCAACTCATTTAGTATGCTTTTGGAAATATTTTTTATATACCCTAAATCTATACCTAGCCTAACATCCGAGATACAGGTAGCAGCTTCCTTCGTTTCAATGATGCGAGCATTGGATAATATCCCATAGGAGCGAAAGACCCGATCTTCTAATTGTATGTGAGACGTCCTCGCTAATGCATCCCTTGCAGACCGTTCCTGGGCAATGATTTGTTGGACGACACTGGTTAGATCTTCAACGATATCCCTTTCGGACTTCCCAAGGGTAATTTGGTTGGAAATTTGAAAGATATTCCCTAATGCCTGGCTGCCCTCCCCATATATCCCCCGGACCACCAATCCCAGTTGGTTGATCGCCGGTATGATATGATTCATTTGCTGCGTTAGCACAAGGCCCGGCAGATGCATCATGACCGAAGCCCTTAACCCTGTACCCACATTGGTTGGGCAACTCGTTAGGTATCCCCTTTCTTCATCATATGCATAGTCTATGGATTCTTCAATCCAATCGTCAAGAAGATTTGCAATCTTTAATGTTTCCTTCAGCTGCAAGCCCGACTTTAAGCACTGGATGCGAAGATGATCCTCTTCGTTTATCATGATGCTTATTTCTTCATTTTCCGAAAGAAGACAAGCACTTTTGGCTGATCCTTCAACTAAATTGGGACTGATTAGATGTTTTTCGACCAGTACACGCTTTTCCAGTGGCTGCAGCTGGTCAATTTCCAGAAGCTCCAACTTGCCAATCTCAGGAGTGACTTCCTCTTCAATTCTTTTTTTCACCAATTCAATGATTTTTTTAGCTTCTTCATTAGAAAAGGAGGTTGGGAAGGTAAAGTCTTTGAAATTTCGGGCCAATCGAATCCTTGAACTCAATACAATATCGATTTCAGGTCCTTCTGCACTCATCCAGGAGCTCAAGGCATTTTCTACAAACTTTTCCAAGCTCATATTTCCTCGCCTCCCTCTTGTGCTTCATACCTTTTTTCAAGGGAGCGAATTTTATCCCTGACCTCTGCCGCCTTTTCGAACTCCTCTTGGTCGATGTGACCCTTTAATACGTCTTTCAGATCGAGAATTTGCTTTCGCAGATATATGGTGCCACCAACCCGTTTTGGGATTTTTCCTATGTGGGCTGTATTGCCGCTGTGCACCCTCTTTAAAATGGGGTTTAACTGTTCATTGAATGTTTGGTAACATTCAGCACAGCCGAACTTTCCGATATGGACAAATTCCTTATAGGATCGATGACAATGCGGGCAACGCCTCTCTTCCGTTTTAGAAAATGCATTTGCCTTTGTCTGTTGAATATTCGACTCGATATTCAACAATCCTGCTAATAAATTATTTATTGAAAAACCATGGCCTCCTGCATCCACGACCATCTCACCTTTTTCCTGAGCACATTTCTCGCAAATCATGATTTCAGTCTTTTTTCCATTGATGATTTTGGTGAAGTGTAGGGTAGCAGGCCTTTGATGACATTCTTGGCAAATCATCCTTCATCACCTCTGCCATTTTCATTTATATTTTAAAGTCGTAAGCATCGCCGTTATAATTCTTGCCCGAAGTTCATCACGGTCAGGAAGGTCGATATAAATCACCGATCTATCAATCACGCTCATCATGATCTTTGCTTCCCTTTCATTAATGACTTCCTCATTCATCAGCCGGGCTATTACTCCTTCGGCCATGGATTGAGTGACCCTGGGACCTATAAGTGATAATAATTGGTTGATAAGCTGCACGTAATCTTGTGACTCCACTTTCATGATCCGGATATAACCGCCGCCTCCACGCTTACTCTCTACAACATAACCTCTTTCGATCGTGAACCTGGTATTGATTACGTAATTGATTTGAGAAGGAACACACTGAAATTTATCCGCTATTTCACTTCTTTTAATTTCCAAGATATCTTTTTGACTTATTTCCAGTACTTGCTTTAAATAAGTTTCGATAACATCAGATATGTTTCTCACTCAGCCTCCTCCAATCTGACTTTGACTATATTTGACTATTATTATACAACGAAAAATGCATTTTGCAACTTAAACGCACTTTCTTTCTTTACTATCCATTTTCTCCAAATTATATGTAATTGCATACTCCGTTGGACACGAAAAATTAAATATCTTACATGCTTACCCTAATCCTTCAAATCAAAAACCTCAAATTTTCATCTCTTTTATCGTTTCATCTGCTAGAAATGGGAAATATCTACCCGAAATATTCAAATCAAAACGAAAAAAGACCAGCCGAGGTGGCTGATCTTTTTTCTAATGGCTTGGCGGCGTCCTACTCTCACAGGGGGAGACCCCCAACTACCATCGGCGCTGAAGAGCTTAACTGCCGTGTTCGGAATGGGAACGGGTGTGACCTCTTCGCTATCGCCACCAAACATATGAGGAACGTTGTTCCTTCAAAACTAGATAATAAGAAGGCCTTTCATTTTTTAAAGCGTTGGTTAAGTCCTCGATCTATTAGTATCAGTCAGCTCCACATGTCGCCACGCTTCCACCTCTGACCTATCAACCTGATCATCTTTCAGGGATCTTACTAGCTTGCGCCATGGGAAATCTCATCTTGAGGGGGGCTTCATGCTTAGATGCTTTCAGCACTTATCCCGTCCGCACGTAGCTACCCAGCTATGCCTTTGGCAAGACAACTGGTACACCAGCGGTGCGTCCATCCCGGTCCTCTCGTACTAAGGACAGCTCCTCTCAAATTTCCTGCGCCCGCGACGGATAGGGACCGAACTGTCTCACGACGTTCTGAACCCAGCTCGCGTACCGCTTTAATGGGCGAACAGCCCAACCCTTGGGACCGACTACAGCCCCAGGATGCGATGAGCCGACATCGAGGTGCCAAACCTCCCCGTCGATGTGGACTCTTGGGGGAGATAAGCCTGTTATCCCCGGGGTAGCTTTTATCCGTTGAGCGATGGCCCTTCCATGCGGAACCACCGGATCACTAAGCCCGACTTTCGTCCCTGCTCGACTTGTAGGTCTCGCA